>DATNNY010000411.1:0-8263 GCA_035601635.1 Pyrinomonadaceae bacterium
TTGGTCTGAGCGCCGGGCATGGTTCGCTGAAATGAGCACCTATCTGAAATCACTCGATCCCGATCACTCGATCACCCCGGGGAATTGGGGCTATCGCTCGGCGGCGGAACGGCGCGAGTGGCTCGCCGATCATGCTTTGCCGAACATCGATTACTGTGACGTGCACAATTATCCGCGCGACGACACTGATAGTTTTGTCGATTCGCCGAAAGCTTTGGAAGAGTTTATCCAGAATCGTGTGGCGGCCGCAGCCTCTCTGAAAAAGCCTTTGGTCATCGGCGAGTTCGGCATGTCCGGCGAAGGTTATAAGGGACTCTCCCCGGGGGATTGGTATCGGGCCTATTTCGATAGCGCCGCGCGCGAAGGCGTATCAGGTGCGATGTTCTGGATCCTTACGCCCGACCCGCAGAGAGGCTATGGAGTGACTTGGACCATTCGACGCGACACAGCGCTGTTGGCTGAGATTACCGGCGGCACGCATCTTTTTTCGTCGCTGGTCAACGCCTCGCCGCCACCAGCTACGCTCGAGACCGGGCGCCACCTGGTGCCGCGCCAATTTGCTTTTGCGCAGGACGTGAACGAGAAGGCGGTGCAACCGCAAACTTACTATCAACCCGACGGGACGATTCTGTACCGCATCTGGCCCAACATGGTGGTGCAGGGCCGGTTTGAAAAACTCGGCGGCGGCAATGGATATATTTGGGGCGCCGGGGCCGGCTACTTCGAATATGTCGTGCCCGGCCGCAAAGACTACCGCCGCGTGGGAAAAATTATCGTGCGCGCCCATCTCCAACCGCTGGTCCCCTACGAAGCGCAGCCGTCGCTGATTCAAACGCGGGTCACCTTATTTATTAACGGAAGCAATTGCGGCTGGCGCCAGGTGCCGGTAGAAGATCCAAAGTCGCCTTTGATTCAAGAGTGGCAAATCACTTCATTCCGAGTGCGCTGGCGGGCGGTGCGTGGTCAGCCCATCACCGTTCGCTTTGCCGTTGTTCCAGACTCAGATTGGATCTATGGAATCAACATCTCAAACTGGCCGGAAGGGTATCAGGCGCACGACGCTGCGCCGGTGGAGGTTGAAATCAAGTGATTCGATTAGGATGTGGCATGCGCATCCAGCGTATGATTCACGGGCGGGACGCCCGTGCCACTCTTTCAAGAATGAAATGAAGATTTGATTGATTTATCGACGATGTTCGAGTAATTTCTGTCAGCTCGTTCCGGGAAGTTGCCTTTGCAATTCTCTTTTTAGTATCCAAGGCCAGACTTCATTTTGGATCGCCTTCCTTTCGAGCTACTACTCCAGGAAACCGAGGACGCGCTGTGAATAAGATCCCCTCTGCTCAAGTCTCTACTGCTAGCTCTGGCTTTGAGTTGTTCTTGATCAGCCTGCTGATTCTTTTTCTCGAGCTGGCCGGCATTCGCTGGTTCCCGGCGCATGCGCTGCACCTGACATTTTTTACCAACGTAGTTTTGTTGGCCTCGTTTCTGGGAATGTCAGTTGGCTGTCTGGCCGCGAATCGCCGCCGCAACTACCTGGCCTGGACGCCGGTCTTTCTGATCGTGGCCATGGCCGCCGCGCACATCGTGGAAATCACCAGCGGATCGTTTGTGAAGTGGGACGAAGGTCGTCCTTCTCCGCAAGTGGTCTTCTTTGGCGTGGCTACGCATACGCCTGACATCTTTCGTTATCCGATTCCGGTCGAAGTCCTGTGCGGATTCTTTTTCATTTGTATAGCGATGGCAATGATTGGGCCGGGGCAGGAGCTTGGGAGGGCGTTGAATCTTTGGCCCAACCGCGTGCAGGCCTACACCATCAATATTGCCGGCAGCATCGTCGGCATCGTGTTGTTTGCCGCTTGTTCTTACCTGCAACTGTCGCCGATTTGGTGGTTCGGATTCGTCGCCCTCTGCCTGGGTTACTTTTTTTTCGTCTCGCCGCGCCGCCGCTTCCGCGAAAAGCTTTACGTGATGGCTCCGGTTATGGGCGTGTTGTTGTTGGCCGTGGTCGGGCTGGCTTCTTATACGCTGATCCACAATGATTTTGAAGGCCAGAAGGAAGCCCGTCAGATTTGGTCGCCTTACTATCGCATCGACTACAAGCCTTACGATCTGTCCCTTTCGGTGAATCTCATCTTTCATCAGTCAATGGTTTCGCGCAGTGATCGGTACGCGGCCTATGCGCTGCCGCACATGCTCAATCGCGACGCCGGCCAGCCGCCGTTTAAGAATGTGATGATTATCGGGGCGGGCTCAGGAAACGACGTTAGTCGCGCCCTGCAGTGGGGCGCCGAGCATGTGGATGCAGTCGAGATCGATCCGGCCATTTATCGCCTGGGCACGCAGTATCACCCGGACCATCCGTATCAGGATCCGCGCGTAGAAATTCATAACGATGACGGCCGCAACTTTCTGCGCGCGACCGATCGGAAATACGATTTGATCATTTACGCCCTGGTTGATTCACTCGTGCTGCATAGCGGCTACAGCAACATTCGTCTCGAGAGCTACCTCTTCACCCAACAGACGTTCGCGGACGTGAAGCGGCATCTGAAACCCGACGGTACCTTTGTCGTCTACAACTATTTTCGTCAGGGATGGTTGATTTCGCGTCTGCAGAAAAGTTTGGATGAGGTCTTCGGCGGCGGCAATCCGGTCTGCATCACTCTGCCTTACCGCAAGGTGATTGAGCCGGAAGAAAACACGGCCGGCGACTTTACGGTCTTCTTTTCCGGAAACACCAGTAACCTGCGCCAGGCTTTCAGTCAACAGCAGGAGTATTTTCTGCGCAACGACCAGGCCCCTGCGCCGACGTCGCCGAACGGATTTCAGCAACCGGCGCCTGATGAACGGCAGCGCTTTGATCAGGCTTCAGAAGGAGATCAGCAAAAACTTCCCTGGCAGAGGTTCGCGATGGCGACTGTGGTTCAGCCGCAAGGCGCCCTGCCGCCGGCGACTGACGACTGGCCTTTCTTCTATCTGCGCAAGCCGATGATGCCGGCGTTGAGTGTGCGCGGAATTTTAATCATGGCAGGTCTGGCGTTGCTTTTGATCTTTGTGTTCGTGCCACAACGCGGCGCAGAGAATCGGACGCAAAACAGAGAGCGTTCCCGGCCACTCAACCTGCAAATCTTTTTTCTCGGCGCCGGGTTCATGCTGATCGAAACCAAGGCCGTGGTTACCATGGCGCTCCTCTTCGGCAGCACCTGGGTGGTCAATTCGGTTGTCTTCTTTGCGGTGCTGGTAATGATCCTGGTTGCCAATATCTGGACGCTAAAAACAAACGTGACGAAGCTTTGGCCTTACTATGCCGGCCTGTTCGTAACCCTGTTGCTGAATACGATCGTTCCGCTCGATTTCTTCCTCGGGATGAATCGAACTCTCCAGGTGACTGGGTCTTGTCTGCTGGTGTTTGCGCCGGTCCTGTTTGCCGGCGTGATCTTCGCCGCGAGTTTCAGGCGCACAGCCGAAGCTGACCGCGCGTTCGGCTTTAACATAGCCGGCGCAATGTTGGGCGGGCTGGCCGAAAATATGTCGATGCTCCTGGGATTTCAGTATGTGGTGGTGGTCGCGATTCTTTTTTATGCGCTTTCGGCGTTGGGATTCTTTAAGGCAGCAAGCAGAGAACCTGTAATCCAGGGCGCAGCCGTGGTTCCGGAAACGCAGTAGGGCATCTTCAAATCAGAGGGCGCTCTGTTGATCCTGCAGCTAACTGGGGCGGACGTCGTTCCTTCAGGACATTCAGGCAACATTCTATGCCATCAATCATTAGACCGAGAGGCAAGCCCAGATTAGTTTTTTCCGGATTCGCAAGCTGTTCGACCATTAACAGCACGTGTATAAAACCACACTTTGCCTGTATTTCTAACTGTTCAACTTCATGCAGGGCCGCGTAAAATACATGATTGCAGACGTAGGTTCCGGCGTGATTCGAAAAACCCACGGGGATACGGTTGACCTGCAACGCGGCCAGCATCCGCCCCAGCGGCAACGTTGACCAATATGCAGGCGGCCCATTGGGAACGATCCGTTCGCCGTGTCTGGATTCACCAGCATTATCCCCAGCAGTGAAGTCGTCGACGTTCCCTGCGAGACGCTCCAGGCTAATCTCACTAAGACGCTCCGAGACGCCCAAGCAGACGATGGCTTCAGGCTTTAGATCGCGGATCAATTTCCGAATTAGCCTTTTGGCGGGCGGTGAATTCGCAGGGAAGCAAGGGATTGAAGCCGGTCAGTAAGACCTTCATTTGCTAACGTCCGATTGCTTCAGGTAGTTCTCTGCTCGCTGCCGTCTGAGTGGGTTCACGGGTGGGTCATGTTTCTCAAGGGCAAGCTTATAGTCCTCACGCGCTTTGTCCGGCTCTTTCATCCACTCATAGATTTGCGCGCGATAGTAATACGACCAGGCATTGTTAGGCGTTATCTCCAAAGCTTTCTTCACAGATTCCAGAGCTCTCTCGAATTCTCCCAATCCGCCTAAGGCCAAGGCCGCGCCGTTGCTGGCGTAGGCTACCATAATCGGATTTCCAGCTTCCTTCGCCAATTCAATAGCACGCAAGAGATCAACCAATGCTTCATCGTATCGACCGGCTTCGGCCAGGCATTGCCCTCGGCCGTTGAGTGCAACGCTCGAATCAGGAATCAATTGGAGTTCCCGGCTATAGTCTTCAATCGCTTCGGACAAGTGCCCCCCATAAAAGTAAGCCGCGCCTCGCTTGTCGTATGCATCGGCATTTTCGGGCGCCAACTCAATGGTCCGAGTCGCGGCCTTCACGGCTTCCTCAAAGTTCTCCGCTTGAAGGCACTGGTAAGTCAGATTTAGATAGGTATCACTGGCGGTCTTCTGGTCACCAAGCTCAAGGAAAAGATCAGCCGCAGCTTCCGAGAATCGCATCGCTTCCTTGAAATCTTTCGTCGCAAGGTGAACCTGGCCAATCCAATAGAGGGTAACGGCTTCATTACGCCGACTTCTAAATCTTTGATAAATTGATAACCCCTTCGAGTAAACTTTGAAAGCCGTATTATAGTCGCCGCGTTGGCGCGCTTGATCCCCTTCGAGCAGGGCGTTATAGGCATTTTGCATTTCGGAGCCGTACGCTTTGTTGGACGTTTGTATCGGTCCGATGAACCGGTCATGGGTTAGCTCGTACCATCTGCCAGCGGGGCGCCGCTCGGCTCTGATAAGATGCTTACTCTCCATCACTTCTATGGCTCGATTGGGAATACCACCGGTGGTTTCAGGTCCTCTATGTACGGTGTTGCGAGTGCCTGTCCCCGTAATCAGATGCTGCTCGCACCATGTTCGAAGCTGTTGCTCGTCCTGCGTGATTTCCACGGCCGCATCTATCGCGTGGTCGTAGAATTTTGACAGCACCTTATCCACTTCGCCGACAGAGAGCAGGTGGTCTTTTGTTATTTCTCTCGTTCCCGGGGGAAGTCCCTGCCAGATGCTTTGACAAACAACCTGAAGAATTATCGGCTCGACGAACTCTCCCTGAGCCTCCGTGACTTCGACCTTTCCGCCCATGTCATTCTCGACCCGGACCTTCAACAGATCGTTGACTAGTGTTTCCGCCACCCCTTCTGCAAACGCGTAATCAGTACCCTCCAAGGGTTCCTTGATGGCCAGAAGAGCAGCCTCTTCATCGAGTCGTTCAAGTCGGAAGCGTGTGCGCAGCCTCTCAGGAAAAAAGTCACAATACGGATCCAACTGCGCGATGTAATCATCGCGCATGGCGAAGACTACCCTCGCAAGTGGGTCTTTTTCCAGAACTTCAGCAATCTGTTTGAAAAATTCTTCTCGATCTCCCCAGCGTCCGAGGTAGAGAGTGAATAGCTCTTCAAACTGATCAAAGATGATGACGCGAGGTGAAGACGAGCTAATTTCAGTGCCTTGCGCGGATGTTCGCAGGAACTCTGCCAAAGACCTCCCTAGAAGGAGTCTCGGATCAACCTTGCCGTCCGCCCAGCAGACCAGCGTGCTGAACACATAGACATTCGGAATCTCGGCGAGACTTAGTGTCGGAGGGATTAACCCTCCCAGACTTCCCGACTGCAGTGTAGTAAACTTCTCCTCGAGCAGCAGCGGTACCAACCCGGCATTAATCAAAGACGACTTTCCCGCCCCGGACTGGGCATACAGCAACAGCGCTTGATGGGCAGTGACAAGCGAAAGCAATTCTCTCGCCTCAGTTTCGCGGCCAAAGAAACGGTCCTTCTCCTCCTTCTTGAAAGGTCTCGGGCCAGGGTACGGGTTGAAACTCTGAGTCTCCTCACTCATCGATTGAATCTCTCCCATCGTTCGTGCAACTCTGCGAGAAACCTATCCGCTTCGCCCCAATAAACCTTCACCTCCACGTTCCGAAAGTATTTGTCCAGATACGCCTGCATATTCGCCCGCTCATTTTCCGAGACTTCCTCTGGGGGCAACTGGACGGCTAGACTGATACTCCGCAAACCCTTCGTCAGGGAATTGAGGAGTCCCCGAAACAGGACGCGAAAGTTTACGTCCGCTAACCGATAGCCAATGAATAGAAGCGAGGAGTTCGTCACCGCTTCCTGAATGCGTGGCGGCAGCATTTTCGGCTGCTTGGAGGCTTCGACCAGGAAATCGAGATAGTCATCTTCGGTGAGGACTAGCGATTGAAGCAAGTCCTGATGACCGTGTAGATGGAAGACCAATGGATCGTCTTTGGTGGGACTGGCGCGAGCCTTCCTGTTCTTGCCTTTAGTAGGAATTGAATTGTTATGTTGAATGACAACAGGGTTCCAGCCGCATATTTCGGAATGCGGTGTCTTGCCTGCAAACTTCAATGCCCTCGTCATAAAGTCGTCATAATTAGTCGTGATGTAGACAGGAAGCGGGAGCCCCGCCAGAAAGGCAAGAGGGTTTTGCGGGTCTTTTAGTTTCGCGTCAAGGTCGAGACCTTTAAGTGTCTTTTCGAACAGGCTTAGAATTAATTCCTTGGGCCGCATCGGTTCGTCAAGCTTGATCGCGACGAACTGGGCCACTCGCGCCAGGTCTCCGACATCCTTGAGCGGATACTCGTACTCCCTGGCCCAATCTGCAGCAATGGTGGCTCCCGTTGGGAGGATACCGTAATTAACCCCAGCCCCGAGGAACGGTGTGCATTTCCCTCCTTGAATCCGATCCAAGAGGCCTGCCCAATCGTTATCGGTCAGTGTGTATGCCAAATGTTCTCCTCCCATTGACTCACAAGAACGACCGGGCGATGACGGCCGCTGAACTCATGAAGGATCGAAACGGTTCCTCAGGAAGGTACAGGAGGAATGCGGCAGTTATCGCAGGCTCTTGAGGACCAACCTGACGTTTCCCGGGATTCGGCTGCGCCTCTCGAGTCAAGAACGACGAACACCTTGGCCCAGTCTCGCGAAGCGACCGGACAATATGCTAAAGAACGACCGTAGTCAATAGTGAAAAGGACAGGTTCTGATTCGTAGCAGCGTTTACAGCAAGCAGAAGTCTTGGTGATGATAACTTCTAATTCGGGGGCAGCCTGTAGAGCTCAATTGCATTCTCGCGCAGCACCATTCGGGCCAGCTGCGACGCCCGCGCACGCGTAATCTCGCCATCATTCATCATTCCGGTTAAGGCCAACGCGAGCGCCTGTCGCGCAGTCGTGTTCGAAAGCCAGGCTACTTCACCCCAATCGACTTCGGGTCCGAAGGAAAACGCGTCTGTGCCGAAGAGAATTTTGTCGGGATAGAACTCCAGCCAGTTACGCAGAATCTCGCTTAACTCACGCGGATAGGTAAAGAAAGTTTGCGCAGAAAAATCCGCATAGACATTCGGCTTGCTCATCAGCGAACCCATCACTTTGGTGAACGGATAACCACCGTGCACGACGACGAAGTTGGTCTTGCGCAGAGTGGGATCGTTGAAAACCGCCTCGAGCAGCAAAGGATTGCTCCCGCTCTGTCGATAGAAACCGCCGGCGCCTTCGATGCAGTGAATGTGCACGGCCATTCCCAGCCGGCCAGCCTCGCGCGCGATGTAATAGAAAACAAAATCCTGCAGCGCTTTGTAACCCGACGCCGGAGGTTCGCCGCCTCTTACGAAGCGCGCATAAATCGCGCGGGCCTTCGCCTGGTCGGGATCGTCAAAGTCGAGCTTGCGCAGGTAAGCGGCTTCAAACTTAATGGCCACCGCGCCGTTCCGCTTTTGCGATTCGAGTGTGGGCGTGACGACGCGCTTGAGATATTCATCCAGCGACGGCGGAAGAGCGCCAACTTTCAAATCGCT
>DATNNY010000412.1:0-3365 GCA_035601635.1 Pyrinomonadaceae bacterium
GTCGCGCCGAATTCCCGCCCATGTGGCAGAGAGGCTGGCAGAGAGAATGGGCAGTTCAGATCTCACCGGAAGAGAGATCGAAGTGCTCGAACAAATCGTGGCCGGCCACAGCAACAAAGCAATCGCCAGCCGGCTGAACATCAGCGAAGCAACGGTCAAGAGTCACATCAACAGCATCCTCAGCAAGCTGGGCGTGAGCGATCGCACGCAGGCGGCTACCACTGCTTTGCAGCGCGGGCTCGTACATTTGCGATAGATTCACTGACTTTCATAGATAATTCGAGCAGCGTTGGTACCGCATTGCGGTTGAACCCGCTCCAGCCAGCAGGCCAGCTCCTCCACCTAAAGTTGTAGATGAAAACCCATCGCTGGGCTCATGACACCGGGAAGACCTCGTGTTACTTTCCTTTCCGTAATCACCATCTACCCGGTCTCGGGGTTCGTTTGAGTCAGTGGGCTGTAATCCTACCTAACTTGTTGCACAGCTTAGCGACCCACTGATTCATACAGGCGAACGCGGGACCGGGTTTTCAATTCATTGACCAGGAATACGGGCGCAGGTTTTCTCTTTAATCGGTCGGCCCCCTTTCGACCTTTTGGTTAACTCGAGACAAAGAAAACATGAGTCTTACTTTCGTCCGGCACTCAACCAGAGTCAAACGAACGCGCCCGCTGTTTCTGCTTGCCGGAGCCGCCCTCCTGCTGTCTTCGATCACATTCACTGTGATTGCGCAAAGTAACTATGCGAGTCTGAGTGGTACGGTCTATGATCCGCAGCACCAGGCCATTCCCGGCGCCGCAGTCCAGCTGACCGCGGACAGCACGCATGCGGTTCGCCAGGTCGTAAGTAACGAGCAGGGCATATTTCAAATCACGGGTTTGCTGCCCGATCAGTATAAGGTCAGCGTCCAGGCGCCGGGATTCGCGCTCTTCATTCAGTCGGTACGTTTAGAAGTCGGCCAGGCAACGACCCTTGACGTGGACTTAGCGCTCTCTTCGCTGAGCACCACCGTGCGAGTCGAAACTCAAACTGTGAACGTGCTGAGAACTACCGACGCGAGTGTGGGTGAAGTGGTCGAGCCCACTTCAATTCGCAACCTGCCGCTAAATGGCCGGATGTTGATCGACCTGGTGCTGACCGTACCGGGAGCACACGAAAGTCATGGGGCGCAGACGGGTGACATGAGTCCGCTATACTGGCGCCCGGGTCAGCGTTCAGCCGTCAGCATCGGCGGCAATAGACCGAACGCGAATTATTTCCTGCTGGACGGCGCCACCAACACCGATCCGACTTTCAATACGCTCAACCTGAGTCCTTCGCCCGACACGGTCCAGGAATTCAAAGTACAGACGGGAAGTTACACGGCTGAGATGGGCGGCGCCGGTGGCGGCCAAATCAATATCGTTACGCGCACCGGGACAAACCAATTTCACGGAACTGCTTACGAGTTTCTGCGCAACAACGTGTTCGATGCGCGCGCTTTTAATCAGATGGACTCGGCGGATCATCTGGTAAGAAATAATTTTGGCGGCTCGCTGGGCGGTCCGATTATTCGGAACAAGGCGTTTTTCTTCGCGAACTATGAGGGTCTGCGGTTAACCCAAGCCAATACGATGATTGATACCGTGCCGACCGGGGCTGAGATCAATGGTGATTTCAGCATGAGCGGCACTACCATTTACAACCCATTCAGCTCTCATCCAAATCCGAATTTTAATTCGAGCAAGCCGGTCAGTCCCGGCAATCCGCAGGTGATTCGCGATCCCTTTCCCGGCAACGTTATTCCGCAGAACCTGATCGACAAGAAAGCCCTGGCGTTCCTGAGTCAGTATGTTCCCCGGCCAAATATGGACATGGGGATGAATGGCTGCGGGATGACGATGATGGGAGTGCCGCTGGTCGTAGGAGCAGGCGCCGACTGTAACAACTTTCTCGACGTGCGCAATGAACACCACCGAACCGATCAAGCGACGATCCGTTTCGATCAAAACTTCAAACGTGGCGACAGCCTGTTCGCGCGCTATTCATTTAGCAGTGAAAAGGGTTTTATGCCGCAGAACCTCCCCGGCTTTGGCGCTATTCATAACAACCTCTCGCAAAACGGCACCGTCGGATGGAATCGGATCATCAGTCCTAATATCGTCAACATGGCGAACATCACAGTCTCACGTCTGTCGATGCATCGCACTTCCGAGAACAGCTTCTCAAACGACATTGTTTCTCAACTCGGAATTACCGGAGTCGGCTTTGGCGGTCAGGGCGCCTACGGTGCGCCATGGTTCAACGTGCAGGGTTACTCGGGCATGGGTGACACGTATATCGCCACGCCGATGCATGCGTGGGATACGATTCTGGAAGCGCGCGACACTTTGAGTTGGCAGAAGGGCCGGCACAGTCTCAAGTTCGGCGGCAGCTTCCGCAAATTTATTTGGCCGATGTGGGGGTTCTTCCAGAACCGAGGCTACTATCAGTTTACTAATGGGTTCACTACTCAGACAGCGACGAACGATGGAACGGGGTCGGCGCTCGCGAGTTTTCTGCTCGGCCTGCCGGCAGTCAAGCAGAGACAGGCGGGCGTGCCCCAGATGCAATTGCGGCAGTGGTATGCCGATGCATTTGTTCAGGACAGCTTTCAATTGAACCGTAATACGACCATTCAGCTCGGGCTGCGTTATGAATACATGAGTCCGCTCAAGGACATTCGTTACGCGAACACGAATCTTGTTTTTAAGGACGGAGTGCCTTTCGTTTTCATCGGCGGACAACAGGGCTTCCCGGAGGGTTTGAACAATTCAAACAAGCTGAATTTTGCTCCGCGGGCAGGCATCTCACAAAATATTCCGAAGCTGGGCCTGGTTTTTCACGCGGCCTTTGGAATTTTCTTCACGCCCGTGGACATGAATACCTGGTGTAATCAGCGGCACAATGTCCCTTACGTTTTCCCCGAGACACAGCAAAGCGATAACTTCACTCCGGCCGCCGGCATTGTGGCCAGTCATTTCAATTTTGCGCCGGCCGTACTTGGCACGACCACTGTCAGCTTTGCCGCTTTTGAAATCAACGCGCCGCCACAATACATCGAGCAGTGGAGCGGTTCAATCGAAAAGAGCTTGGGATCCGAAACAACTTTTGAGGTGGGTTATCTCGGGTCGCACGGACTTCATCTGCAAAGATCCCATTTGATCAATAACGCTGCTCCCGGGTCGGGGGCAATCGGGCCGCGACGGCCATTCAAGACTTTGAGTTTTCTGCCCGGAATGGTTCTGCCTTCAGACATCACCATCGCCAATACGACTTTTCCAGTCAGTGGCATTAATCTCCTGGAGAACTCGGCGCAAAGCTGGTATGACGCGGGCTACGTCAA
>DATNNY010000413.1:0-11072 GCA_035601635.1 Pyrinomonadaceae bacterium
AGGGAGCTACCGCTGCGATCGAGTATTACAAGCAGGCCTTTGGCGCCATCGAGTTAATGCGGATGCCGGCGCCCGGCGGAAAAATCGGTCATGCGGAGATCAAGATTGGCGATTCGCCGATCATGCTGGCTGATGAGTTTCCCGAGATGGGCCACAAGAGCCCAAAGACACTCGGCGGTTCGCCCGTGAGCATCATGATCTATGTTGAAGATGTAGACACGGTCTTCGCTCGGGCTATTACAGCCGGCGGAACGGAACAACGGCCCGTGAAAGACCAGTTTTATGGCGATCGCAGCGGGACACTGGAAGATCCGTTCGGCCATGTGTGGCATGTCGCAACACACAAAGAAGATGTGCCGGCCGAAGAAATGGCGCGCCGCGCCAGCGCGCATACCGCGGCAGCAACCGGCGGCAGTGGAGAATAGTCAAAGCGCCGCGAGGGAGCGGCACAGATCTCACGAGCTGATGAAGTTCAAAAGATCGAGTTCCAAAATAGGATTTCAATCCCGAAGGGGTTGTGTCGAGCAGTTGGAGCCAAAGGGCGACACAACCCCCGTTGGGGTTGCCAGGTTCTTGATCCGTTACCCAGGGTAGCCGCGCAGCCGCGGCAACCCTGGGCTTTGTTTCGGAACCGCTTCGCGGTAGAAACCAAAACGGCCTCCTGATCTACATCGAAGAGGATTAGCATGAGCACTGTTGTTGCAACCAAGTCGACGATTCAAGTTTCAGATGAAGAGTGGCGGGCGCGGGTTGATCTCGCGGCGGCCTACCGGCTGGTGGCACTTTACGGCTGGGATGATTTGATCTTCACGCACATCTCGTCACGCGTGCCTGACAGCGAGCATCACTTCCTGCTCAATCCCTACGGCATGATGTTCGAAGAAGTGACGGCGTCGAGTCTGGTGAAAATCGATCTCGCCGGCAACAAAGTAACTGAGTCGCCTTACTTCGTTAATCCAGCCGGCTTCACGATTCACAGCGCAGTCCATGCCGCCCGCGGAGACGCTCTCTGCGTAATGCATCTGCACACCGATTATGGTATTGCCGTCTCAGCACAGAAGGATGGCCTGCTGCCGCTTTCCCAGCAGGCAATGCTGGTGCTCTCCTCCCTGGCCTATCACGACTATGAAGGAGTTGCGCTGAATGAAGATGAGAAGCCGCGTTTGGTGATGGACCTCGGTGATAAGACAAGCATGATTCTGCGGAACCATGGATTGCTCACCGTGGGCCGCACTGCTGCCGAGGCGTTTCTGGCAATGTTTCTCCTGGAGCGCGCTTGTAAGATTCAGATCCTGGCCCAGTCAGGCGGCGCGGAATTGGTAAGAGTGCCGGAGCCGATTCTTAATCTGGTTGAATCGCAGGTGAAGGCAGTCACAGTAGGTCAGGGGGCGGCGCTGACCTGGCCGGGACTGTTGCGGAAGCTGGATCGGATCGATCCTTCGTATCGCGAATGAGTTGAGAACTTCATGAATACGACGTTTGCAATTCTCAACCTGGTGCTTGCCTTCTTTCCAACTGGGCAGCCAAACTATTCGCCCCAGCAGTTAATTATCAAATCATTCGCTGTCGCCTCTCCTCGCGTGGTGCTTTGCCCCAAGTCTTTTAGGCCAGACGGGCCAAGCGGCTGCTTAAGCGGTGAAAGGTTGAGACTTGACCTGAAAGTTGACGTGGCCGACGTAGACGAAGGCAATCTTGAGTACCGATATTCGGTAACTACCGGCAGAATTATTGGAAAAGGACCGAATGTCGTTTGGGAGTTTCAAGACGCTCGTCCAGGAGAGTATGTTGCCGACGTCAGAGTGAAGGATCGGCATGGCGCCTCGGCATCGAGTTCCACAAGAGTAACGTTTGAATGGTCCGATTCGTATGATCCAGGCATTTGGGCTCCGAATATTCAACCTACTTGCCCGGCAACCGTCATCGAAGGCAAGCCCGCTTTGATCTCTATTCGGCTAGACGCAGGACCGCATGAGAGATTGCCGAAGCTCAAATTTGACTGGTCACTAACGGCGGGTCGAATTATCAAGGGTTACGAAACGCGAACCATCAAGATCGATACAAGGGGTCTCGGAGGGCAAGAGATATCTGCGAGCGTTGATGTCGATGGCCTTGATCCAGCAGCCAATCGGCAAGGCTCATGTACCACTTTGGTTGTGAGAGAGTGAAAGCGAAGGAGAAGCGATGTCTAGTCCAACCGAAGGATTCACCGTCAGATCGCATTTTGATAACAAAGACGTCGCCGTCCGCAAGATCTACGACGGATTGTTGAAGAGCGCCAGGAAGTTTGGCCCCGTCGGTGAAGAGCCAAAGAAGACTTCGATTCATTTGATGAACCAGACGGCTTTCGCTGGAGTCGCGACCCGCAAGAGTGCCCTGGTGCTGACGATCAAGAGCGATCGCAAACTCTCAAGTCCACGTATTCACAAATCCGAGCAGACCTCGGCAAGACGGTTTCATCACGAAGTGAAACTAACTTCGCCGGCAGAAGTTGATGCTGAATTGGTGAAGTGGCTGAAAGATGCTTACGCGCTGAGCGCCTAAATAAATAGAACAGCAAAACGATCCACGAAGTCACACGAAACAACTCGAAAGAGGAGTCTCCCTGGTGTCGATTGGTGTGGTTTCGTGGATCCTGCTTTCGGTTTTTCAACCGCGGCAACTCGCAATCGATGGTCCTGGCAATTCAGAGAATTAGCCCAGATTTACGCGACTTCGCGAGCCTGAGTGCTGAGGTGGTAAATCGCTTCCATCACCGCCGTGTGCACGTCGGATGGCAAGCTCTCGCGAGCCGCGAGGTTGCGAAACGCCGGCAGAATCTGGGGTTGGTTACTGAGCGCGAGCAACTTGACCGCCGTCAGGCGCACTTCGTGATCCGGATGCTTGGCGATCGCCTGCATTAAGGGTTGCACTTCTCCGGCCTTGGCCATCAGGAACAACATGGAAAAAGCATCGTAGGTTCGATCGCGGCCTTCACCTGTGAGGCTGTTAATGGCGTTTGTCGCCAGCCCCGATCCCGCGATCGCCGCCCCAATCTTGCGTCGCCGTTCCGGCGAGGCTTCCCTCAGAGCACGGGTAAACGAGGCGGACAAGTCGGGCTGCAGGTGATAAAGCGCGCGCGCGGCTGCATTCCGCACTTCCACGCTCGGGTCGTCGAACGACTTCGTGATCAGGCGGAATGAATCGTCGCCTTTGAAATCCGCCAGGTCAGCCAAAGCCGCCGCCCTCTTGGATGAGTCGGCGCTTTGCAGGCGCTCCGCAATATCCGGTGAAGACAACTCTGAAGATAAAGAACCGTCCGCGCGGCTGGCCGGCACGCCGCTATCCGCTTTGATAGACGCACCCGCAAAATCTTCGCTTGCGGCTTGATCTGGATCAGTGGGTTCGAAGACGGCCAAATCCGCCGTTGTCTCCGCGGTAAGGAAATCAATTTCCTTGCTGGCAGAGTTTTCACTGGCCGCCCGATCGAGATCGATTACCAGCCAGGGGAGGTCCCCACTCTGCGGATCAGATTCGTCGAGATTCACTTCCATCGCCGGCTCTTCCTGCGACAATAGTTGACCGTCGACTAATTCAATATCGGAAATGCTCGAGCACGGATTAGCTTCAGCGAGATCCGCTTCGAGTGATAGTGGCTCTGAGGAAAAGAGTTCGTGACCCGCTGTTTCAAATTCCGGCACAACATTGTCATGACTCTCTATTGGCTGGCGGAGAGCATCGATACTTGAATTCAGCGTTTGTTCCCGAGCTTTTCGCTGCTCCGCTTCCGCCTGGGCTTTCTCTTGAATCGCTTCCAGTTGACGCAACCGCTGGAACTCTTCATCCGCCTGCCGTTGCGCTTGCGCTTCCGCCTGCCGGACCGCTTCTTCGTGGTCGGGAAGACGAGCTTCGACTTCCTTTATTCGGTTCAGCAGTTTGGCTTCAGTCTTACTTAGCGTTTCGATCTCGGCAATTGCCTGCTGCTCGGATTCCGCCAATTGTTTCACTTTGGCCCGGGCCGATTGGCGAGCTTCTTCCTGAGCACGAAGCCGGCTTTCGGCTTCCTCGATGCGCCGCTGTTGCTCTTCTTCAGCTTGTCGCAAAGCCTCGATTTCGGCGTTGAGCTTCTGTTCCTGCTCGGCACGTTTCTGAGTACTAACCTGTACGCTCTTGCGCGCTTCTTCGTGGGCGCGAAGACGAAGTGCGGCCTCTTCGACGAGCTTGAAATTCACATCGCGATTCTGGCGCGCCTTTTCCAGTTCGAGATTGATTTGCTCGGTTTTCTCGGCGTGCTGTTGAGCTTCAGCCTCGGCTAGATAACAAGCTTTCACCTGCGCCGCTAATTGCTCCTGGATTACATCGATCCGTTTGACGTGCTCTTCTTCCTGTTCGCGCAGCACGCCCACGGCAACGATGAGCTGTTGTTCCTGTTCGGACAGCAACTCTGCCTCTTCTACTGCCAGGCGGTGGGCTTCCTCAAGCGCAGGAATCCGAATCTTGATTTCCTGAATTCTTTCGAGCTGAGCCTGTTCAGCCCGGCGCAGGCTTTCGAGCTCTTCGTTGAGCTTATGTTCCTTCTCGGCCTGCTGCCTGGCTTGAGCTTCGGCGAGTTGCCGCGTCTTCGCCTGCTCGACGAAACGCGTTTCGACTTCGACAATACGCCTGAGCAGATCCTGTTCCGCCTTGCGCATCGCTTCCGTCTCTGACTTTAGTGATTGCTCTTTTTCAGACAGTCGCGCTACTTCCGCTTCCTGTTCCTGTCGCGACTTTTCAGCACTTGAAACGAGCGCGTTCACTTCCTCGAGTCGTTTCAGATGCTCTTGCTCGGTTTGCCTCAGGCCCTCAAGCCTCGTACCGAGCTGCTGTTCTTGTTCGCTGCGCTGATGCGATTCGGCTTCCAGCTTTCTGCCGATGGCTCGTAACTCTTCCAGCCGTTGCTCATGTTCCTGAGCTCGAGCCAGGGCTTCAGTCTCAGCTCGTTGATGCGCTTCTACCTGAGAACCAAACCGAGCCTGAGCTTCCGCGATGCGGGCGATCTCGTTGGCTTCCGCTTCTTGCAGCGCTTCGATCCGGGCTTTGAGCTGTTGTTCCTGTTCGTCGCGCTGTTGTGATTCAGTTTCGAGGTTCCGGCCAATGGCCCTTAACTCTTCGAGTCGCTGATCCTGTTGCTGAATTCGGGCGCGCACCTCGGCCTCGGCGCGCTGATGTGCTTCTGACTGAGCGCGGAAGCGAATCTGCGCTTCTTCGTTGCGCTTGAGCTGTTCGCCCTCATTCAGGCGTAGCGATTCGATCGCTGCGTTAAGCGACAGTTCCTGTTGAGTCAGTTGTTGGATATTGGCTTCAAACTTCTGCTGAGTCTCATCCTTGAGACGCAAAGCACCCTCGGCCGCTTCGATTCGTTTCTGCTGTTCCTGTTCCGCGACGTTCAACGCTTCAACTTGGGAGCGCAACGATTCTTCGCGGGCAGCGCGCTGCTGGGCGGCTGACTCAGCCTGACTACTGACGGCGGCTAGCTCCGCCAACCTCAGTTCGACCTGCTCGGCGCGCATCTCTGCTTCGATTCTGGCTCTGAGGTGTGCTTCTTCCTGAGTCCGGAGACGAGCGTCGGCCTCGGCGATGAGGTTCCGATGCTGCTCCTCCTCGACACCAAGCTCTTCCGCTTTCACCACCATCAGTTGGTGAGCTTCCTGCTGCGCTCGAAGTTTCGCTTCAACCTGCTCGATCAACTCGCGCTGCTCTGCTTCAGTCCGACGCAGACTCTCGAGGTCCGCGCTGAGTTGGCTCTCTCGCTCGGCCAGGCGCTGGTCTTCCGATGCAACTTTCTTTAACGCGTCTCCCAATTCGACGATTCGGGCATTCGCTTCCTGGAGCCTGGCAATCTCGTTCCGGCCGGCCTCTTCCAGGGCTTCGATCTCGGCGGCGAGCTGCTGTGCCTGCTCAGTCTCGCGCGCAACTATCGCTTTGGCTGACTCTTGAGCAGTCTGCAGAGCTCCGACGTGAGCCTGAGCCTTGGCGACCTGCCGCAGCTGGAATTCTTCGGCCCTTTGTAATGTTTCGATTTCGGCTTTGTGCTGTTGTTCTTTTTCGGCCTGGCGTTTGGTTTCGGTTTCAGCCCGATGTCGTTCTTCGAGTTGGGCCAGCAACCGTGCTTCGATCTCTTCGACGCGCCTTAGTTGTTCCTGTTCAGCGGCTCGCTGGGATGCAATTTCGGAGACCAGCCATTTTTCTCTGTCAGTGCGTTGCCGGGTCCGCGCGTCAGTCTCGGCTTTCAGCTGCTCAAGTTTTTTGGCCCGCTCCAGGGCTTCCGCCTCAGCCACCCGGTTGATTACGATGAGTTCCGCTAAACGTTTTTCGTCCGCTACCGCACGGCGGTGCGCTTCCTCTTCCTCTAAGCGGCGCGCTGCTTCAATTGCCCTGCGCTGCACTTCCGCTTCAGCTCTCTTCCTTGCGGCCTGCACTTCGACGCGGCGGCGCTCGAGTTCCAACTCGGCCTGTCTGAGAGAGTCCTCTTCGGCGCGCAGGTTGTCGCCCACGACAGACGCAGGCACGAACTCCTTCGGGTTAGATCTTAGTCGACCTTCCACATCCGCACGGCTGAGTTCGGCAGTCGGATGGCCCTCATTGAGAAAGGCCTGCCGTGCATCTGCCAGATGCTCGAGATTGCCACTGGCCAACGCAGCCATCAGTTGGTCAGCAACCATTTGCTGGCTCGATGAGTTTTTCACGTCGTTTGTTGCCGAGTGGCCGTTACGTCCGCGAGGCGCACCGTTCTTGTCGGGGTTAAATCCCGGTGGTTGTGAAGAGGATGGTTCCATGTTTCGGATTCTCCAGCTCCAGCGAAAATTGGGGCGCTGAAGCACGGGCCTGGGCAGTCGGCTCCTTATGAGACTGTTTGTCTACGTTCTTCTGAGCGCAGTTGACTCGTCGGGGGATTATTTTATTTCACGACCTGGTGTGTCGCAATGGAGGTGGACGATCTTAAATTCGTCCCGAGCAGCTGTCTCGAATGGCTTGGCCACCTTGAGACTGCTTTTGATTCTCGCAAATCTGAGGCTTCCAGGTCAATAGTCCTTTTTGGAATCAGCAATCCGGGTTCTGAGACTCGGCCCAGGACTGTGGACTCGACCGGCGCAGATTGGCGTGAACACATGATGGCTCACTTTACTGTTTTGCTAGAAACTAAACCGAATTTGCGCTTCAATCAGGCGATTGTAAGGAGACGAGCCACCCCCGCCACGGCCGCCTCCAAATCCGCCAAATCCTCCCGCGCTCGAGGTCGATATCCCAAATAGCGATGAGCTGAGATTGCCAACCGGCCGGCCGAGGTTAGCGTGATTCAAGATGTTTTGAAAGTTTAGCGAAAGCGTCAGGCCATAGCGTTTCGCCGCTTCACTTCCTCCACCGCCTCTGCCACCGCCGGCACCGCCGCCGCCAGCACCGCCACCGCCGCGTGGTCCGCCGCCACCTCCGCGCCCACCGCCCAATCCACTAAAGCCGCCTCCGCCGCGCTCGCCACCGCGATTGCCCGCCCCTGGCGTTTGCGATGTGGCCGCAGCCTTTCTTTCTCCACCAAACCCAAAGGTCTTGCTGACCCGAAGATTGGCAATCAGCGATCCTGGCCCATTACCAAAATTGCGCGGAATTATTTGTGAGCCGGGCCCGGGATTGGGATCAAACGTACCGAACTTAGTAACGATCACTCCTGGCTTCGTTAGATCGCTGGCGAATGCGGGCCGTTCGGTGAAGAGCGTGTCGCCGTTCAAGTCGCGCCCGATGGTTATATTAAAAGGCGCGCCCGAAGCAATGATCAGGAAAGGACTCAGACTGATTCCCCACGGCGCTCGATAGTTACCGAACAGAGTGAAGCGATGCCGGATGTCGCCGGAAGAGCGTCCGTACTCGGTGCTGAAATCAAATGGATTCGCGGCAAAAGTCCCGACGCCTTCGCTGTCGCTGTTGGTCCTGCTGTACGTATAGTTGATATTGAAGCTCGCGTTCCGGCTCAGACGGCTGTTCATCGTAAAGATCAATTGGTTCTGATCAAAGCGGCCCGTCGAATCGTACTCAAAAAAATTGTTGACACTACCGAGCGGGCGTACGCCGCTGACAGGCAGCGGCGCATTAATCGCTCGCGCGCGCAACAAGTGGAGGGTGCGAGAATGACTGAAGGTAATACTGGTGGTGAAGTTATGCGGCAGAGCTCTTTCGACGCTGATGGCCGACTGCATTGTATACGGCGCTTGAAGATCCTGAGCCAGTTGATAGATCGTCAACGGAGTCCGAAAAGCCGTCAGCGTACTAATCGTCGGTATGTTAGGAAACGAATTCAACACTGCCGGATCGGTAACGATGAATTGTTGCTGGTTGGTCCCGTTGAGGCGATTAGCCGTTAACGTCAGATTCTCGCTGACGCGATCATAGAAAACGCCGAAGCCGCCCCGAATAGTAGTCTTCGCGGGATGTTGCCGGCTGGATGTTCCGGGCTGCCAGGCAAAACCGAAGCGCGGCGCAAAGTTCAAATTGCTGCTGATATTGCTCTGGTTCTCATAACGCAAACCAAAACTCAACATCAGGTTTGGCCGAAACTTCCAGTCGTCCTGCGCAAACCCGCCAAAATCGATCTGGCTTACGGTGGCCTTTGGCTTACCGGCCGCGATTGTGAACTGCGTCGCACCTCCGCCCGCGGCCCGAATCGCCGCCGGTGACAATCCGGCATTCAAATCCTGCAAGGTAATTTGATAAACCTGGATGCTGGTCAGCGCATTTGGATTTCCAATCTGGCGACTGCCGGCGAAAGTCCAGGTGCCGCCGAAGTTTTGCGGCGAGATGTTGGTAATGTGGGTGCTGCGTAAGCGCGCCCCGAATCTTATCGTGTGCAGCCCTCTGGCAATCGAAGTATTGTTGGTTAACTCAAAACGGTTCTGTTGATTCGACGACAGGCCGATTTGCGATCCGCCGCCGGTAAAAGCGTCCTGAACTTGAATGGTGGGTATCGAATTATCGGCGGTATCGCCGGATATTTGATGATTGAACTGAAAGCGCGTTTCGTTGACCGTAGTCTTGTTGAGGACAGCAGTTTCGGTCAGTCGCACCGTTTGCTGGGTGCTGAAGGTGTTGTACTTTCTCGAACTCAGGGAAAACCCGCCCACACCGGCGGTATTCCTCGAGTGTTCGTATTCGTAACGCAGCACCAGAGTGTTGCTCGGATTAATCTGGTAATCGAGGCGCGGGCTGAATTCAGTGCGCCGGTTGGGCAGCGGCACCGAGTCGCTCAGGGTCACGATGTTAAAGCTCGGATCGAGAATCGTCGCGTTTACTATCCCTTCGTCATTGATGTCGCGTTTTTCGAAATCGAAAAAGAAAGAGGCCTTCTTCTTTGAAATCGGACCACTGAGTTGTCCGCCATATCGTCGCGACAGGTAAGGCGCGCGAGTCGGCTGAAATGGATTACGCGAATTCAGGGCCTGATTGTTGAAGTTGAAGAAGGTCTCGCCGCGAAACCGATCCGTTCCGGGCTTAGTCAGGATTTCGATGCGGCCGAAACCGGGCCGGTCATACTCTGCCGAGTACGGATTCGAATTGATGCGAATCTCGCGAATGGTCGAGAGTGGCGGCAAGCGCCCGCCGCTGAATCCATCGATGTAGATTTGTCCGCCGTTTGGTCCCGCGCCCGGTCCCGCGAGGGCCTGCAGCGCCGCGGCCAGGTCGTCCGGATCATCGGGAAGCGATTCCAGGTCGGCGCCTTTAAGTATTGTGGCGCCGACGTTGTTCTCAGGCTCAGTGTTCACACCCGCTGTATCCGCAGCGACCGTCACCTTCTGTTGTTCGATGGTCACCTTCAAAGTGATAGGGAGCTGTTGAGTGCGTCCGGCAATTGCTTCGACATCTGCGTTCTCGAAATTTGCGAAGCCAATGGCCGTTACTCTGATCGTGTACTTGCCGGGGGCGAGGCCGTTAAAGACAAAATTGCCTTCGCCGTTGGTAGTGACAGTCTTCTCTGCACCGCTGGGGTTAACAGCGACGACGGTAGCGCCGACGATGACGCCGCCGAACTCGTCCGAGACCTGGCCCTTCAGTGTGCCCGTACTCTGCTGCCCGAGCGCGACACCGGCACAGAAGGCGAGAATCAATAACAAACGTCCCATTCAGAATGATTCCTTAGCTTTCGTTGATAAGTGGGCGGTATTCTGCCTCCTTGAATTAAGACGCGGTGGGTTGGATTTCGGTTACATGAGACCCCAGAGGGAGCGCGGACATCACTGTCCGCCAGTGGGCGAAGCACGCTCAGATCTTGCGCAAGAATTACTTTGGAAGTGGTTCGCGCTGCGCGCTCAGCGGACCGGATGTCCGCTCCGTTGCCCAACCTCTACTTCCCGCGCCCGCGAATCTCCGTGTCCCAGTAGCGCAACCATTCATTCCCCTGCTTGCGCAGCAACTCCCAATCCAATGGCATGCGCGTGAAGGGCGCATTCATCCAATCGGGTAATTGGGTTCGATCGATGTCTTTGCGGACGGGCAGGCGATAGTAGTTACGCCCCGAGTGAATCAGACTCTCAGGCGTGGTAACGAATTCATAGAAGCGTTTTGCTTCCGCCTCGTTGGGCGCGCCGCGCACAAGAGCGATCGCGTCGATCACTACAGGCGTGCCGCTTGCCGGAATGTTGTAGGCAACGGGAAGTTTCTTTTGCTCCTGATACAAACGGACGTCGGGCAAGTCCCAGAGACTAATGACGCCTTCCTGTCGCACCAATTTCTGCATCAGCAAAGTTCCATCAGCAGTATATTCGTGAACGTTGGCATCCAGCTTTCTGAGCCACTCAAAACCTTTTTCTGGCGAGTTCGTGTCCTTGTAAAACCTACAGATCATTGCGCCAAAGATCGCCCGCATTGAATCCGAAGGGTTCGGATTACGAATCAAGACTTTGTCTTTCCATTTCGGATCCAGTACGTCGTCCCAATCTTTTGGTGCGTCCTCAGCACGCACGGCTTCGCTGTTGTAAACGATTACTTCCGGAGTTTCGTAGGTGCCGTACCAGCGATCCTGCGGGTCGTGGGCGAAGTCCGGAACCTTCTCGGCCCACGAAGGGCGATAAGGC
>DATNNY010000414.1:0-41460 GCA_035601635.1 Pyrinomonadaceae bacterium
GCCGATTGGCCTTTCAATGGTCTTAATGCCCAGCCGTTGGCCGAGGTCGACTGAATCGTCGATGCTGCCGCGCGAGGAATAAGGCGAGGGCATCATCACCGCGAGCACGTTCTCAGCTCCCAGGGCATCGGCAGCCAGCGCCGCCACCACCGCCGAATCAAGACCACCGGACAAACCGAAGACCACTTTCGTGAAATTGTTCTTGCAGGCGTAGTCGCGGATGCCGAGCACCAGCGCCTGGCGTACTGTCTCGATGTCGTCGCCCGGCAAACAACGAGCGTCCGGAATTCCGCAATCCAGATCCACGGTAGCGACGAATTCTTCGAAAGGCGACGCTTGCAGAATGATCTTGCCGTGACGATCTGAAATGATGCTGGCGCCGTCAAAAATTACGCCGTCGTTCCCGCCGATAAGATTCACAAACACAATCGGTATGCTCGCTGCTTTGGCGCGATGCGAGACCATTTCGCAGCGAATCTTCATCTTGCCTTTATTGAAAGGTGACGCATTGATCGAAACCAGCAGGTTCGCGCCCATTTCTATCAACTCCTGGGCCGGATCGTTCGGGTAGAGTCGCTGCCGCCAGAAGGTCTTGTCGTTCCAGAAGTCTTCGCAAACCGCGATGCCGAGCCTGGTATCGCCGATGTTGAATAGGCCGCGCTTCTGCCCCGGCTCGAAATAACGCGGATCGTCGAAGACGTCGTATTCGGGAAGCAGGGTCTTGTCGGCAAACCCGAGCAGCCTTCGGTTGGAAATCACCGCGGCGGAGTTGTAAAGCCGGCGGCCATTAGGCTGATCGTTCGGCCGCACAGTCCCGACAATTGCCGTCAAACCAGCAGTCGCTGCAATAATCTTGTCGAGCGGATCGAGACACGATCGCACCACGTCTTTATCGAGGAACCAGTCCAGCGAGGTGTAGCCCTGAACGGTCACTTCCGGAAACACGATGAGATCGGAAGCGTCTTTCTTAGCCTGATCGATGGCGCTGAGGATACGCGCAACGTTGCCTTCGTAATCGCCATTGATCGTATTGATCTGCCCAATAGTGACCCGCATCTGGAAAGGATTTTAGCATTGATGAGGGCGAGTCGTTGAGCGGAGGTATGGCTGCGATTGTTAACGATGGCGGCTCTGCCGCAGCACGATGCGGTAAGCCTATGGCTTACCGGCTCTGAGATCCCTTACCGTCCGGAGGCTTAGCCTCCGGAACATGGGGGAGACGCAGCCTCCAACTATTTTCTGACGGCGTTCGGTAAGCCGGAGGCCTACCGCACTGTGCTGCGGCAGAGCCGCTAAGGGACTGTTGAGTACAACTCGGGATTGTAGAAGGGAGCGAACGCCGCAACCAGCGCCGCTTCGAAACTCATCGATCGCGTCAGCAGATCCTTTGAGAGTACGCCCCAGGCGCCCTGGCGGCTACGCACGTCGCGCGCGCCGGAAACTTCGTCAATCACCAGACCAAGCTCGCGCTTGCCTTCGATCACGTTCTTCACAATTGCGGGCGGGACCATGATGGAAGGCGACATGCCGAAGCTGTCTCGCTCGCCGTCAGTCACAAAAGCCCAACCGCGCAGGAACGTGTGCCAATCGCCCTCAACCGAGATCGAATGAAAGCCGCCCTCCAGTCCGACATACAAATCGGCATCGAGGTTTTGCTCGGTCAGAATTTTCCGCACGGCCAGCGCGCGTTGGCGCGCGCCGCTCATCAACTCCCAATCCGTCAAAGGCATCGCCGGGGCGTCAGTCACAACCGATCTGGCCACCACATTTGCTTCGCGCCACCCGGAATCAACCTCAGCCACGCGCGCGATGCTGGCGCGCATGGCCATTATTTTCGCAGCACGATCTGAGCCCAAGGCGATTCTTTCGATACGCGCCCGCGGCACTCGCACAGCATCTGAACGTTGAGTTGACATCCGAGCCTTGCGGTTGTTGTAATCGAATTCGGTTGAGAGTACAAGCTTTCGCTCAGGTACGGAACCGGTACGGAACCGCTTGTGGTAGCAAGCGGGTTAACGCATCGGTAAAGACCCGCTTGCTACTGCAAGCGGTTCCGTACCAGAACTATGAACTCTAAATCGAGGTGTCTGACGTGTCAGTTGCTGAACTAATCTACGACTGGAACAAAGCCGGGCCGACGTTCGGCAAACCTGATCGCCACATCGGCTTCGATGATGAAACGCTGCGCGACGGGCTCCAATCGCCTTCAGTTTGTGAGCCCCCCGTCGAAAAGAAGATCGAGTTACTTCATTTGATGGACGCGCTCGGCATCGACACCGCCGACATTGGTTTGCCCGGCGCGGGCGGCACCCATGCGGCGAGCGTCGAATTGATGGCCCGCGAGATCGCCGAAAAGAGGTTGCGCATCAGGCCCAACTGCGCCGCGCGCACGCACCGCAATGACATTATTCCGATTGTGGAAATTTCGCAGCGCGCCGGAATTCCCATCGAAGCCTGCACCTTTATCGGATCCTCGCCGATTCGTTTCTACGCGGAGGCATGGACCCTGGATAAACTCCTGGAAATGACCGAAGACGCGGTGACGTTTGCCGTAAACGAAGGCTTGCCGGTGATGTTTGTCACCGAAGACACCACGCGCGCCAATCCCGAAACGATTCGCGCGCTCTACACCACCGCGATTCGCTGCGGCGCACGAGCCGTGTGTGTCTGCGATACGGTTGGCCACGCCACGCCGGATGGCGCGCGCGAAGTAGTGAAATTTGTGCGCGGAATAATTGATGAGCAGGGCGAAACGGTTCGTCTTGACTGGCACGGCCATCAGGATCGCGGCCTGGGAGTTATCAATTCAATCGCGGCGATCGAAGGCGGCGCTGACCAGATTCATGGTTCAGCCCTCGGCATGGGAGAGCGCGTCGGCAACACGCCGATGGATCAGTTGCTGGTCAATCTGAAACTTCTGGGCTGGATCGAAAACGATCTGATGCGCCTGGGTGAGTACTGCGAGAAAGCCGCGGAGGCCTGTCACTGGACCATCCCGCTCAATTACCCGGTCTTTGGCCGCGACGCGTTTCGCACGGCGACTGGCGTTCATGCAGCCGCAGTGATCAAAAGCTATGGCAAAGGCGATACGGAACTTGCCGACCTCATCTACTCAGGCGTGCCCGCCGGACAATTTGGTTTGAAGCAAGTCATCGAGATCGGTCCGATGAGCGGCAAGTCAAACGTCACCTACTGGCTTGAGAGCCGCGGCATAGAAGCCAGCGAAGATCGTGTCACGCGCATCTATGAACGCGCGAAACAAGCGCACGAAGTCCTCAGTGAAGAGGAAGTGATGAAGTTGGTCTAACCAGGGAGTCGATTCGTTTGGAGTCCGCCTTTAGGCGGAACACCCGCTGATAGTTAACCGCCTGAAAGCGGAACTCCGAACCAACTAATTAATCGGAATCGTGACCGTAGCTGAACCTGCCTTACCGGCAGGAAAACGTTTCTGTCGTGCGATGCGCAACGCCGTCGCGTCACCGCCGGACGCCTGAGTTACCCGCCCGTTCTCGTCATAAGTAACCTGCACGGTAGCTTTTTTCGATCCGGCCACCGGTGACGACTGGGTCTTGACTACGCTCGGGTTGGCCGTGGCGGCCGCTGGCTGTGCGAGGGCGAGGGCCGCTCCAGTTTCCTGTGCCTTCGCCCGCTCCTTGAGTCGCGCTTCTCGTGCATGCTTCGCCGCCAGGTCAGCCGCCTCGGCAGTCGTCGAGGTGACAGCGCTGTCGGTCGCTGCCGGCGCCTCAGATGTTTCATTCGTTGCCACCGGTTCCATGGTCGGCTGGGAAGTTTGTACAGGCACTGTCCGTGCCTCGTTTGCCAATCTCGCCGCCTTGCCGCGCGCGTACCAGCCCCAAGGCACCGCAATCGTAACCAGAACTACGGCCACCGCAGCGATCACCTTCCACGATCCAAACCGCCCCGGGTTGTCTGTTTGAGAGAGAAACGCTCCCATGTCCGGAAGATCCGGGGCCGGAGCGTGGAAGACTGGCTTTTCAAACCTGGGGCTCGGAACGGAAACTGTTTCGGCATCAGCCACGACACTTTGCTCGCTGGAGTGGGATTCTTCGGCGTGGGGTTCCTCGGCCCTGCCCTCTTCGACCACGTGATGCCCTTCGGGAAATGGATCGCCGGGCCTCAGGCCTTCGTCCATGCGGCGCAAACCTTCCAGGACTACTGAAGTCCAGGGTTGATTGATCGTTTGTTCAGGCGCATCAAACGCCGGGCTAAAGGTGAACGAAGCGTTCGGCAGTGTCAGCGCATAATATACGGCTTCGATCCCGCGTAATATGCCAATCCTCGCGTGTACCACTGAGCCGGATTGAAGGTAGAAATATCCCGGGCCGACCGAGTAGATGACTTTTAGCCTGCCGGTCTTCCGTTGATTGCAGAAAAATTCGATTAGCTCGGCAAGTGAAAGATCGCTGAGCTGTCCAGTCAGTGCCATACGCGTTTCCTCTTCTTTATTCTTTACAAATTTTCCTTACAATTCTTGTGAGCGACCCGGCGCAGACCAGATACGCCGGGCGTCAAAGACCTATTGCTGTAGGGTGAAGTTATAGTTGATCTGGCCACTAACCTTTACTGGCTGACCTGAGAGTTTGGTCTGCGAGAAACGTGCTCGTAACGCAGCCTGCACCGAAGCGTCGCGAAGTGAAGGCGGCCCGCTGACGGCGCGCGCGGAAATGACTTTGCCATTCTCATCCACTACAACTTCCACTGCTACGACTCCAGTAGTACGCATCCGATGTGCAAGATCCGGATAGGTTGGCGCGGGCAAACTTAACGCCTGGCCATTGAGAACTCCTCCCGACACGGGTTTCATCAAAGGACGTGGAACGGGCGGAGGAAGATCGCTGTTCGCAACGACGACCTTCCTGTTTGCTTCATCAGGCGTACTACGAAAATTGCTGGCCGGTGGCGCAACCGCGGACAGTTTAAGTTTGTCGAGAGAAGTCGGGGGAGGCAAAGCCGAGGCGGGCTTTGACTCGACGAGCTTGGATGGTTGGACCGATGCTTCGCCGGTCGCGGCATTGGCTGTTACCGCAGCACTGTTGAGCATCTTAGTCATGGCTGCGTCGAGGTAGTAAAAGATTGTTCGATAGGTGACTTCGGTAGCTTCAAAACCGATGCGTCCATTTTCCACGACCGCCACCGAAGTCGTCATCTTCACCCAGTTGCCCACTGAGTCATAGTCGTATTTGTAAACTTCCTTGCTCACCAATGATCCGTCGGCGTTGACCAGAGTCATTTCGCTGATGTTGCCCTTGTCGTCATACTTGTAAACTTCGCGTCCCGTCAGGGTTGCTCCCTCGATCGGAAAGTATTGGTTTTGAGTCTTTACTCCCTTGAGATCGTACTCCGCTGTTTCCAACAGAACGTGTTTAGTGTCTTCGATGTTCTTACCAGCGACGGCTGAAAGCTTGACCACTTCCGTGCGGACACGACGCACCGGGCCGAGCAAACCATCTCGCGCCCGATCGCTCTCGCTGCCCGATCCATCTACGGCAGCCGGCTGCGGTTTGGCATTAGCCTTCGCGGTTAGATTGCTTTGGCCGGACGCTGCCATAACCAGCGCCGACAGAAGAAAACATGCGGAGAGAATTCGGTTGACCTGAAACATCTTTAATCTCCTGATGTAATTGAAGTGCAAGGACGCTAGCCAAACGTTCAACGGGGCAGGCGTGAGCAGCCGACTACCATATTACGCGGTTGAACCTTGTTTGTCTAGAGCAAACTTAGAAGGAAAGGGACGAGAAAGTGCTGTGTTTATGGGGCTATTTGGTCGAAGAGGGAGAGCCTGATTCAGCTATCAGCCCCGCAATCTGGTCGATTGTGCGGACTGGATTAGCTGGACCGCTCGCATCGTTACAGTAGATTGAGAAGGCCAGAACCTCTCCGTCGGGCCTTACTGCATACCCGGAAAGGGAGTGGTCATACGTTAGTGTGCCGGTCTTTGCAAAGACGCGACCAGCTTCGCGAGATAGACGCCCCTTGAGAGTCCCGTCCCGGCCCGCAATCGGAAGTGAGTCGCGGAAGGCACTCGCTGAGTTGGTCATGGAAATTGCGATGAGCAGACGGGCGGTTGCTTCGGGCGTTACCAGATCCAAACGTGAAAGGCCCGAGCCGTCCCGGATCGCCAGGTCATCGCTGCGCACACCATTGTGATCCAGCCACGATTTTACGACCGCGAGTCCGGCTTCGTCATCGCCGCGTTCGCGATTCTTATGCGCATCAGGATCTGGCGCAGAGGCGCCTCGCTCTTTCCCCAGCGTCCGAAGGATCAGCTCAGCATAAAGATTGTCGCTTTCCTTATTCGTATGACGAACGATTTCGCTGAGTGCGGCGCTATTCTCCTGACCAATCTCGAAGGCTTTTTGTAGATCGAATCTGTCACCCTCCGCGGCGCGAGAGTCGCGGCCGCGCGCCTCGCCCTCGACTTTGATCCCTCGAGCGATTAGAGCTTGTTTGAATAGCGTAGCTGCCCAGAGTGATGGTTTAGGCATGGAGAGTGCGGCACCGAAAGCGCGACCGCCAGCGGGAAACTCGCCCCACACTAATACTTCGTCGTCCGCCAATCCGCGGTTGATGCCAATCGTGGTCATCGCACCACGATCGGCGGTAGTGGTGTGATTGCTGAGATGAACGTAGTTGGCTGCGCGATTAAGAGTGAGTGTAGCGCTGTCGCCGACTTTCTTAGCCGGCGTGATCGTCAAATCAAAGCTGTTTTCATCGACCGTCAGTGCGCTCGGTTCCGCGCCGAAGTACCACTGGAGATCGTTCCACTGCCAGCCCAGTCCGAAGAGTTCGCCGCGGAAATAACTTTCATCACCAACGATGTTGCCGCGCACCTGGCGCACGCCGCGCTGGTAGATCTGATCGGCGAGCGAGGCGATGCTTCTTGTTTGCAGATCGGGGGCCCCCCGGCCGAACAACGTCAGATTTCCGTTGATGACTCCACCGGAATCAGGCTGTGCATCCGCATAGACCGAAGTGCGCCAACGGTAGTCCGTGCCCAGCAGATCAAGTGCGGCTGCGGTCGTATAGACCTTCATGTTCGAAGCCGGAGTGAACAACTTGTCGCCGTTGCGCGAGACAAGCACGCGCCCGTCTTTCATCGAGGTGACGAAGACTCCCCAACGCGCTCGAGTCAGATCGCTCGTGTCGATGGTGCGCTCGATTTCCCGGGCCAAGGCGACGTCCGCGGTTTGCTGAGATAACGAAGCTGGCGTGGCCATTTTTTCCGGGGAAGGCGCGGAGGTAGCGGGCCCCATGGTTTTGTTCCGCGGTCCCGTCTGTCCCATCAACAGGGGAACCAGAAAGCATGCCGCCATGGCGGCCACTGACAAGATAAGAGTGGTTTTTCGTTTAGACATCTATTTCGAATGCGTTAACTCGCGAACAGCGTCTCTGTCCGTCCGGCGCCAAGTAACTCGCGGGTCGTTGCATACACTTGCTCGACATCAATCCTCGCTATGCTCTCACTAAAAATCAGGCGTTGCGAAGCGCCGGTCGGCACATAAGCATGGGGCCGCGGCAGATCTATCAGGACCACGATTGGCGTTCCCACTGCTGCTGCGATATGGACTGGACCGGTGTCGTTGGAAACAAAAACTGCCAGCCTTGCCTGCGCGGCGGCGAGTTGCGAGATCGATAGCTTCTCCAGCATGACGCATGTGGCCGGGAAAATAGCGCGCATCTGCGGCGCCAGGTGACGCTCTTCCGGACCAACGAAAATGATGGGACGCACGCCATCATTGCGGATCAGAAAATCAGCCAGCTCGGCAAATTGTTCCAGCGGCCAGCATCGTCCAGGATGACCTGCGCCCGGGAACAATCCGACTAAGGGTGCGCCTATGTCGGCCTTTGCTTTTCGCAGCATTCTATCAATGGAGCGACCGTCCTCGGCCCGGGTCGCGAGCCGTGGCACCCGCGGTTGATCCTTTATTCCCAAAGGGACGAGCACGTCGAGATAGCGATCGATCAAATGTTGGCCGGGATCATTCTTGTCAACTGCGGGTTTCGGCTTGAAGTTCGCGAGAAAATCCAACGAACGTCCCGGGCGGCGAGAAAACAGCCGCTTCGGAGCGCCGGAAAAGTAGCCCAACAGATTCGTCTCGGAAAAGCTATGCAGGTCAATAACGAAATCAAAGTTGCGCCGGCGGACGTCTTTGACTACTTGAAAAATTCGCAGGATCGAAAGCGGTTTGAAGCCATCTCGCAACTCGACCCGGTCCACTTCGATAGTCGCATCGGCATAACCGGACATGTCGATTATCTCTGCGCCCGGCCGGCCGACGATCACCGTGATGCGCGCGTGCGAAAAGCGGGCACGAATTGCGCGCAGCGCCGGCAGGCTCATGACGACGTCGCCAAGCTGTCCGAAATCAATGACCAGAATATTGTGCGGGTTAAATGTCACTAGGTTCTTCTCTGATGGGTTACTTAGGCCGCTTCGATTCAGGTAACTTCGTCCCGCACCACGGGCAAAACTGCACAACGGAATAAGAAGTTCCTCCGTCGTGAATAATGATGCCGTACTCATCATATTCCACCGATTGATGGATTAGCTTATCGGCGCAGTCAAATGGGTCAGGATGCTCCTCGCATCGCAGACTAAGCTGGGACTTCATCGTTTCACAGCAGGTGTTATTTCCGTCTGTCACTTCAAATGCTTATCGAAAAAGTCAGCGCCGGCGTGATAGGCGCGCAGCCAATCCTGATGCCGCAAAAAGTCGTGAATCTCATCCGGGAAAATTAGTTCTTCAAAGTAGACGCCGTTGGCTCGCAGGCGGCGCACCAGATTCACCGTCTGGGCAAACTCGACGTTGCGATCGTCGTCGCCGTGAATCAGGAGCACCGGTGACTTCCATTTATCCACCGCCGAAATCGGCGAGGATTCGCGCGCGATCCGAGCGCGCTCGCCGGTATCGGTCGGCACGCGCAACCCGGCGACGCTGATGCTCCAATCGTGTACTCCATGAAAATCCACTCCCGCCGAAAAGATATCCGAGTTACGCGCCAATCCCAGCGCCGTCAAATAGCCGCCGTACGATCCACCCCATAGGCCGACTCGCTTCTTATCAACGTCCTCGCGTTCGCGCAGGTACCTGGCGCCGGCGACGACATCCTGATACTCAGCGGCGCCGCGCGCACCGCGATGCTGGGCCAGACGAAATGCCCGGCCATAGCCGATTCCGCTGCGATAGTTCACTGACAGCACGAGATAACCATGACTGGCCAAATACTGATTCATCGCGTACGCATTGTGGTAATAGTAAAGGTAATGCCAGCCCAGGAGCATCTGCCTCGACGGACCTCCGTGCATGAACACCAGCGCTGGAGATTTGCCGGAAGCATTGGCGGGTTTGAATAATTGTCCGTGAATTTCAGTGCCGTCAGCCGCCTTGAAGATCACCTGCTCAGGCGTGACGAGTTGCGCGGACGGAAAGGCGCTCGGCAGAGCTTGGGGCGCCAAAGACTTCTGTTTGGATCCATCGATCGCGGCCGTAAAAGGCAGATAAGGATCGCGGGCTGTTGAATGAAAGAACCCAATCTGACGACCGTTATCGAATAGCAGGGGCGCCATTTCGATTCCTTCGCCTTTGGTAATCTGCTCGGGCGCGCCGCCACTAACGTTGACTCGCCACAGATGCCGGCGATCGATGTCGTCTTTGTTCGCCGAAAAAATAATAAAGGACTTGTCGGGGGACAAAGTCGCGTTTTCCACTTCGAAGTTGCCAGGCGTCAGCGCGGTCAGCGCGCCACCGCCGGAGGAAATAGAATAGAGGTGGGCCCACCCATCTTTCTCTGACGAAAACAGAATTCGATCGCCGGCCACCCACTGCCAAAAGTCGCCGCTGGAGCCGGCATACGAATCACTATCAGCGCTGCCTGACCGCCAGATCTCTTTAGCGTTGCCGGTATGAGCGTCGGCAACTTCTATGGCCCATGGCTGCTGCCGCTCGCGATCGTTGGAGAACGTATCAGTGACATTGAACAACCGAATGAATGCGATCCGGCGACTGTCCGGCGACCAGCGCGGGGACACGTCTCGATCGACACTGGGCGCCAGGAAAGTAAAACTATTCGCTCGCTTGTCATAGACCGCGATGAAGCTGTGATCGCTGCGTGACGATGCGAAGGCCAACTGCGATCCATCGGGCGACCACTGTGGCGGGCCCGTTACCGTACCGCGAATCTCGAACATTTTGCTTTCTTTACCGCCCAGAAGTGGAGCAGTCCAGACGCTGCCGCCGCGAAGAAATTCAACCTGATCGCCGGCGGGAGAAAAAATCGGTGTACTGCCCGCGCCAATACGCGTCAGCCGTCCGGTGCGAACGTCAACCACCCAAACTTCCTGCTTTGCGCCTTCCGGATCGCTTGATGGATTCGGAACTTCCCCGGCCTGGTTGGCGTCTCCACCGCGCACGTAAGCAATACTGTTTCCGTTCGGAGAGAAAAGTAGATCAGTCAATTCCTGCCCATCGTCTTTGTCGTTGTGGGTCAACTGCCGCGCGTTAAAAGCCGGTGCTTCCGCGATCCAGATGTTTCGTTTTCCTTCAGCGTCAAAGACCCAGGCGATCCTGTCGCCACGTTTTGAAACTGTAAGCTCCGAAGGAAAGGGCGAGCTCATCACTTGTTCGAGGGTGAAGGTTTGGGCGCGAGCAGGTGCTGAGACCAAGGCTACTAGTATAGCCAGACCGAACCCAAACAGTTTTCGGTGGAGGTGATGATGCATTGAGGTTCCTTCTTTAGATCAAGGCTTAACGAGCATCGAACTCCCGCAGCGCGGCAGAGTGCACGATTCTAGCACCTACGCACAAGTCGCGTTAAAGAGGATTCGGCACTGTGCTGCGGCATCCCGCAACGCCCGGCTGCGTCTGGACCCACTTACCTCTCAGATTGGACTGGCCCATCTCGAGGGAGAGACGAGGGTATCTGAGGCACTTTGGCGTTTGCGGCGAATATCCAATCTGCTAATCTTTAGCTTCGGTTTCCGGTCACGTTTGCTTTCGTAATCGACGGCTCTTAAAGAGATGACCGATCCAACGTCAAATTCGCTTCTGTCCAATGGCCGGCCGCCTACTCACTCGCATGGGAGGGCCCGTGGGAACCGAAAGCGCCTCTCGATTGTGCTGCTGCTGACTGCGGTCTACATGGTGGCCGAGTTGGCGGGTGGTTTATGGACCGGATCGCTGGCCTTGCTGGCTGATGCCGGCCACATGCTGGCCGATGTGGCCGCGCTGATCCTGGCTTTGATGGCGGTTTGGTTCGGCGCACGACCGGCTACGCCGAGCAAAACTTTCGGTTATTACCGGCTGGAGATTCTGGCCGCGCTGATCAATGGCGTTGGGCTGGTCCTGATCTCGTTCCTGATTTTCTATGAAGCTTACCAGCGCTGGTTTGCCCAACCAGTTATTCGCAGCCTTCCCATGACGGTCGTGGCCGCGGGCGGTCTGGTCGTGAATCTTATATGTGCGCTCTTGCTACATCGTGATCGAGACGAGGACCTGAACATACGCGGCGCCTGGTTGCACGTCCTGGGCGACGCACTGGGTTCTACTGGAGCGATCATTGCGGGCACTTTAATTATGCTGTTTGGCTGGACCGCGGCCGATTCGCTGATCAGCGTTTTCATCGGACTGCTGATCGTCTGGAGTTCATGGCATCTGATTCGCGACGCAACGAATGTCCTGCTGGAAGGGACGCCCGCGCACATTAATCTTGCCGCCGTCGAAGCAGCCATCATGGAAACGGAAGGTGTCTCAGACGTTCATGATTTGCACGTCTGGACTATTACTTCGGGACGCGAGGCGTTGAGCGCGCACGTCATTCACGCTTATTCAATTTCACAGCCGAACCTGCTGAAGGAGTTGCGGTCTAAACTGCTCGATCGATTTGGGGTAGATCACCTGACCATACAGATGGAGACCGCTGATTTTGAAGACGAGGCAATCCACTTCTGTCACGCGGGCACCGCCTGTTTTCGCTCCGGCCGGGAATAGGAGCGCCCGCATCTTGCGGACGGACCGCGCGCATCCCTGCGCCCACATCAGATGCCAATCATAGAACTCGGCTACGGACACTTCGCAAAAACGTTCGAGTACGACGCTGAGCGTTTCGAAGTGCTCGCTCCCGTCGCCGCAACCACGCACCCTTTATCCGATGTAGAAATCGGGGCCGCGTTCGACGCGCCCATCGATTCACCTCCACTCGATGATGTAATCGCCGCCGGTGATAGGGTTCTGATTGTAGTGTCGGACGCCACCCGCGCGACCGGCAGCGCGCAAATCGTGAATCTGCTGGTGCGCCGTCTAATCCAGAACGGAATCCAGTACGGTGAGATTGCGATCATCTTTGCCACGGGCATTCATCGGGCCGTGCGGCCGGATGAAAAGTCCGAACTGCTCACGCCCTTCATTGCCCAACGGATTCGCACTATCGACCATGACGCTTACGATTCGGCACAACTCATTAAAATTGGAGCGATGAAAGACGATACCCCGATCGAGGTCAATAGGGCGCTGAAGGAATTCGATAAGGTGATTGTCACCGGAGCAGTTGGCTTCCATTACTTTGCCGGCTTTACCGGCGGGCGCAAATCAATCTGTCCGGGACTGGCCGCCGCCCCCACCATCGAAGCCACCCACATGCTGGCGCTTGATTTTGAACGAGGGGGACGGCGTGCCGGCGTCGGGTCGGGGCTGCTTGAAGGCAACGCTGTGAACGAAGAATGCGAGCGCATCGCCGCCATGATCGATCCAGTGTTTTCAATCAACGCAATCATGGACGATCGTGGCCGCGCCGAAAGAATATTTGCGGGGCACTGGCAAAAGGCACACCGACGTGCCTGCGGAATTTATCTGGTCGAGCATTCACGAAGAATTTCAGAGAAGCGTGAAGTCGTAGTTGTCAGCGCCGGAGGCTCGCCATACGACATTAATCTCATTCAGGCCCATAAGGCTCTGGACATGGCGGCCCAGGCTTGCGTCGAGGGCGGGACGATCGTCTGGTTAGCCGAATGCCCGGACGGCTTTGGCCGAGCTGATTTTCTAAAGTGGTTTGACTCTGCCGACTCGATCGCCTTGGAAACGCGGCTTCAGACTGGGTACGAAGTGAATGGCCAGACGGCCTGGGCCCTGCTGACCAAAGCCGAACGTTGGCGCGTTCATATCGTCACTGAATTGGCCGGCGAAGAAGTGCGACGCATGCGAATGACTCCGGCCCGATCGATTGACGAGGCACTATCAAAGATCCCGGCAAGCGCGAGGGGTTACGTCATGCCCAGAGGCGGAGCGGTACTGCCGGTTATGTGAAAATCAGGGTCCCGGCTCAGCGAAAGTCCCTATCAAAATAACGTCGACGGAACTTGTTCCCCGAACCAGCGCGAAGTGATTGCCCGCAGCTGACAGGATGCTTCTTATTGGGGTTATCCGTCTGAATCTGCGGCTGATAGCACCGATCAGACGACAGTTCCCAGCATCATTATTCTCATCAATTTCTACCCGCGGGTGGGCGGGGATGAGGGTTAGCCAAAAACTTTGCGTTGACGAAAAGAAAAATCTGCATACAATAAGAGCAACTAGGGCGTTGCCAATGTGGGGTGAGGACACATCGGCGCCGAGGCTGAACGTCTCCGCCCAATAAACACAGCCCCTAAAGCTGTGAAGAAAAGGCTAGGCTTGTGGGAGGGCCCGGCCTTTTCTATTTATTCCAGAAGGGTTTATTAGCTGATGCCTTTGTCATTAGTACCTGACAAATAAGCCGAAAGCTGGAGAAGACTTATGGCCGACAAAGTGAAAATCTGGTTTGATCGAGAAGGCGGTTACCTTGAAGTGCAGTTCAAGGAAGCCCTCGGTTACATGAAGGAAACCGCGCACGATGCCGTCATGGAACGCGTCGACGCCAACTGAGACATTATCGGCTTTAGCATTCTCGGAGTTAGCCGCTGCACGAAAGAACAACCGCTGGAAGCTGAGTTGACGGCGGCCTAATTAACCGCAAAATTCTCACAATAGTCTCAAACAACTCGAGTTTTCCAACTGCCGCGGCGAAAGAATAGCGCGCTCACAATTGCCAACGTGGAAAACGCTATGGTGATTGCCAGGAAGACTCCGCGAGGTCCCCAGCCAAAAACGATTGCCAGCACATAAGCCAAAGGCAGTTCCCACAGCCAGAAGACAAACAGGTTAATGACTGTTGGAGTCCAGGTGTCGCCGGCGCCGTTGAACGACTGGGTCAGCACCATGCCATAGGCGTAGAACAGAAAGCCACACGCAACGATGCGCAAACAATCGACTCCGTAAGGCACTACCGCGGGATCGTGAGTAAACAGGCTGATGATCTGTCGGGCGAACATAACAAAGACTAGTCCGACTGATCCAAGGAAGATGAGGTTATAGAAGCCCGCTCTCCACACGGCGCGTTCGGCGCGATCGGGTTTGCCGGCGCCCAGCGCCTGGCCCACCATCGTCGCCGCGGCATTAGACATCCCGAATGACGGCAACAACGCGAAAAGGATCACGCGAATGCCGATGATGTAGCCGGCCAGCGCGTCAGTGCCAAAACTGGAAATCGTGCGCACCAGGCCAATCCAACTGGCCATACCCACAAAGACCTGGAAGGTTCCCATCGCCGACAGACGAAGCAGGCGCGCCATGATGGCCGGCTCGAGCCGGAAGTGGCGGCGCTTGATTTCAAATCGTCCGCCTTTACGAACCAGACGGCTGAACGCATAAATCGCTCCCGTGCCACGGCCAATGTTCGTCGCCACTGCCGCGCCGGCAATGCCTAAGCGGGGAAAAGGACCGAGACCAAATATGAAGCAAGGTCCGAGGGCGATGTTAATGGCGTTGGCCAACCATAAGACGCGCATCGCAATCGCTGCATCGCCCGCGCCCCGAAAGATGGCATTGATCATAAAGAGCATCACGACGGTGACATTGCCGGCCAGCATGATGCGCGTAAACCAGACGCCGTGTTGCACCACTAAAGGTGAGGCGCCCATCAGCGCCAGCAATCTGGGCGCGAGCGGCGCACCAGTGAGCGCCAGCACGATTGCCACTATCAGGCCCAACGCCACGGCCTGCACGGCCGCGCGTGCGGCGCCGTCCGGATTGTGCTCACCGATCCGGCGCGCTACCGTCGCGGTGGCGCCAATACTCAAGCCGATCGCAATCGCGTAGATCAAAGTCAGCATCGACTCAGTCAAGCCGACTGTCGCCATCGCATTAGCGCCCAGGTAAGACACCCACTTGATATCGACGACGGCGAAGATGCTTTCCATGCACATCTCAAGCACCATGGGGATCGCCAAAAGAATGATCGAGCGGCCGATGGGTCCGACCGTGTAGTCCTGCCGGCTGCCGCGCAGTGATTCGCGGATAGCGGACCAGAAACTCGTTGGGCCGGTGGGCGCAGATTCTGAAACTATGGCGGTCATATCTGAAGATTGTTTGGTGAACAGCTTTCCGGCATCTGGGACCGTTCAGTCAGCAATGCCTGATTAGCGCGCCAAAAGAACGCGAAATTCCGGGAGTTGAAGCCGGCTGGATAGTCGTCAAGCCAAAGCCAGGCGAAGGTCGCCGGCATTGGAAGCGCTGATTCACTGAGCGTCGGACTACCAGGCTAAGGCACTGGTCGCAGGACAATTTTTCGATTCCGATTGCCGAGTTTCAGCACGATTGGGTTGCCGAGCTGAATCGGGTGCTGTTCGCCGTCGATGCTGATGATGAAGTTAACGGGCGCCGGTTTTTCCGGGGCCGGCTCGGCCGGAGGAGGCGCGGTCACGACCTCTTTCGCAGTGTCGGCCGCACGTGTCAACAAATTGGTCGCCACGATGCGCCAACTTGCCGGCGTGCAACGCAAACGCAGGCCCGGCGTGTCGGTTTCCGATGACTCGCCCGGAGCCAGCGCATCTACTTTGAAAAGGCCTTCACCGCAACGCACGGCGCCCGAGTCATAGAAGGTCGCCCACCCGCTCACATAAGTATAAAAGTTAGCGCTGCTGTTCTTTACCACCAGGCGCACATTGGGAACCGGCGAGTCGTCTGAGCCATTGAGTACCGTGGTAGACAGACGGGCTTCGATTGCCGGCGCTCCCCTGGCATCGGAGGCCGCGGCTGGTTCGGTTAATGCCACGCGTTGTTCGGCGGCTGGTTGGGCCGCGACGATAACAGCGCCTGCAGTCATTAAAATCATTGCGAACAGTACTAACGGTAATTTCACGATGGAATCTCCTTTGGATGAACCATTCGATTGGAGCCCTCACTTACGGACTATATGCGCCGCGGTATTATCTCGGGCTCTCAGATTCGTTTCAGCGCTTGCTGGGCCAGGGTCTTCGACTTTTTCAGTTTGGTCTTTTCGTCGCTGGCGCCGCCGACGCTGATGCGGAAAAAAACATCCTTCTTCAGCACGTATAAAGCTCCACCGACGCGGCTCGCGATCCAGAACGCTTCATCACCGAGGCCCTGGACCTTTGCAGGAGGGGCGGCGGATTCCTCTTCTTCTCCTCCGCCTGCTTTCGGCTTGTCCTTCTTTGCCTGTTCACGCGCCTTTTCGCTGCCGCCGCCCTTTGCCTCATCTCGGCCGAAAGTGTCCTCCCAAAACTGTTTGGGACTATGCGCGCTCTGGCCTTCGCTGGCCGTCGTTACGTTCAGAACTACCGAGTTTGAGGTTGTGGGCAAAGCATAATAGCACTGCGCCACAATGAAGTCCCCGTCGCGACGATCTGATCTCTGCGCTTCTTTCAACGCTTCTCCCTGGACGGCCTTAAGATCATCGCTCGTGAGCAGAGCGCAGACATCAACTTTGGCTTTCACCGTGGAACTTGTGGGAGTGGCAGGCGAAGTTGCCGCCGGACTGGTCATCAACGCCGGATTGGAAGCGGAGGTGCCCGGAAGATTCGCCGGCGCGCTATTGTCCGCTGATTTACAACTAGTCGCGACCAAGAAAACTCCGAAGATCAAAATCCCGAAAAGGATCGAATTGGTTCCTGTTGGCATCTCGCCGTTTCCTCCATGATAAGTGAGTAGTGCTCCTTCTCCAGCAGCAACGCCCCGCATGTGAACGAAGCCCCTCCCTCCCGGTCGGGCTACTGACCGCTTTCGATCCAGCAGTGTCAGCTCTCCAGCCGCGGCCGCAGGCGCACGACCTCGTTCGAATTGGTCGGCCGGTAAGCACAGACACGATTGCGGCCACTGCGTTTAGCCCGGTATAGCGCCGAGTCAGCCAGCTCCACGAGTTGAATCGGATCACGCCCATCGTCAGGAAATGAAGCGAGCCCCACACTGATCGTAATCTTGTGCGTGCGTGATGCTTCAGTACTGCCGCGGCGCACCGCTGAGAATTCGTGTTCTTCGATTGCTTCACGCACACGCTCAGCCGCGACCATGCCCTGCTGGTAATCCGCATCCAGCAAAAATGCGGCAAACTCCTCTCCGCCGAAGCGGGCCCCTACGTCACCGGCGCGCAACGTACGTTTAATCACCGCGCCTACATCTTCCAGAGTCTCGCTGCCCACCAGATGGCCGTAGGTGTCGTTCACTTGCTTGAAATAATCGATATCCATCATCAGGACGCAGAAAGGCATCGCTTCGGCTTCGGCCCGGGCGGCTTCGCGACGAAGTTCGGAAAAGAATGACTTGCTGGTAAGCAGCCCTGTCAACTCGTCATGGACCAGCAGGCGATGAATCTGTTGCTGAAACTCCCGGTCAATTTCGTCGAGCATTTCGAAGCGAATCAGTTGATCTCCGATTTCGAACTTGTCGCCGTCTTGCAGCAGGGCCTGGTCGATCCGTGTGCCGTTGAGGATGGTTCCGTTGGTCGAGTCGAGGTCCTTCAAAAGATAACGCGGCACGCCCCCCTCGGCGTCGGCCTGGGTAATAATGCGGGCATGCATGCGCGAAGCGCGCGAGTCGTTGATGCGGATGTCGGCATCGAGCGCGCGGCCCAGAGTTACTTCGGCGCGTTCCAGGGGAATCTGCACCGCCAGCAATTCCCCGCGCAGAAAAACCAGCGCGGGCCGGCGTTCGCCCGACCGCTGATACTGGCCAGAGTAGGTTTCGACTTCCGCGGGCTCCTTCACTACCGAAATTTCTTCCGATTCGTTGGCCATCTGAATTTTGATCCTGCCGCTCCCTTGACCGAGAATCCTTGCCGGCAAACGACTCTGATCCGCGGGGCGTATCTTATCGCGGGCTTCGCGCGGCGGCAATGGTCGGGCCCAGGCGTAACAAATGTGGGGCGATGCTCTCGATTGCTGCCGCACCTGTTTGTTAACCGGTCATCAGGGGAACTCTCGCGCCACGCGGTCCGAGGTTCCGGCGAGGGTGTACTTGTCGATGGGTCAGCCTGCCCCTATAATTTCTCATGACTCTTTCTTAGTCAGAGCTAATTTCCGCACTCATGCGCGGACGCGTTCGCTGCGCATTTCGGGAAGCGAATTTTTCTTAAGGAGCTTAAATGGGATGCAATGTGAACACGGCGCCGGTTGAACCTCTCGTTTGTCCGAACTCTCCACAGAACTTGTCCGTCGAACGAGTGGCTGAAGCGAAACTGCCCACAGAGTGGGGTGACTTTCAAATAGCGGGTTATCGTTCGCTTACCAGTGCCGAGGAGTTCGTGGTGCTGTACAAGGGGGAAATGCGTCCTGACGTATCCACTCTGGTCCGCATACATTCGCAGTGCCTGACCGGCGATGTCTTCGGATCGAAGAAGTGCGACTGTGGCGATCAACTTCATCGCACGATGCAGATGATCGATGAGGAGGGACGCGGCGCCATTGTCTACCAGCAACAGGAAGGGCGCGGCATCGGAATCATAAACAAGATTCGCGCTTACGCCTTGCAGGACGAAGGCGCGGACACGGTTGAAGCGAACGAGCGTCTCGACCTTCCGGTTGATTCCAGGGACTACCGGCAATGCGCGGAAGTTCTTTTCGATCTTGGTTTGTGCAAGGTTAAAGTGATTTCCAACAATCCGGGGAAACTCAAAGCGCTGGAAGAAGCTGGACTGGAGATTACGGAACGCGTATCGATCGAAGTTGAACCCAGCGAACCGGCGGCAAAATATCTGCGGACCAAAAAAGAAAAGATGGGTCACTTGTTGAATGTCAAAGCGAGCTGACGATTAAGAGATCTACTCGGATTTCGGAAATGATCTGGTTACCCTGATTGTAACGACCGAAGCCTTTTATGGCGTCGCTCTCCCAACGAGGTGAAATCATTATGAAATATGTTGGCTGCCTACTTCTCCTTTTACTGTTATCGTTTGTCACCAACGCATCTCTGGCTACCGATGACAAGAAGTCCCTTACTGCCACGGAGATTATCAACAAACATCTGGAGGCCGTCGGCGGCAAGCAAGCGCTGGCTAGACTTAAGTCGCGCGTCGCCATCGGAACCGTCAGGAAAGAGAACGAGCCCGAAGTCAGAATGGCGATCGTTTCAGAGTCGCCTAACCGCGTTTCGGCAGTTTATGTTTTTGAGAGATTTGATTGGCATCTGACCTTTGACGGAAAGAAGTCGTTCGTCCGCGGCGGGCCACCATTTCCGCGTGACTTCTCTCCGATCCAGGACAAATACAACGAGATGCTCTCGTCCGGCCTGATGTTCAATAGCATTTCGCTTTATAACCTGCTGCTCGACAGCGAATCAAACGGCGTGAAATTCGAGGCAAAGGGAACCAAGAAAATCAAGGATCGTTTAGCATATGTCGTAGAGGTGAAGAACAGCAGAGTAAGCGCCCGGCTGTATTTCGATGCTGAAACTTTCATGTGGGTGCGGACTGATTATGGTCGAGCCAGCGTCTCAAAATCCATCCAGCCGTTCACGAACCAATCCGTATCTCACTCCGACGATGAAATGTCGGTTGATTTCTATTTTGAAACGTCAGATTTTCGGGAAGCCGACGGAGTGAAACTGCCTTTTAAGTTCGAACAGGTCGTTACCTATCCAATCCTCAAACAGAAGAGGGCTGGTACCATTTCCGGGACTATCAGCGAATACCAGCATAACGTGCTGATCGATCCGAAGATGTTTCAGTAAGTGAGCAAAGCCGCATTCAATCTACTAAATCGAAATCCATCCACTGGGTCGTGAGGCTGTCGGCTCCCGCAAGCCGATCCACGACGATTACCTGAAGCACATACTCACCGGCAGGCAGATCCGTCCCCAGCAATATCTCTCCGCGAGCAACGATCTGGCGCAAATCTGTTTGGCCGGCTGAATCGAATGGTTTGGTTTTGCCTGTGTAGACAAGTTTGCCGTCGCGAAAGAGTCGCACCTGTGTTTCCAGATGCGGCTGGCGTGATGAATCTGGTTTGGCATTGTAGATGTAATAGCCGAAGGTCATGGTCTGGCGATGCTGGAATTTGCGAATCGCCTGGCTGGAGAGCGCATGATCTTCCTGCCCTGACGAAATGTTCGTGTCCCCCGCCGCCTGAGCTCTGCTCGCACTGAGAATGATTCCTGACAGCGTCAGCCGTTTCTTCTTGATATCAGGAACTTCTATGAACTGATTGGCCGAACCGACGTGCGCGCTGGTTGAGTCGCGCACAGCCATCCGGAGTTGATAGGCGCCGGGTTTTTTGATTGGCAGCGTCACGATGTAAATCAACCCGGTTCGGTAGGTGCGTTCGAGATTCGCTTCTTCGACGATGATTGAATAAGCGCGTTCAGCCTGGTCGACCAGGTTGCCGTTGTCGCCAAACGTCGCCGTGACAATCGCAAACGAAGCTTTATAAGTTCCGTCTGGTTGTTTATTAAAGGCCAAGTCGCGTGCGTCGATGTGCAGGATTGACTCGGTGAAGGAACTCCGCGTCGGGTCATAACCGAACACCGAAGACATTCGTACGCGAATGTCGCCGGACGCGAACGGGGAAGCGAGCGCTGCATATAGATGCTCTGCCGCGTTTCGATAGGCAGGACGCCGGGTCTCTTCTTCGGTGAAGCCATAAAAGCCGGAGCGCGTCCGCACAGTCAAACCGGGCCGTCTCACCTTTACTTCAATGTGATGAAAGCCGGTCCGTCTTCCTTCGTCGTTGAAAGTTGATTGGTCAGGACGATAGCCGAGAAGATAGTAACCCTTATCGTTGTTGAGCACGCGGCTGACCGCGCCTTCGATGTCGTTCGTGTTCCGAATAAACATTCCCCCGGTTTGTTGTGAGAGGTAACCCAGGCCTTGCTGATTGGCAATAAAGTCGCTGCGCCTTTGCTGCAAATCTGACGTGATCCCTTGAGACCACTGTCCCGGCGTCGGGTCTCCATTATTGCCGGCAAAATTACTATTGCCCGGCGCGAGTGGACCCGCGAGGTTGTCTGCCGCCGTCAGCCCCAGAGTCTGCAGGCCACGGGCGTCGACCGTGTGAATGACGACCGACGCGCGATTCGCCAGGTCAACCAGGCGATTCATTGAATCAAGAATGCGGCGCGACCCCTGGTCTTCGTCATACATGCGAAAGCCATCCGAAAAAAGAATGATCGACTTGCGACCCGGAAGCTCGCGCAGACCGCGGAGGATGAAGTTGATCGCGCCGAGCGTGCCCACAGAAAAAATGTCGTCGCGATATTGGGTCGCCTCGCTGCCCGGCGTCTTCAGTTTCATCAGTGAATCGATCATTTGGCTGCCCGGACTGTCGTTGGTGTTTCCTGGCCCGTTTTTGCCCGAACCGGACAAACCGTTAGTTTCCCCAACCACGATCCTCGTTTCGCCGCCGATGGGAGCGAAGGCGTTGAAGCCCCGGCTGTTCAGGTTGTAGCGCACGCGCTCGATCGCCGCGTAGAGCAATCGCTTGTCCGCAGTAAACTGTTGCAGCGCGCCAATGCCGGCCCCGGTGCGAATGATGGCCACGAGATCACCCGGCTGCACCTGCTCATCAACGAATTTCTTGAGGGCCTCCCGCACCAAGTGCGAGCTTTCAAAAGACAGACCGAGATCGTCAACCACCAAAGCCATCGCGCGGCGCACCTGATCGCGGCGCAAGGTTACGGGTGGTGGCGGCGGGTCCGGCGCAACGCCTTTTGCGGGTTTCGTTGCGCGCGTTACGGCGGACGGTTGACGGACTGGAGTGGAAATGAAATCAAGGTTCGAGATTTTTTGAGCTTTACCGTCCTCTGTCACATCGAATTCTTCCGCTTTCAAATCACTAACAGGCTGGCCATTGTGATCGACAACGGTAACATCGACCTGGACCAAATTCGTGGTAATGCGAACGACATCGGCGCGAGTTTGGGGAGAAGGAGTGCTCTGCGGTTGCGAAGGTGGCGCAGTTTTTGTCTGTGCCTGCGCGCAAACAAGCATACCAAGCGTGACCGCGAATGAATACAGAACGAGTTTCATGATCGTCAAATGTCCCTGACCGTTTCGCTTACCGCGAAGACGCGAATTGCATTACTGCCTGTTCGTTCCTGAATGCAGGCACCAGAAGAACCAGGAATCTCCTTATTTCAATACTTCAAAGTCAATCCACTGCGTTGTTGTGCGGTGCTTCTCTTTGGCGAGCTGATCCTCGACAACGATCTGAGCCACGTATTCGCCGGGTGGAAGCTCTGCGCCAAGTTGAAGACGAGCATTGGCGATGATGCGTTGAAGATCTCGCTGACCGGAAATCTCGAGCTGCTTGGGAATCCCCATATGGATCGGCTTGCCGCCGCGGTACAATCGCAGTTGAGTAGTCAGTTGCGGCAGACTTGTCGCCTGATCGAGCCGTGCGTTGTACACCTCGTAAGCAAGATTCAACGTAGAGCCCTGATGAAAACGCCGCAGCGCCGGGCCCCGGCTGATCAGGTCGTTGTCTTCGGCAGGCATTGCCTCATTCGCAGCGGTCCGGGAACGCAATGTGGCTTCATCACGGGCGACGATACCTGAGAGTGCCAGTTGCTTATTCTTGAGATTTGGGACCTCGATGACCTGACCGGCTGAACCAATTTGCGATGAGTTCTTATCCAGTATCGCGACCCGAAACTGTAAAGTCCCTGGCTGCTCGACCGGCAGGTCGAAGGGATAGACTACTCCTTCATGCAGCGCTCGATCGTAACGTTTTGCTCCTACCCTGAACGTTATCTTTTGCATCTGCCGCCCGACTATTCTTCCGTTATCGCCGAAGACGATGATGTTCAGATCAAATCTGGCTTCGTGAGTTCCGTCAGGCTGATCGATGAAGGTAAGATTGCGTGGGTCAAAAAAGAGAAAGGAATGCAATTGAGGACCTGACGCGGGATCGTTGGCAAAGAACGAGGTGAGCTGCACAGTAATGTCGTTTGCCACGAATGGCGAGATGAGAGCCTGGTTAATCCGATCGACAATCTTTGGTTGCGGACGGGCTTCTTCGTCATTAACACCATAAAATCCCTGCCGCGTCCGCACTGTCAGGCCGCGAGGCTTGACGCGTACCTTAATGTGATGAAATTTCCGGTTGAAAGTTTCTTCACGCGGCCGATAACCGATCAGATAATAGCCTTGCTGATCGTTCATGATTCGCGCGAAGCCAAAATCATTCGAGTTGAAAACCGCAAAACCCCCAGTCCGACTGGAGATCGATTGGGCCCCCATTCGGCCTTGAATTAGTGACGCCGAACGAGTGCGCATGATGCTCTCGTTCATTTGTATCATGCTTAGATTTCCCCCGGTCATGCTTAGATTTTCAGTGGATATGCCTGTCCTGTCAGCCTTTGTATTGGAGAGGGCTGCCCCGCCCGCAACGGAGTCTACAGCAGTCGCTCCCGTGGATTGCAGTCCGCGTGAGTCGACCGCATAAATCACGACTGATCCGCGAATCGCCAGTTCAATGATGCGATCAAGATTTGCGGTCAGGCTGGTAGAGTGATCGAGCGCGGTATCCGCAGCTTGTGTGGCGTTTCCAGGGTCGATGGAACGATCATAGTCTATGCTATTAGGAATCAGGCCGGGGTAATCTTCTCGGAGCCCGGCGTAGGGGTTCGTCAACGGCCCCTCTTCCTGTTGTCTGATCGGTAAATCGTCGCTAAAGATCACCATGGATTTGCGCCCGGGCAGGTCGCGCATGCCGTGCAAGATAAACCGCAGACTGCTGAATGTGGCCATCAGACTCTGTGTAGGTTGTCCACACCAATTTTCCATGGATGAGAAAAACCCCATCCCCGCCCGGCTGCAGGGATTCCACTTCATATGTTCAAGCGCGCTGTGAAGCATCCGCCGATCAGTAGTGAACTGCTGTAGGGCGCCTACTTCTCCTCCGGTGCGGATGATGGCGACCAGATCATTGGGTTGCAGTTGTTCGTCCAGAAACTTGCGCATCTGCTGTCTGAGCACGGCCATACTCTCGAAACCTACTCCCAAATCATCCACCACGAGCGCGACCGTTCGTCTGGCGTCATGCGGAAGCACAGCAGCGGGAACGATTGGAGGTGGAACAACGGCAGGCGCGCGCTTGTTTTTCGGCGGCGGCGCCACAGCCAGGTTCGAGGAAGCAACGGAGTCTGCAGGTAAGTTTGAAACGTAAGAGAAATGGGTGATCTCTTGCGGCCGTCCATCTTCGAGTATCTCAAAGTCTTCCGGTTTCAGATCAGTAACCAACTTGCCATTCTTTGTTACTACGGCGTCCACTTGCACAAGATTCGTCGTGATGCGGACGACATCGTCGGCTTGATCGGCTTGTGCGCCCGGTTTTTGTTCTACAGTTGGTCGCGGTGATTCTGATGGCAGGGATGGTGGTCTTTGGGACTGTGCATGCGTATCGAGCAGGAGCGAGCAGCCCAATAGCAAGGCTACAAGGATTTGTTTACGCATTTGATTGCTGTCCTCCTTATCCCAGGTTGCGGCGAGTCTTCGAAGTTATTGCTTCCGGAGAGCGTGGTTGAACCCTGCAAGCGCCTTTGCTCGCCGGGCTTGCAGTCCGGCAATCGAGGAGAGAGGTATTGCCTGCCGAGTTGGAGTGTTCCGAAAACTGCGGCCAGTCTACTCCTGAAAGTCAGTCGATGCGAGCACATCGTTTACGATGGGTTTCGCCAGACGGAGCCATCAGCATACTCGACGCGGTAAATACTTAGACGGCATTCGACTCTACTCCACGCCGAGGTTCCGCCAGGCCCGAAACGATTAGCCATTGGATCGTCGATCTGGTCTGTCAAGATTACCGTTTCGCCCGGCTTGATTGCCGCGCGATGGTGAAACTGATACCGCAGCAACTCCTTGCCCTTCTCTGGATCAACGAACAGAAAGAAGTAGCTGACCCTTTTGATCGTTTTCGCGTCATCGTTTCTTAGCGTCACGACGGCTTCACTTCCGTCGGTCTGGGTAACTCGACTGTGGTCAGGAAGCATCAGCGCACCATTAGCCCCCGTTGACGTGTCTTGCGAGTTTGCTCGATGCGAACTAACCCGATATCGCCAGCGCGCGCCCACAATCTTAAGACCATCAGGCGCCTGACGATTGCTGGTGGATTGAGCAGAGCAGAGTCCCGACATCAAAAGTACCAGGCATAAAACGAAAACCCTTTTCACGGTACCTTTCTCCCTTCCAGCTCTATTGGAGGAGTCAATGGCTACTACCGGACAGGCTCACTAATGGCCCGCCGGCAATCTTGCGCGAAGCTATTTGATTATGTCACGGACCGCGATGCGGGCGCGGAGTTGTTTGATGATGTCACGGACTGCGGTGGCGTCCTTGGCTTTTGGCTCAAGACTCAAATATTTTTCGAGCGCCTCAATCGCAAGCTGATCTTCGCCGCGCTCGTTGTAGAGTGCGCCCAGGAATCGGTAGGCCACCGCCACCTCGCCCCCGCCGATTTTTATGACCCGCTGCAATTCTTTTTCGGCTTCCGTGTATTGGCGCAACTGGATTAAGACCTTGCCTCTTTGAAGATGGGCAAACGTCGAACTGTCTTTTAATCTTATGGCCTGTCGCAGCTCGGCCTCAGCATCCGAAAATTGCTTACTCTTCAAAAGCACCAGACCCAGATTGAGTCGAATCTCGAATACTTCGGGCGCGGCGATGACGGCCGCGCGCAATGCTTCGACGGCTTTGTCGATTTGCCCGAGCTCTTGATAGATGACACCGAGCTCGTTGAGGGCCAATGAAAACTGAGGATATAGAGCTACTGCCCTTTGCAACTGATCGACAGCTTTCTGAGCATCGCCGGCGCGCAACGATTCCAGGGCGTTCTCGTAAAGAACCGCAGCGGGTTTCGGAACACCCGCAAGCGCCGCATTGATCACGCCGGCCTTAGCGCCCGCACTGGGGTTTGCCTTGGGACGAAGCTGAATTTGGAGATTAAACGTGCTGCCCAACGCTGCTCCGCGAGCCGTGCTGGCATCGACAACTTCAACCTGCTCGTTCACCGGTTCATACTCGCTGCCTCCGTCCACGTTAACAACGTACGATCCCGCGGCCACTCGCCTGAAACTGAAAGCGCCGGTATCATCGGCCATGGTGAAGAAGTCGTCGCCTCTTATGCCTACGAGTTTCACCTTGAGGCGCTTATCAACATTGCGGCCGGACGGGTAATAGATGCGGCCCTCAATAGTGTTTCTCCCGCCAGTTCCGCGAGAGCCCGGATCCGAATCCACGCCCCCCATCTGCGCTTGCGAGTTGGCGGCAAAAATCGCGTTGAGCACCAGCAGGCACGCAAAAGAAAACCAGCGTTGCAATTTATGCATTTGCCAGGCTCGGACAATCATTTTCGTTTTCTCCTTGGATCAAAAACTGGAGCGCGCGAACAGCGTCGTACCGAGATCCTTCATTGAAGGCACCGCCGCACCGAATGCGGTTAATTTCCGTCAGGCTGAGAAGCGTTTGTCGCCAGCCTACCACGGCCACTAAATATTGACCATGGTTTTGAGGGAGTCTGCGCGCCTGAATCGGGCGAGCGTTGATACCAGATGATGTGATCGCCATCGTCCGGACGATCGGAATAAACCACCGTTAAGTAATCAACCGCATGTACCCGCGAAAACGGTAACTCCAGCAGCGCATTATTTGATAGCAGGAACCCGCCGGGCCGGAGCATTTTTTCCACATTGAGCAGGGCCAGGCTCTGTTCGAACGTATCGTAATAGAGGAGGATGTTCGTCGCAATGATTAGATCAAAACGTTCTGCTGGTGGCAATTCAGGATGCTGCAATACGATGTTCAAGTCTCTGGGTGTAATCCGGGAAACAATTGCCGGGCGAATATTCACGGCGCGCACTTTCAGCTCGCTCACGCTGGCGGGAAAGGCGGCCGGCGTTGTGGCGCTTCCGATCTGATCGCCGAACTGCGACCAGTATTGGACGGCGCCGGGTTTCCAGGTGGCATTTGGATCGCGCGGCAGTTGAACTACGTAACTCGACCCTCGTTGGGCTCGCTGTTTCGCGCGTTCGATGTGATCGTTAACTCGCGGACTGAGATCGAATGTCACCACTTCCAGGGCATCACTGCGCGCCAGTTTGAGCCTTAGTACGCTGTCAATCATCGCAAAAGGCTGTATCGTTTGTTGCGGATAAAAATCATAACCCTCTTGCTTGTCCGTAAAGTCCAGCCCAGGCCCAACTACAGCAATGCGCTTCACGCTGCCGGGTTGGATCAATCCCCGAGACAATAAAGCTTTAAGTGACTCTTCCAAACCATAGTTCGGGAGCAGTGAAGTATCCGAAGACAGGCCTCGATTGCGATACATCCTCGACCGTTCAGCAAACTCCTCGGTCGGGTCCCCCATGAGTCGCGCTGCCGCCAATGCTTTCGCATAGCTTCCCTGCTCTTTCAAGACACGGCTCACGCTCGCCAGCAAATAATCTCGCAGGCGCTGATGCCCCGCCGCCGTTTCAGGCTGGTAACCGGTTCGCTGAATCAGCACCTGCCGGCCGAATAGCAATCGCTCGTTCGCTCCAGGTGCGATCAAGCCCTGGATCAGATCATCGGCTCTGACTCTAAGGCTCGTCAGAGCTTTTGCAGACGCTGCCTGACTCTCATTGGAACTATTCGCTGCCTGGGCTATGGCAACGATTTCATTTATGGTGATCCGCGGCTGTTTGGTGTACGAGGTACCGAACAACAACAGATTCACCAGTGAGTCTTCATCCCCCAGCGCCAGCCGCGCACGAATCTCAGCGTCGCGCCGACTGATCCAGGTCGGCCAGAACGCCGCCAGCTCGTTTGAATTCTTGCCCTTCAAGTCTGGGGGTAGAACTTCTTCGAGGGCGTCAAGTACCGGCTGTGCTTCGTGATAACTAAGGAAGACCCCTGCGGGCTTTAAGGCTTGAGCATAAAACGTGAGGACTGAAACGGTAAGAAGTAATGAACCTGCCAGGGCGAATTTGTAGCGGCTCATCCGAAAGACGAAATGGATCCGACCGATGCGCATTAAAGAACCCTGTTGGATAAGAGCAATTGGACCGCGTCTGTCTAAAGCGCCCTCATTATTTGGTCGGCCGCTTTGCGCGCCGCCTTCGGCAGCGTTCGAATCGCGGGCCGCTCACGATCAGAAGTCTGAGGAGCAGGTTGTATGTCCGTTCCGGTACACTGCGCCCGATAACCATCCTGATAGATGCGCTCCTGCGCTTTGATGTTAGTTGTTCCCGGCTCGAATATTACATAACTGATAAACAGACAGCCGGGATTTAGCCCGGTTACAATGGTGGCTTCCGCGTCCCGATCTATCATGGCCATGCTGGCGTCGACCCCGAATTCGATCCAGATTACGTGGACGTCGGTCTTTATCTTCGCGAGTTCGCCCGCGTCTTTGCGGCTCATGTCTTTTTCGCGGGTCACACTTACGTTGGGAGATGCTTTTATTTGATCGATCAACTCTCTTAATGCCAGGCCGGTCCAAACCGGCGCTTTTGCACTGTTGACGCTATTGACAATGACCAGCGATGAGATCGACTGCGGGCTTTTCGTCTCGCTGGGCTTTGCCGGTTTTTCTGTTGATGCTGATTGTGAAGGTAATGATGCAGGTGGTGAAGGTAAATCTCGTTTCGGTGTGCGGCCGGATTGGCCCTTTTCTGCCTGCGCGAAGAACAGCAAGACACAAAACAGAGCTAATAGTCGCTGCAGGCCATCGGCGGACCGCAGAGTTCTTGAAAATGGCACGGCGCTAATCTTCATTTCACCGAAGTACGGTCTTGTCTTCTTATTTAATTCCAAACAATCAAATCTGACCCGTCGCTTTCTATCTGCCGCGGAACGGATCTTCTGAATTTTGCGACTGTCACATTGGGATCGTCGGACATGATAAGAAACATCCTGTAGGATAACTCGGGGCTGGAAAAAGAAGTGGGGAGCCCGAAGGCTCCCCAGAGGACGACCTACGCGTCGTCACCAAAGTTAGAAGTTAAGCTTGGCCGCCAGTTGTACGTTGCGACGCCCCGACTTAAGAGACAACACGTCGCCGCCACTGACATCAGGGCTGCCGTAGTCGATGAACATGTTCGCGTGATTGAACACGTTGAAAAGTTCACCGCGAAGCTGGAGACTCACCCGCTCAGTGAAGTGAATCGATTTGTAGATTCCGGTATCCACATTCCAGAATCCCGGACCGTAGAAGGAGTTCCGCTTGGCCGCGTTTGCCGGGAAAGGACCAAAGTTATCGTTGGCCCCATCCGCTCCCACTGGAAACGGATTGATGACGTTTCCAGCCGCGTCCCGGAACGCAGCCAGGTTGATATAAGTAAAGGAGTTGGTGCCCGCGCTCGGCGGGTTCTTGTTGATTGTAATTGGTCCGGTTGGAATGATCCGCCCGCAGGTCTGATTGCCATTCGTGCAGTCATAGATCGTAAATGGATATCCCGAATGAACCGTGACTATGCCGTTGAGACTCCAGCCGCCGAGGACCTTTCGTTCAATCGCATTACTGGACTTGCTGAAGTATCGTGGCTCGTAGTTGAAGCTGCTGACAAATCGGTGTCTATTGTCATAGTCCGAGTGGCCATAGTCATAACCGGGAATGAAGGTATCAGTGAAGCCGAGGAAAAACGGTGCCCCACCGTCGGAGAACGTCGAGCTGAGATTATCCTTCGAGCTTGACCACGTATATCTTGCCGTGAACGTCAACCCCGTGTTCCGCCAGTTGTTACTCTGCAGCGAAGCAATCAAAGCCCGATAATTCGAGAATCCCAGGTTGGCTCGTTGATTAGCGCTGGTCGCAACCCCATTCAGACGGGTGATGCCGGAAACTCCGACCGCATTCGTAATAGTTGGCAGGCTAAAGGCTTTCGCGGCGCCGGTACGGTTAATATCTGAAATCGAGTATAGGTGTCTCCCCGCGGAACCCGAATACTCGATTGACATTATCGTGTTGGGCTTAAGCTGGTGTTCGAACGACATGCTCCAGAAGTGCGCGTAAGCGTTAACGATGTTCTGATCCACCGCGCGCGCCGATACGGGATTAAACGGCTTGGATACGCCGGTTCCAGATAACGGCCCATAGTTGGCTATGGATACGGCAATACTTGGTACGTCGTTGACTACGAGTGCCCCCGTGGAACTAAATTGGTTGGCGTTGAGAGCTATGACTCCATAGTTTGGCGGATTGAACAGCACGTTAAAGGTGACGTTGCCAAAGTTACGCTCATAGGCCATCCCATAGCCGCCGCGCAACGAAGTCTTGCCATCACCACGCATGTCCCACGCAAACCCGACCCGCGGAGCAAAATTGTTCTTGTCCGGCTTCCACAGTCCTCCAACGGCACTGCCAGGAGCGGTCTGGAACAGCCCACTACGAATTCGATCCTGGATGGTTGCGCCAGGGCCATAGTAGAAGTTCGCGTCAAATTTGGGGTCTTGGGCATTGTGCTGCACGCCGTAGTATTCATATCGCAACCCAAGGTTAAGGGTCAGACGCGGTCGATAGCGGATCGAGTCATTCCCGTATACGGCCCACTCCCAATATCTATTGCTGCGCGAAAAGTTTGGAGGGCCGACCGGCAGAGTTAAGCTCCCGCCGGGAAACTGGTTTTTCGGATCAATCGCCACGCTGAACGAAGCCAGGTTGCCGGTCACGAAGTTGCTGAGCGATTCACCGTTCGTTGTACCGAGCGCCTCGACCGCGTACGAATACGCGCCAAAGGTCTTATTGTCTCGGATATTCACGATCTGGCCGCCAAAGCGCCAGGTGTGCTTGCCGCTGGTATAGCTCATGTCCTGGTTAAGTTGATAGCTATTTTGCGCGCCGCCAAACGGAATGGCGTTGCCCGGTGAGAACGGTAGATAACCCGGCATGGCAATGCTAATTCCGTTGAGATTAACAGTTCTGCCGCCATTCATATAGAGAGTTGGCACCAGCGGTTGAGTGCCGAGCGGTTGTAAGCCGAACAAGCGGTTGTAACCCAGCTTGGTCTGCGACACGAAACGCGACGAGATGGTCCGCGTCAGGCTGAGCAAGAAGTTCTGGTTTTTCTGCGTAGATCCCGTATTGAATCCCGCAAATGGACTGGAGGCATTTGTGCCCAACGCGAACACCTGATTTTGTATGGCATACCGACCGTAAAGTTGCGTCTTGGAACTCATATTGTAGTCGATGCGTTCCACGTTCTGGTATTCGTTTCTTGGCGTGCCGCCGCCCACGTCTTGCGGAGTGGAATAGGTGACTTGCTGAAACACCGGAGTGTTGGGATTAGCGTTAGCAAATGCCAGGAAAGCGTTCGTTGTTGGGGCGTTCGGAGTCGGCTTAAACGCTGCCGCACCACCGAAAGCTGCGAGCACTTGAGAAGCTGAGAACGTAGGACCCGGGGCCCCGGTTTGCGTGTATGGAGCAAAGAACGCTTTCGTAGCGGCATTGGAAGCGTTGATAAACTGCGAACTAGGAACGAGAGCAACAGAACTGCCGCCGCTGCGAATGCGAATCCATTCAGTGTTGCTGAAGAAGAACAGTTTGTCCTTCATAATTGGGCCGCCAATCGAATAGCCGAACTGATTGCGTGTAAAAACCTGTCTGGGAATACCGAACGCATTATTGTTAAAGCCATTCGATGCAAGTTTGGATATACGGTTGAACTCATAACCGGTGCCGTGAAAACCGTTAGTGCCGGCGACGGTGGCAACGTTAACGACGCCACCAGAGGCACGCCCGTATTCAGCAGAAAAACTGCCGGTGATGACGCGAAACTCCTGGACTGAGTCGAGCGGAACCGCTTGACCCACCGTGGCTGTAAAGTTGTCCACGTTTTCGACGCCATCGAGCAGGATGCTCGTGTCCGCCGAACGCATACCGTTAATCGAATATCCAGCGCCACGATTGCTGCCGGCGTCGGCTGTAACGTTACCTGAGAGACCAACCAGGTCGTACGCGTTTCGCGTCAGGGTCGGCAACTCGCGGATCTGCTTGCTGTCGACAACGTTGGATAGCTGTTGGTCTGTTGTATTGACCTCGACACCGCCAGCGGATGCGACCACGTTGACATTGGCGGCAACCGCCTGCGTCGATAGCTTGGTCTCAAGGGTGACCTTGGCACCTACAGTGACCTGCACCCTCTGGGTGTTTTCGGCGAACTGTCCCGCCTTCACTGTGACGTCGTAAAGCCCGGGCTGCAGGGCCGGTACTATGAAAGTACCCTGATCGTCCGCCGTTGCGGTGCGTTCAGCGCCTGTTGATACTGACTTAACAGTGACAGTGGCGCCCGGCACTACCGCGCCGTTGGGATCCACTACCTTGCCAGTGATTTGGCCGGTTTCTTGTTGTGCCAGAACTCCAACACAAAGCATGGCCAGCACAAAAAGAGTTGTAAAAGCCAAAGAGAAAACTTTTCTCATCATCTCGTTTCCTTTCTTGTCGGTCTGATGTATTCCAATCTTGTCGGTCTGATGATATTCCGAATTGCAGCAATTGGACCGGTTGTCGAATCCTTATGAAATCTTCTAGTCACAATCTGCTGAACCCTTTAAAGCAATGCTGGTGCCATAATGGGCAGCGCTTGGTAATGGAGTAATGACGCTGTAAAAGCGGTACTTCCGTCGCTTCAGAGACGCGGAGCCCGGGCCCGCTAAATCCAAATTTTCGGTTCTAGTCCAAAAATTCAGGAAATCCTCGAAACGATCCGACGCGAAAAGGGTCTTGTGAAAGCTCAATGGTTGCGCCAGACGAGTGAAGGTCATCATCATCCGATCACAAGACCAGCGCGTGGCGCCAACATCTGATGAGGACGTTTTTGCCTGTGCTAAACTCTCCCCAAAGAGGGGAAAGCAAGTGTCCCAGCGAATTTATCGCGATCCGGTTCACAACATCATTCCTTTGCGCGACGACAGCGCCGAAGGGCGGTTGATGATACGTTTGATCGACACGCCTGAATTTCAAAGGCTGCGCCGCATCAAACAGCTGGGCCTGGGCCTCTATACATACCAGGGAGCAGAACACTCGCGCTTCACCCACAGTCTGGGAGCGTTGCATCTGATGACGCGCATTCTGGATCACTTGAGCGATCGTCATGAGATCGGTTTGGCTGATCGGGCGGCGGCGCGGGCGGCAGCTCTTCTGCACGACGTTGGCCATGGTCCCTTTTCACATGCGATGGAAAAGGTCCTCGGCGTTCGGCACGAACAGTTAACTATGCAGGCTGTGACGTCAGCAGAAACCGCGCTCTGCAAGGCACTCGAACTATATTCAGCCGAACTGCCGGAACGCGTGGCATCAATAATCGAAGGCACCTTTAAGCCAGCGGCCCTGGCCCAATTAGTCTCGTCTCAGCTCGACGTGGATCGAATGGATTATCTCTTGCGCGATTCATTGATGACCGGCGCAAAGTATGGTCTTTACGATCTCGAATGGATTATCAATGCGCTTCAAATCGACGAGCAGGGGGATCGCATTTATGTCGCGGCGCGTGGGATATTCGCGGTCGAGGAATACCTGCAGGCGCGTTATTACATGTTCCGGCAGGTTTACTTTCATCGGACCCTGCGATCGGCCGAAGCAGTGCTTAGATCCGCCTTGCGGCGAGCGCTCGAGCTGGTTGAGAAAGGCGAGCCGGTGTGGAGTGCTCCGGGCACGTCGTTTGAAAAGATCCTTCATCGCCAGCCGCTGAGAATCACCGAACATCTCGAGATGGACGACTCAGACGTTATCTTTCATATGAAGCAGTGGCAACATTCAAACGACAGAGTGCTAAAGGATCTAAGCCAGCGATTTGTCGGCCGCCGGCTTTTTAAGGCTATCGATCTCGACATGCCCCAGGCCGAACGAAAAGAGTTTCTGGACGCGGCGCGCGGCGTCGTCGTCAAGGGCGGATTCCTGCCTGAATACTATTTCATCGAAGATCACGCGAGCGATGTTCCCTACTATGGCTACTACACCCCGGAAGGCGTCGAGCCGCGCACGCGCATCTATGTCGAAGATGGCTATGCCCGTCCCCGGCTTCGGGAAATCAGCGAAGTAAGTGAAGCCGTACGGGGGTTGGGGCGCGGTTACGAATTGCATCGAATCTGTTTTCCGGCTGAGGTGAAGGAAGAGGTCTACCGGCTTTATCACAGCACGAGTCCCGACTTTCAGGCCGCTGCGAATCGCGGCAATTAGCGTGTCGTATCTCTCCGCTGGCGTTTGAGTTGCAGGACTCTTTTGGTGCCGTTTGGTGTGATTTCGTGGATCAAGTCTCCGGCCACGGAAGGCCATCCACGAAATCACGCGAAAAAATCACGAACCGAAAGTCAGCTTCCCTGGTTTTTCTCAATCATGAACGAGCGAGGATAGTGATTAACTCAGCTTCACATGCGCGGCTCTTATTGGCGTCGCTTTGTCTGTTGCTGCTCGCGGCTACGCTCAGTGCTCAATCCCGGCCAAATCGTCTGGCCGTTCTCGATTTCGGGAAAAATCCGACGGGTTTACACTCGGCCGCGGCCATCGGCGAAACTCTGCATGCTAAAGAAGGGGTGCGCGAGTTCACCGTAATCGATCGAGATCAAGCAACCGCCGCCGCCCTGGGCGCAGGCTTCGATGGATCGCTGAACCTGACGACCCAACAGGCGCGGGATATCGGATCGGCAATGGACTGTGATTTTTATTTTATCGGTGAAGCGCAGACCCTCCTCAGATCGCCCTCAACCAAATCCCCTTACTACGAATCATACGCGGCGATTTTTCTCGTAAGTGCACGCACGGGAAGGCTGGTTCTCTGGGAGAGGCCATCAGTGGAACGCGACCCGCCGCAAGAAGCCGAGAAAGCGTTGCTGGCAATCTTATCCGGAGCGGAAACTCGACAGCGTTATTTCACTGCGATGCGCCGCGCAGAGGACGATGAACGCGCGGAACGAGTGACGGCGGTTGAAAGTGGGGCGCAGATCATTGACGTCATGTCCGATAGCGACAGCGAGTCTGATCAGCTCGTTCGGGCGCCGCGTCCCTATCGCCGCTGGAAACCACCATATCCGGAAACTGCGGCCCGCGCTGAAGTAGAAGCGACCGTCGATGTGCTGGTTGATATTGACGCTCGAGGTGAAGTCGGACGCCTCGAAATAACTCGCTGGGCCGGATACGGTTTGGATCAGTCAGTTATGGACACGGTCCGACAGATGCACTTCTTCCCCGCCATGCGCGACGGTGTAGCGATCCCGATGCGCGTATTGCTGCGCTACAACTTTCGCAAACCGCCGGTACAGAACCGCTCGCGGTAACTAGCAGCTTGACCTCAATTATCCGCCTGCTACCGCAGGCGGTTCCATAAACTTCATCGTGTTATCATCCGTTTCAGATCACGCAAAGAGCGTGAATTCGAAACCATGCTTTATCTTTCGCAGGTACTCGGTCGACCTATCCTCGACCTTGACGGTGAGCGTGTGGCAACGCTTCGGGACGTCATTGTGCGGCTGGGCGAAGACGAACATCCGCCGGTAGCCGGGTTCGTCGCGCGCTATCGCCGGCGCGATTTTTTTCTGCCACGCTGGCGCATTGCACATTTCGGCGAGGACGGCGTTCGCTTGAAGTCAGACATTCTCGACCTGCGCCCGTTCATGCGACGCGACGGTGAAGTCTTGCTGGCCGGCGATGTGCTCGACAAACAACTGGTCGATGTTGATGGCAAACGCGTCGTGCGCGTGAACGACGTGCAAATCATCGAAGCCGCCAACGAATGGCGAGTGACTGGCGCGGACGTCAGTTTCTTCGGACTGTGGCGGCGGCTCGCGCCTGCCCTCCTGCGCAGTGGCAAGCCCGTCGAAGTGATCGACTGGGCGGATGTGGGTTACCTGGCGACAGACGCCGCTACTGTGCAGTTAAAGTCGTCGCGCGGAAAACTGGCGCGTCTGCATCCGGTGGAAATCGCGCGACTCGCCGAGGCCCTCTCCTATCAGCACGGCGCTGAGATCGTCGAATCGCTTGATGATGAAACGGCCGCCGAAACGCTGGAAGAAATGGCCGCCGAACGTCAGGCGCAGATTATTGGGGACATGGATGAAGAACGCGCGGCAGATATCCTGGAACACATGTCTCCAGACGAAGCCGCCGACGTGCTGGGCGATCTTCCAGAGGACAAGGCGGAAGACTTGCTCAACCTGATGGAGGATGACGAGCAAAACGAAGTCGCCGAACTCCTGCCTTATGCGGATGACAGCGCCGGCGGATTGATGACGACTGAGTTTGTCACCTTGCCGCGCGATTTGACCGCGGGCGAAGCTCTGGCGCATTTGCGCGAGATGGCTGAAACCCCGAACATGATCTATTACCTGTACGTCGTGGCCGCCGCTGATTCCTGGAAATTGGTTGGCGTGATCGCTTTGCGAAGTTTGATCCTGGCAGATTCTTCGGCTCCGCTCGAGCGCGTCATGCGAACCGTTCTGCAAGCAGCGCATCCGGACGACGATGCCGCCGAAGTGGCCCAGAAGATCGCCGAGTATAACCTGCTGGCTCTTCCAGTCGTCGACGAAGCCGGCGACATTCTTGGCATCGTGACCGTTGATGATGCAATCGAGATTCTGTTGCCAAAAGGCTGGCGGCAAAGACTGCCGAAATTATTGGGATAGGTAACAGAACCGCTTGCGTAGCAGCCCGTACACGACGTTAGCGTCCTTTGATTAACGGCGTTCAGAGTACCGACTTCAGTCGGGCTTTTATTTAAGCGAGAAAAGAACCCAACTGAAGTTGGTACTCTAAACGCCCTGAGATTAAGACTCCACCAAACGACAGCAAGAATGGCTAATGACTGAGGACCCTCCAAGTGCCAGAGCAACGGACAGACGTACGCGACGCGGGACGCCGGCTTTTGCGGCGCAGCGCCCAGGGAGTATCGCAGGTGCGTCGCACAATTACCCGACGCCCGCGACTGTTCTTGTATCTCGCTATCCTCGGCCCCGGAGTGATCACCGCAAGCGCAGGCAATGATGCCGGCGGGATTGCCACGTTTGCGTCAGTCGGAGCCGACTATGGTTACAAACTCATCTGGCTCCTGATTCCCCTTACGCTTAGTCTGGGAATTGTGCAGGAGATGTGTGCCCGGATGGGCGCGGTTACCGGTAAAGGTCTCTCTGACCTGGTCCGGGAGCGTTTTGGCGTGCGCTGGACGGCGTTCATCATGCTGGCGCTCCTGATCGCCAACGGCGGTGTAACGGTTTCGGAGTTTGTGGGCATCGCGGCCGCGATGGAACTGCTCGGTGTCGCGCGCTATGTCTCGGTACCAATCGCCGCAATCGCTATCTGGTGGTTGGTAGTCAAGGGATCCTATCAGCGCGTTGAGCGCGTTTTCCTCGCCATGTCTCTCGTGTTTCTTGCTTATGTGGTTTCCGCTTTTCTGGCCCATCCTCCGTGGGGGACCGTAGCCATAGAGCTCGTCCGTCCGCACCTTGATCTCACGCCCGCCTATCTCGTTAGTTTTGTCGCCATTATTGGAACGACCATCTCGCCTTACATGCAGGTTTTCATTCAGTCATCCGTGGTCGAAAAGGGTGTCCGGCTCGAGAACTACCGAATGATCCGCACCGACGTTTGGATCGGAACCGTATTCGCAATCCTGATCGTTTTCTTCATCGTGGTTTCAACCGCCGCGACCCTTAACGTCCATGGCGAACATGTTGATTCGGCCCAGCAGGCGGCGCGCGCGTTGCGGCCACTGGCCGGTCCCTATGCGGAAATATTATTCGCGATCGGACTCTTCGGAGCGTCCATGCTCGCCGCGGGTGTCTTGCCCCTGGCCACAGCCTATTCCATTAGTGAAGCGTTCGGATTCGAGAAAGGCGTCTCCAGCACCTTTCGCGAGGCGCCAATCTTCATCGGCGTCTTCACCTTTCTGGTAGCCGTGGGTGCGTTTATAGCGATGATGCCGGGACTGCCATTGATTCACGTTTTGATTGTGACCCAGGTTATCAATGGGATGCTCTTGCCGGTCGTCTTGATCGCGATTCTGCGGCTGGTTAACAACCGCGAGCTAATGGGGGCGTACGTGAATGGACGGCTCTATAACTTCGCTGCCTGGTTGACCACGATCATCGTTTCGGTACTATCGATTCTACTGATCATCGTAACGCTATTTCCGAAGATTTTGTCTCGACCGGGTTGATCTTTACAGTTGGCCCTTTCGAGATCACGAGTCTCAAGCAAAAACTTTTCCGCCTTGTCGCCGTACGGATTTCGCTCTCGCCAAGAGGGAAATTTGATGGTAAAAGTACGTACGCTCGCTAAGCCAACCGGATTTAAGAACTGAGTTACAGCATGGCGCTTAGTCGCTCAAGTCAAAAGAACAAGTTCTTGGTCCTGATTGTCACGACCGCAGTCGTGGCCTTGGGACTCTTTCTATTCAATAAATTCTTCGGTTACGGTCTGGCGCCCGGTTATCCAAAGGCAACCTGGTTTAAGATTCCCGCGCTCGTACTCTGGGCTTTGTTTGCTTACTTCAGCGTGCGAGTTATTAACGCGGCCATCTTTGACTTCGCGTTTCGCGTTCGCCGCGGCTACGAGGCACCCTCCCTGGTTCGCAATATCTTTACGCTGGTAGCATTCACTGTTCTTTTCGTCCTCATCTTCAAATCGCTCTACACCGACGTACAGCTCGGTGCAATTTTCACCACGTCTGCGATCTTCGGCGTAATCATAGGCCTTGCCTTGCAGGACACGCTGGGAAATTTCTTCGCAGGTATTTCCCTGCACGCAGACCGTCCCTTCCAGGTCGGTGACGTCATAGTCGTAGGTCAACAGAAGCACACCGGCGTAGTGGAGAGTATTAACTGGCGGGCCATCAAGATCAGGACCTTCCAGAATCACATCGTCCTGGTCAGCAACAGCAACGCCGCGAAGGAAGCGATCGAAGTTGCTCCCCGCGAGAACTTGAACGCGCGCCTGGTTTTCTTCGGCACGCTCTACACCGATTCACCCGCCAAGACAATTCACGTCGTACGCGAATCGGTGCGTGACGCCGATAACGTTTCAGAAAAGATTACGCCAATCGTGCGTATCCGGAACCTCGGCGACTCTGCAATTGAATGGGAAATCAAATATTGGCTCGATGACTATGCCAAGTACAACGACACCGACGCCCTGGTCCGCCAACGAGTGTGGTATGCGCTGCGCCGCAACGGCCTCACTTTCGCATCTCCTACGCTCACTCTCCACACCGAACGCAAAGCGGTAACCAGGCCGACCACGGCCGAAGAACAGATCGCGGACCGCTTGTCTGCTGTCGATGTGTTTTCTCCTCTCTCAAGCGAGGAGCTAAAACAACTCGCGAGGGCAACGATGGGACACGTCTTCGCACCCGGCGAGACATTGATTCGAGCCGGCGACGAAGGCTCCTCGATGTTCGTCGTGCATAACGGCCGGGTCGCGGTCCAGGTAGTCGAACGCGGGAATCCTCGCACGGTCGCAGTATTGACTGAAGGGAATTTCTTTGGCGAGATGGCGCTATTCACGGGAGAACCACGAACCGCTAACGTCGTCGCGCTGGAAGAAACGGAAGTGCTCGAGATAGGCCACGCCGCCATGAAGCATATCTTCGAGACCAACCCCAGCCTCGCCGAATCGATCAGTTGGACCATAGCCGAGCGCCAGGCCGACCTCGCGGCCGGATCGTTGCAAGCCTCCCAATCAAGCATCCAGGAATCGGCCGGCGTCCTAGCTTCTATCAAGCGCTTTTTCGGTTTGCGTTAGCCGCTTGCCGACCCAGCCGCCACGCTCTTTTTACTCACAGACTAACAGAGTCGTTGTCATTTAGCTCCTTAAAACCGGGCATTGGAGAAGAACTGCAGGCGACTTGACATGTCGGCACTCAACCTTTATTATCGCGACATGCTCATGGCAGGGCGAGCGGGTAAAGCCGCCTTCTTCCTGGGCGATAAAGCAAACAAGAAATCTGGAGGATTTTGGCTATGAGTATTAGTCGTTACGACCCGTTTCGCGATCTGCGAACCCTGCAAGACGAAGTCAACCGTCTTTTCACGGGTAATGTGGCTCGCGCCTTCGATGACGAAGGTATTGCCCGCGGTTCGTGGAGTCCCAGCGTAGACATCTATGAAAACAAGGACCAGATCGTGCTCGAGGCTGAGTTGCCCGGCATGAAACGCGAGGACTTCGATTTGTCCGTTGAGAACAATGTGATCACGCTACGCGGTGAGCGTCACTTCGAAAAGAAGGAAGACACCGACAACTATCATCGGGTTGAGCGGGCCTATGGCAGTTTCCTGCGCTCGTTCACTCTGCCGAATTCAGTTACGGCCGAAGGTGCAGCGGCCGAGTACCGAAATGGAGTCTTACGAGTTACGCTGCCCAAACGCGCGGAAACGAAAGCTCGCCGCATTGAGGTAAAAGACGAAGAATCCGGCAAGACAATTGAGGCCAAGGCAGAGAGTTCAAAAGCCGCAGCCAAGTAATTGTTTTTGCTTTTAAGCACAGGGCGGGGCAACTGGCGTAAGATCAGTGGCCCCGTTCGCTTTCCACCGAACTATTTTGGAGTAACTTCTCCTCATGCGCTTAGACAAATTCACTCTGCGAGGACAAGAAGCCATTCAAACTGGCATTGAACTCGCCGAACGCAACCAAAATCAACAAGTCGAGCCCGAGCATCTTCTCTGCGCGATGCTCGAACAGGCCGAGGGCATCGTGCGCCCGCTGCTCGGGAAACTGGGAGCGAACGTTCAGGTAGTGCTGAACGATTGCCAGGCTGCTGTCGCGCGGTTCCCGCGCGTTCAGGGAGGTCAACAGTATTTCAGCGCTCGCTTAACTCAAATCTTTACCGCAGCCGAAAAGCAGGCCGAGAAGATGAAAGACGAGTACATCTCGACTGAACATCTGCTGCTGGCGATTAGCGATGAAAAAGACGGCGCTGCCGGAAAGCTGCTGCGCCAGCACGGGGTCAGCCGGGATGACCTGCTGAAAGCGATCGAGCAAACGCGCGGTGGCGCTCGCATTACCGATCAAAATGCCGAATCTAACTATCAAGCGCTGGCCAAATACGCGCGCGATCTCACCGATCTCGCGCGCAAGGGCAAGCTCGATCCGGTGATTGGCCGTGACGACGAAATCCGCCGCACCATTCAAGTGCTTTCTCGCCGCACCAAGAATAATCCCGTGCTGATCGGCGAGCCGGGCGTCGGCAAGAC
>DATNNY010000415.1:0-4351 GCA_035601635.1 Pyrinomonadaceae bacterium
TCGTAATACCACTAAGGATTCCGGAGGAGGGCATATTAGCAGAACGCAGAACTCCACCACGATTTCGGTTCAAGCTGGCTAATTGGTATCAATACGGCGAGAGAGGCCGAGACTTTAGGGGCCTATGAAAAATGTTACGTCAATTCCGCCAATTTCCTTGAAGAGCATTCGGGAACCGAATTTCTCTTCTCCACGAGGACATTGAAGCGAGGTAAATTGATAGCGGGCACTCGCAGAAAGCGCATCCTAGGGCATTTTAGAAGGTCGAATTTTTCGGTAATTTCCATTTCGCACTTGCAGAGGCGGGGTCGACGACATCAATTCCGCAGGTTCTCCCAAAGAATGAGGAAACAGACATTGTTACAGCGCTTGGTCGCCGGATTGGCGACAAACGAATGCATGCGACCCAAGCCGACGGAAATTCGGCGACGGCTCGAAAGCTTATCTCCACGCGAAGTTGATGTGTTGTGTTACGTTTTAGGCGGTAAGCCCAATAGAGAGATCGCTGTGGAATTAGGTCTTACCATAAGAACGATCAAACATCATCGCGGACATGTCATGAAAAAGCTTGGCGTGCAAACAAATGCTCAATTATTCCCAATTGTGTTGCGTTGCATAGCTAGTCCCGCTTGGCCGAAATTCAGACGCCGCCGCAAGAAAGCCCAAAAAAGCGACGGCGTAAGAGCGCGGCAGGATCCCCGAAGGTCCCCATGATAGCGGACGGACAGGAAACCCCGCCCAATCGAGCCTGAGAGCGTTGATGGGGGTGTGTGGTCACTCACCCTGCCGCAGTCATCCAGTTACCCGGAAGTGTTCAGAAGAACACATTTGAAGGTCATTTCCGCCTTTCCCTAGGAGAAGTGTTCGCCTGAACATATCCCATTTCCGCCTAACTCAAAATAAACGCTTGACGCAAAGCTGACGATAGCGTAGGGTCCGTCAGTCGTAATATCCTTGGCCTCAGCCACTTAACCGCACCTCTCAATCGAGAGTCGGCCTCCAAAAACCACCAACCAAGGACGGAGTTTGGCTAGGAAATGAAAATCACGAAATCAGCTCGGTGCATACTTCGCGGGATCATCATGCACCCGGTCTTTTCTCGGCCGGGAAGGACCCGCGGCCTCTCCAGGGCCGGCCTGGCGGGGTGGTCGGGCCATCACTTTGCGTATTCAATGGGGTTGCGTCTGAGTGCCACCGGTCAACGCAAATCTTCTTCCCTTGTTAGACGAAAGATCAATTACCAGAGCCGGTAGCTGCCATAGTCACAGATAATCCAAAGCGGGTGATTTACGGGAATAATCGTTATAATGCCATTCCCGAAATCAACAAAGAAATCAGGTCCGTCTCGATGTATGATTCTCGCGTTCACTTGTCCACCAAAGATCAGAGGCTCTCGAATCCTCAATCCATTCGTGTCCGTGATCATTGCCAAAAAGAAATCGCGTGGACGCGGTCAGGCGGTTCTATCTCATTTCAAATGGTCACGAACCGAAAATGGCAATCAGCTATCGCTCTAGAGAACTCGAGGAGTACTAGTGCAGTGTTGCTGGGGAGGAACAGCAGCACGGTGGATCACGCGTCTGTTAGCTCTTCGCGTTCTCCTTCTGATCTCTTGCGATGTGTTCCTTCAGATCCGTAAGCTTGCCGAACACTGCTTCGGCGCGTCGGTACAGGTTCTCCTGATCATTCCGTTCGTCGCGGGATATGTGAAACTTCTTGAGCGCCGATAAGCGCACGTGCAGCAGCATCTCTCTCCGTGTCTCTTTAGACACTGATCCGACATGAACGACCTGCCCAAACCTATTCTCCAAAAGCTGATTCGTAACCAAACGCGTAAAACTATTAACCAACCCTAGAGCCGTATTTTCAGCGCGGGTGACGGCATTAGCGAACTGATCCAGGAAAGTTCCACGAGCTTCAACGGTCTTGAGGTGTTCCTCGGCTTTCGACAATTCTGCTCGAAGTCGAAAAACTTCGTTGCGTGATTCCACAAGTTCGACGTTTGGCTCGTTGCGCTTGCTGTCGTAGTAGTTCGATGCCTCTTTCAGCGAATCGATAGACTTGTCTATCTCGCCCGGGTAATCGAACTTCGACAGATCTTGCGCCTGCTGTGTTACGTTCGCACTGAGCCCGACTGGGCTAGGTGATATGGTCGGCTGTCTAGCTTGCGCTGCAGCAAATGCCGTTGATAGTTTTGATGATGTTTCGTCTGCCATATGTTTAATTTCCTTTTGTTTGTTGTTTGTTGAGTTTGATCCTTGCTCGCCGCAGTTTCTCCATCAGTCGGCCTCGTTCGGAGTTGGCGTACTTACGTCCAGAGGCTAGTCCGGACTCACTGTGATGCCACGCAAGAGACACACGCCTGGCGCAGACTCTGCAACGTCGAGCTAACCCAGTTACCAAATTACGGTCTCTGGGGAAGTGCTCGGAGTTGTGAGGCTTAACCTCACCGCAAGTACTGCACTGTTGGGTTCGAGTTTCTTCGCTCACACATACGCGTAACTAGTCAACCCGATAACTCGGCGGGAGGAAGCGAGGAAGTGTCGCGAGAGTTGACTTTATCCCTGTAGTTGGCGGAGCGAGACAGTTCACTCGAATCGTCGTCATAATTCGGACTGCTGATGTAGTCGAACCTGCATCAGCAGTTTCTTTGTCCCCAAAACACAAAAACCGACTAGCAGTTTTACCCGATAGTCGGCTCAGTGTCGGATTTCAGGGAGATTCTATTCGGTGCCGTCCTAGGAAACCACGCCAGCTTCCCACGTTGACCGCAGACGCGTCGGACGGGCAAACCCGATAGATTTTGAGCGTCCGGCACAGCTTAGGCTGTCTGGCGAGCTCTGGCGTTCACCATTGCGTCCTTCAGAGCTTCCGTAGTTACATCTACGGCTGTCACTGTGCGTTCGACCTTGCCAAACCTGGCTTTCAGTTCTCGCAGGAATACTGCATTGAGTGCGACTGCTGCGGCAGATCGTTCGGACTCGATCTGAGCTTCGGACTTCGGTTGGACTGGAGTTGCTTGTTGTTCGGCGGCGTCACGCAGAGCGTTAACGATCTGAGCCCGCCGGCCCTCTTTGAAATTTTGAGTCATACGCCATCGGCGCCGGAGTCAATCCGGGAGGGTCCGAAAAGATAAAAGAGGGAGTGAAGTATTATTTATACTGCATGCTTCACCGCAGATGCGCGAGGGTGTTCGCAACCACTGTCGCAGAGTCCACCGCGACCATGGAGGCGGTTAACAACGCAATGATAGTGTGGGACATGCCGCAGACGCTATAGAGGGAAGGAATAAACGACAATCGATAGCACTGTGGCTCGCAGATGTTCTTACGGATCCTGCTTGTCCTCTAACCAACGAGCAGATGTGCCACTACCGCTTAATTTCTCACTGGCTCCCGGATGGACCTATTGCGCTTGATCGTATTGAAAATATCTTCCGCGGCGGTCAGGCTGAGTTATGCGACGAGTTGTACATTTCCCTAATCGTGGCTTGTATCGATAAGATCCTCGGCGACACCAGACCAAAGACAGTTACGGGACTGGTGAAGAAGGCCAAGGCTAGCAAGTCGACCGAGAAAAAGCAACCCGCACCAATCAAGACGCTCAAACTTCCGTCGGGTCAGGCATCGCCTTCGGGTCGGTAGTGACGAAGATACCGAATAATGCACCGGAAACGAACGTCTGAAGCACATATGAAAGCGGTTTTCATAGTTATTGCAGTCATCACGTCGTTAGGAACCCTCCAAGCCCAGGATTTTCTGTTTCCTTTTTTCGTCCACCATCACCATCACGATTACGATTACGAGCAAGATTACGACCAGGATTCAGGGTACGATCATTACCACCGGGGTCATTGGCATAACCATGGAGATGGGCTCTATCATTGGCACCGAGGACATTGGCATCACCACTACGACGAGGATCAAGGGGACTAAAGAGCACGGCAAAAGTCGTGGCTGGCGCTAACATCCACGAACTACCTTTGAACGCATCAACGCGCCCGCTCCAGAAGTAGATGAGCAGAGCTTAGAGGCTGCGCTCGCCAACGTCGTCTAGTGTTCTAGCGTTGAGGAGGCCGCAGCGCTGATCATCAAAGAGAACAATTGATTAAGCGGCTATTCATAGCGGAGGATACAGCAGCGCGCGTCGTGGTGGCGGAGCACGGCGCGCGCTAAAATATCGCCAGCGGCAAACAAGGCGTAATTTGCAGCAGTGGCAGCTCAGAAATGGGCGCTGCAATTTGCAGCAATGCAAGTTTGGTTGACTTCGCTGCAGCTGCGATCTTATGCCAACCTCGGAAAAGTTTCGAGAGCTCGCCGCGCGTCTCAACAAAGGTGAGGCGCACGATCTG
>DATNNY010000416.1:0-3230 GCA_035601635.1 Pyrinomonadaceae bacterium
CAATTCAAGCCGAACACCAAAATGCACTCAGGCAACTTGAGGCGATTGGTGGATTGTCTATCGTCGAGATTGATGATCAACGACGCGTGCTTCAAACTGACGTCGATGCATTGAAAGCACAGCTCGTCCAGGGGCGAGCTGAAATCGAAGTTGCTCAGCGGTCATTGAAGGCGCAAACCGACGAGGCCCTTCGGACGATAGTGGAGACAAGAGAAACTGCTCTTCTGCAGGAAGTGGGGATCTATGATTACCGGCACCCCCTTACGGACGCAGTTGCCTACGAGAAAGCGCTAGATCGCCTCCAGGACGCTATCAAAGCCGCCGCAAAGAAAGAAGATGGGGGCGCTATACTGGCGACGACTACGTGGGAGGTAAACGGCTCGAAAGCCGAGGGCCTGAAAATGGTGCAGGAAATGTCCAAGCTGATGCTCAGGGCGTTCAATCCAGAGGCTGACACGCTCGTGCGCGGTTTAAAGCCATACAAACTCGATAGCGCAGTCGAGCGATTGAAGAAGGTTGAGGAGACAATCAGACGCCTTGGCGCCACAATGCAACTACGAATTTCGCCCTCATACTTTCAGTTGCGAGTAGACGAACTCGAACTGACTGCTGATTTTCTCCAAAAGCAAGCTGAGGAGAAAGAAATTGAACGGCAAGAGCGCGTTCGCATGCGCGAAGAACGAAAGGCGCAGCAAGAGATTGAGCGCGAGCGCGAGAAACTTGACAAGGAAAAGCAACATTATGCAAATGCGCTTGAAGCATTGGAGTTAAAAGGGGATCATGAAGGCGTTCAGCGCCTTCGAGAACAATTAGCCGAAGTCGATCAAGCAATCGAGAGTGTAGAGGCTCGTGCCGCGAATACACGCGCAGGATATGTCTACGTTATCTCGAATATTGGGTCGTTTGGAGAGAAAATGGTAAAGGTCGGAATGACGCGACGTCTCGATCCTATGGATCGTATCCACGAACTCAGTGACGCGTCCGTACCATTCAATTTCGACGTGCATGCAATGTTTTTTTCGAGCGATGCTGTGGGAATTGAGTCAGCTATGCATGACCGACTTGCCGGGTGCCGCGTTAACATTGTGAACCGTAGGCGAGAATTCTTTCGTGCCACACCGCTTGAAGTAAAAGCTCACCTTGGTGCTCTGGCGGGAGAGCTCTTGGAGTTTCGCGAAGTGCCGGAGGCGATCGAGTATCGGCAAACTTGCGTAGCAGGAGCCTCCCGTATGAGCTGAGACGGCTGTCCCTGTCGCAAACCTCATCCCGCTTGGCAGTCGATCGAGAATCGGACGATGATCGCGTGCAATGAGGGATCTTTGCAGGCTCATTGGTTGGATGGTTGTGGATCTGATCCGGTCGCGGGTAATGCTTGAGGCAGAGATTTGGACGTTGCTGCAGCAGATCAACGTTCTGCGGCGAACTGCTCCAAAGAAACTCTCCTTCTGCGCCGTCGACCGAATGATATTCGTTGGTCTCTATCGGTTGTTCCCTAAAATTTGCGATGCGTTGGCGATCGTCAAGCCGGACATCCGTGGATTTTGTTTACATCGTTACGGTTCGCCGGGGATATGGAGCGTAAGGTCTGACCATCTTCGCCAGGATGTGCATCGCGTCGATCATGCCGCGGATCGCGCCTCGGGTCTCTTTGCACCTTCAGGCCGGCAGGTTTCGACTTCGGCGGAATAGGCGCACACGCTCAATTCTGTCGCACCCCCCGCAACGATATTGAATGATGTCCTTGCCTTCCGCGTCGGGAGTGCTTTTCTCGATCTTCATTGTCTCCCGACATATGATGCAGTTCATCAGATCGATCAGGGGACTTTTATCGTCGTTCAAAGGATGTCCTCTCGCTTTGTCGGACTGCAGGGAAAGCTTTCGCGCCCTCTCTAGCTCAGCGAGCGCTTCATGCGCGCGAAGCTTTCGCGCTCTATGACGAGCGAGCCTGGTCGCTACGTTCCTCCCGCGGTTCTTCATTTTTGACCTTCGGCCCCAGCTCTACAAGCCGGGCGGATCAAATCGGCTGCGACGCCTCGTAATCTTTCTCAGTGGAAGCCGCAGCATGCTTGCTCTGCGACGGACCGCCGAGGGGGTCCGATTTAGCGCCTCGGCAATCGTCTCGACGCGGCTCGCACTAAAGATGAGCGCTTGGAGCTCTTTGTCCTGCTCGGCTGTCCAAGGCGGTCGTGGCGTCCCTGTCATTTCCCCTTCGCCTTCGGCCCGGCCAGCCGCAGAGGATTTGGCGGCGCGGCTTGCTTCAGATTATTTTCAAGCGACGAAGCATTGTTTCTGCGAAATGCAAGACCGATAAATCCGACCAGCACCAAACAGGCTCCAGCTACCGTCAACCAATGCGGATATTGCATCGCGGAGCCTTCCTAGTCGTGCCTCATTTTTCGTCTTTCAGCCCAAGCTCTACAAGCCACCCATGACGTCCGTGAACAGGCTGAGGATCCGCCGCGCCAGCTTCCCGCCATCCTCGTCGGAGATCTGTCTCGGCACGTAGCCCTGCTCACTCGACAGCGGCGTGGTGAACATGATTTCCTTGATCGCGGCGACTTCCGCTCGATACTCTTTCGGGATGTCGGGCTCCTGAAGATGAACCAAATAATTGCCGGCGTGGGTTAGTCGCTTGTCTATGTCGCCGGCGCCCACCAGATCGTGCAGAGCTTGAAAAAGCTTTTGCTTAAGGTAGCCGCTCATTTTTTCTTCGCCTTCGGCAGATCGACTCGGTCCTCGCGAAACTCGGTCGGGCCTTTGGTGAGGCGCCGGCGTCGCTGGGCGCGCTCCTCCGCGGGCACCGCGGGGTCAAGTTTCCGCTCGATTGTCTGCGCCGCCATCTCCGATGCGCGAGCAGCCTGCTTGCCAACCTTCGGCTTCTCGCCTGCGTCTTTCGCGACGATAACCAACACCGCATCCAGCATCGCCCGGATCGCCTCGGGGCGGGTCATCGGTGCATCCTGCTTTGTTATCCACGCATCAATCGCGGACAGGCGGTCGGGCTGAAGGCGAACGCCAACGAGAGTTCCTTTGCCGGTGGGCGCGGGCCCCCGACGTTTCTTTGTTATCACGGTTTGACGCTTCATAAAAACCGTGTTAACACAGAAGCAAGCCGAGGGGGAAGCGCTAACTTCCGCCCCGGCTCTAACCCGAACCATGAAGGGGCTTATTTTCCATGACTCAGGTTAAACGCGTGCGTAGCACGCCACGACGAACTGGGCCCGTCACCC
>DATNNY010000417.1:0-6807 GCA_035601635.1 Pyrinomonadaceae bacterium
AAGAAAGCGAGAGCCGCTGGATGTGACTGTAGAGCACGCGGCGTAAGTCATGCATCACCCATTGACCCACGCTGGTCGTGAGGTACTTTTCAAAGTAAGAGCTGAGCGCACCCAGGACCGCGATCAGTAGTACGGCCAGGACAACAAAGTTGAGGATGGAAAACTTGTCAGTCCCGAACCAACTGACCGGGCCAACCAGCCAGCCGGTCATCCGCTTTGAGCCAAAGACATAATCGAAGACGATCTTGAGCGGCCAGGGCTCGAGCAGATCCGTAAGACTTTCGCCCAGCACCGCGATAAAGGCCAGGGTGAGACTGAACCAGTGCGGATGAAGCAAATCGGTGATGCGAATCTTTTTCTGCATGTGATTCAGATTTGCCGGCTTCACAAAGCGCGGCAGTAGCCCGACCGTGAGGGAGGGCTCCATCCGGCTCTGTCGAGCCCTTCCTCACGGTCGGGCTACTGCCCCGTCTCGGTTCTCATCCTGGCTCTCTGAGCAAGAATGGAGACTTAATTATCCCGGCAGACTAGCTAACTCATTGATCCGCGATTTAACTACCTCGGTCAAGCCCTGAATCTCTGCGGTGCTGTAATTGGCCGCGCGAAACGCATCGGTGATCTGCTGGTCGCTTAACTGCGACAAGATGTTCGCCAACCACTTAGCCTGGGCAACAGTAATGTTTTTGAGCAGGTGCTGATTCTTGCCATTATAGTTGAACACGACGAATCCCTTATCGACGCCCTTGATGAACTTCGTTTTGACGAATTCATCGGGACGGTTTCTCGTGTGGCCGAGAAACCTTCCTTCTTTACCAAAGCTGGCTCCCAGATCGGTATCAAAGTAACGCGCCTCTTTTTCTCCGGTCGTCTCGTCAGTAACGACCAGCACGTTGTTGTTGTGATTCTGAATGTCCCAATTATTAATCAAAGCCATTAGGACCTTCAGGCCCTGAAGTTCCTGGGTGCCGACGAACGGATTCTTTTCCCAGTCCCAACGCTGGGCCAGACGCTTTTCACCTTTGATCCGAGCTTCGAATCTCGCATTGTCGAAACTTCCTTTTCCCTCGATATCGACGTGCGGGACCAGATAGGTGGTGTCAGCGAAATATCCGGCGGCCCAGACTAAACGAACCGCGGCGGTTTCGGATTGCGCCTCTGGGCCCAACTTCACGACCCATTCAGTTCCGGCGCCATCACGGACGCGATACTTCTTGGAAAAGCTGCTCGTCTCGTCGGCCACGAATGTGACCTTAGAGAGATCGGGCTTCATCGCCTCGCCTCCCTGCCCCCAATACAGATCGCGCGAAGCGATATCCAACGGCGCACGCCAGAGCACCGGTTTTGCATCGCTCGGAATTGGCTTGGCAGTCTTGGGGTGACTCTTCTTCTGGTCCTGCCCCTGGCTCGGAGCAGTGAACAACATGGCTAAGCTAAGCGCTACCAGGGCCAGCCGCCTAAGAATATTTGGTGTAAACATTTCTTCCACTCCTGTTTGATTCATCCACTAAAATCTGAGGGGTTTTACCTTCTTGGTCCCATAGCGAGGCGATTCGTCGAGTTTTGCAATTCTCTGATTCTTTGTCGCACTCCGTGGCTCATCATGCGAACCTCTTCGGGACTATAGTTAGCTGCGCGAAAAGCGTCAGCGAGCTGCCGATCACTCAGACGCGATAACCACCCGCTGATCCACTGGGCCTGATCGACGGTTATGTTTTTGAATAAATCCTTTCTCTTTAATTTGTAGTGAAAGTCCACCCGGTCATCTTTCACCTTATTGATCAGACGGGTCTTCGCATATGCTTTCGGATTGTTTCGGTCCGGCTTGAAATATAAGAACCGCGGGATGTGACTGACCTTGCCGAAGCTCCCGCCCAGATCAGAAACGAAGTAGCGCAACTCCTTATCCGCAATCTTGTCATTCTTAACAACGGCTACCTTGTTATTTGAATCCTTAATGTCCCAGTTGTTTAGCACGGCCATCATTACCTTCATGCCCTGAAACTCGCGCGAACCGACGAAAGGGTTTTTCTTCCATTGCCAGCCATCGACTCGTTTGACGTCCTTTGGTCTCAGTCCGAAGCGAACATTCTCGAGGTCCTTATCAAGACCCTTGACGTGCACTCGCGGTACCAAATAATTTACGTCAGGGAAATACCCGACCGCCCACATCAAACGCGAGGCGGCGGTTTCGCCCTTGGCTTCTTTGCCGATTTTCGCGACCCACTCATGGCCTGAGGCGTCCCGCACCCGATACTTGGTTGAATATCCACCCGGCTCTTTTTTGATCAGAGTGACTTCTCTGAGATCAGGTCGCATCGCTTTGCCGCCCTGCCCCCAATATAGATCGCGCTTCGAGATGTCGGCCGGCGCGCGCCACAGCACCGGAATCCCGTTCGGTAGATCTTCCTGGTTCTTCTTTTTCTTATGCTTCTGGCCAGGGAAAATCGTGGCCGGTATCAGCAACGCCACGGCAACCACCAGGAGAGTCCATCGACGCCAGGTATTTTGTGCAAACATTTCTTCTATACTCCTGAAATTAGGTAATCTTCAGGGGGGCATTCACAAACTGGGGCAAAAAAGAGAGTCAGAGCGACTCGCCTTCAAAGCACATTTGACTGTCAAATCGCTCTTCACCTGCCATGACCGGCACGCGCTCGTACGAGCCGTCCGGCTGCAACTCACGCGCATTGACGTTGTCGCGCAGATAGGCCTGCAGAACTTCATCCCGCAAATAGCTCCTCAGCCTGGGATCGTTAACCGGGCAAATGACTTCGATACGGCGATTGAGGTTACGCGGCATCCAGTCAGCGCTGCCGACATAGACTTCTTCGTTGCCATCGTTGGCGAAATAAAAGACTCGACTGTGCTCGAGAAAGCGCCCAATGATGCTCCGCACTCGAATGTTCTGCGAAAGTCCAGGCACGCCCGGACGCAGCATGCAGATCCCCCGGACGATTAGATCGATCTCCACACCTGCTGCCGATGCGTCGTACAGGAGCTGAATGATATTGGGATCGGCCAGCCGGTTTAGCTTCGCGATGATGCGCGACGTCCGGCCCGCTTTGGCATTGGCCGTTTCACGTTCGATCAGCGACGTTAACTTCTCACGTAAGTTAACCGGCGAGATTAATAGCCGGCGATAGTTCTGTTGTTGAGAATAACCGGTTAGGTAATTGAAAAACTCGGTCGCATCCTCCCCGATCTCCTTATCAGCCGTGAACAGTCCGAGATCGGTGTAAGTCGACGACGACGTCGGCGTGTAGTTTCCGGTCGCAATGTGAACGTACCTTTTCAGCGCGCCGCCCTCGCGACGTATGACTAGCGACAGTTTGCAGTGAGTTTTCAATCCGACGAACCCATAGACAACGTGGACTCCGGCGCGTTCGAGCCGCTGCGCCCATTCAATGTTGTTTTCTTCGTCAAATCGGGCCTTGAGTTCAATCAGCGCCGTTATTTGTTTTCCCTGTTCGCCGGCCGCAATCAATGTCTCCGCAATAACGGATTGTTGCCCGGTCCGATACAGACAGATTTTGATCGCCAACACGTCGGGATCGTTCGCGGCCGCGCGGATGAAATCAGTCACTGTCGAGTACGCGATGTACGGATGATGCAGCAGCAGATCCTGTTCTTTGATTACGTCAAAGATCGGCCGGCCGGCCCGGAGCACTTCAGGGACAGACGTACGCAGCGGCCGGAATTTCAAGTTCGGTCGATTGAGTTCACAAAGCTCTAATAAGTCTGCGACATTCAACGGCCCATCGATCGGATAAATATCGTCCGATTCAAGCCCCAGCGAGTTCGTCAGATAATCGAGCATGGCATCCGGCATGTCGGCGGCAACTTCAAGTCTGACCGGCGTGCCGAAGCGACGCTTTCTCAGTTCCGCCTGCAAGGCGCGTAACAAATCCTCTGCTTCGTCCTCACGTATATCGATATCCGCGTCACGCGTCACTCGAAATGCATACGCCGGGCCAGAGTGCATGCCGGGAAACAGCGCGCCGAGGTTGGCCGCGATCACTTCGCTCAACAAAACAAATTTGGATTCCTTCTCAATCGGAATCAGACCAGGCAGCACCGGCGGAACTTTCAGTCGCACGAAACGCGCTTCGCTCTTGTCGACCGATTTAACCTTATCCGGCGATTCGACCATCACTGCGAGATTGAGGCTCAACCCTGAAATGTACGGGAAGGGATGCGCCGGATCGACGGCCAACGGCGTCAGCACCGGAAGCACACGATCCTGAAAATACTCATCAAGTTCCGCGCGCTGTTCGTGCGACAACGACTGATACGGGGCGAGTACAATTCCCTGCTCGGCGAGCTGCGGCAGAATTTCTTCCTTCAGACACCGCATTTGTTCGACCATCATCGGACGCAAACGGTGTCTTATCTCTCGCAGCTGCTCATCGGCAGTCATGCCGTCGGGTGAAGGATGGGGCCAGCCATGTTCGACCTCTTCTTTAAGCCCCGAGACACGCACCATGAAAAACTCGTCGATGATGTTCGAAAAAATAGTCAGGAACCGCAGCCGTTCCAGCAGCGGATTTTCAGCCTCGAGTCCTTCTTCCAAGACCTGGCGAAAAAACTCGACGAGGCTCAGCTCGCGATTGAACAGCAATTTTTCCGGCGCCGGTAACGGCGAGGCTAATGCCAGTTTCGCCCTCGCGTTGGGCGCGACCCCGATTTGTTCATTAATTTGTAGGTTAGTATTCATTTCTTAAAACACCATTCGGACGGACGACTTAATGCACCATGAATCCGTACACTAATCCTTGAAGAGATGTCTTCGACGGTAATTAGTCTGCAACTCGTATTCCTTAGAGTCATTATTTGAAGTCCCAGCTGTAAGATCCGTTGGTTCAGCCCAATCGTTGCGAGCAGAAATAAGTGGTCCGCAAACCCGCCGCAATTGAATCGTACTAATTCATTTCGTTGAGGCGGGTTGGCGTGTGGTAAACCTACTCGGGATGGAAGAATTGAGACACGATTAGGTTAACCGTGTGATGTGGCATGCGCATCCTGCGCATGATTCACGGGCGGGACCCGTGCCACTTCAGACTCGCTAACGGCGACCGGAAAGAACGTATGCACGACGTGCGGGTACGCTGATAAACTGATTCAATTCGATGATGTAACTCGTCAAGCGTCCCCCGTAGACGCAACCGGTATCCAGACCCATGGCGCGCGGCGCCAGGCGAGGCGTCTTCGCCGGCCAGTGACCAAAGAGGACGATCCTTCGTCCGCGATATACCTGGTACCAGGGTAGACCTCTGCGACTGGGAGGATTCGCACCCATCGTCCGCATCTCGGTCAAGTCGCTGGCCATTTGCCGCCTCAGTGGTACGCCTGGGCGGATTCCGGCGTGCACGACCAAATGAGATCCAAGATTTATGGTGAAGGGTAACGAGCGCAGATATTCAGAGTAATGCTCTTTTTGCAGTTCCAGCTCTGCCGCTGCAGCCGCCTGCTCCTTGGTGAGCCGCCGGGGCTCGCCCCGCCAATACTGCCTCAATGCTCGATCGTGGTTTCCGATTACTGATGAGAACCTGTCGTCTTCGATAAACCGGTCCAGTACTTCCCGATTCCGCGGTCCTTTAACGATTAGATCACCGACCGCAATCACGCGATCGTCTGTACGGAGTTCGACCACTCTGAGCAAATCCTGCAGCTCGTCAAAACAGCCGTGTATGTCTCCAATTACGATGGTACGCCCCATGGTGATGCCGATTAGTCAAACAAATGATGCACCGCGTCGGGGGTCCAGTCAGAGAGATGAGGCGTAACAACATCTGCCAGCGCAGCGCGCAATTGGCTTTCGGGAACGGTATTAGTAACGCCGAGAGTGCGCATGCCCGTTGCGCGCGCGGCCTCAATCCCCGGCGGCGCGTCCTCAATAGCGAGACATTCATTTGGCAGCAACGGCAACTTGCGCGATGACCGCCGCTTTTCATTCAGCAACTCCAGCGCGCGTTGATAACAATCGGGCGCGGGCTTATGTTTCAAGCCCGGCCCGGCACTCACCAAAACTGAAAAGACCTGATCCAGCCCGGCCAGACCCAGGACATAGTCTATTTCGTCGAACTCGGCCATGCTGACGACCCCAAGCTCAAAATGTCGCGCCCCTGCTTTGATGAAAGTAACCACACCACTCGGGACCGGCAAATCGTTCGTGATGAACTCGCGATGTAATGCATGTTCGCGCCTGATGAGCGCGTTCATTACTTCGTCATTCAACGGTAGGTCGACGCGCGCGTAGGCAGCGCGCACGAAAGCCGCATCGTCCATCCCCAGCGAGGCGAAATAGTCTTCGTCAGTGAGCGGAACATTTTCGCCGAGCAGAACTTCGCGATAAGCTTTCAAATGGATGCGCTCGTCATCAATGATGACGCCGTTGAAGTCAAAAAAGATTGCCTGGATCATTTATGGATGCGGGCCATGCGAGATGGAAAAGGGCGTTCGATGTGTTCGTAATCTCGACTGACTGCTGCTAAAACAACAACCCACGAAACCACATTAAAAACGGCGCGACACACAGGTTCTGTTCGAGTTGTTTCGTGTGAATTCCTGGATCGCTTTTCGGAAGTAACGAGCAATCTCGTTCCTTGAACACTTGTGCGGCGGCCTCTTATTGGGCGCCTTTAGTCGAAGCTATTGAGTTCGGCGATGTCACTTCCGTGATCAGCGCGTTTTGTTCTGCAAACAACACCGGCAGACGTTCACTTTCGAGCACGTCGAGCCGGCGCAGCACCTCAGTCAACGATAGTTCATTTTTCAAATTCACCGCATAGTCCAGATCGGCTCGCAGGC
>DATNNY010000418.1:0-17137 GCA_035601635.1 Pyrinomonadaceae bacterium
AGCGTCGCGCAACAATTCCTGAAGCGTCGCGGTATTGTAAAGTGTACGCGCGCAGCGGAGCCTGCGCGCTGATGAGCGCGAGCAATGAAACAATTGCGCTCAGTATTTTTCTCGTCATGCCGGCGCCAAACCGTCAAATACCTCTGGTCGCCAATCCTATCACGCCAGACGATGCACGCCGTTTCTTTTTCGGATGACCGTCGATTCCACCATGATCCTGCAAAAACCGATGGGTAGCGCTGCCGCTCCGTCAACTGCTGGTTTCAGCGACAGGGCCGCCAGCCATTTTCAACCGGGTCAGCCCTAAACGCAATCACAAATTTTAGAATCGAGATTCTCTCAAGCGAAGCCGGCCAGCCTACAGATTAGCGGCATTCCTCCTTCAATTGATACGTTTCCGGCCTCTGCAAAATGCCAGCAAGAGTTCCGTCCGTCAGCGAAGATCGCCGGGGCCAGGAAAACCCCTGAGTATCTGAGCAACCTACGGCTGGTAGCTGGAAACTAAGCGGATTGGCGGCTTGCGGTTACCGCGGCGCAACGCTTACAATGTCCGGCCTGACTGCTTAGTACTAGAAGGTAGTCACTGCGGCTGGTCTGTCACCAATCCAGTTGGCCCCGGTGAGAACTTTGATCGTTCGTTCATATTCTTAATGATAAGACTGGTTATTGCTTTTTTATGCGCCGCGGCGGCGTGTATGCTCATCGCCGGCGCGCTTACTTCGGCGCAGTCGCCATCGAGCTCCACTCCGGATCCTTTTGTCACTCAGGTGTCGAACTCAGCTCGCAATTCCTTCGCTGGTGATACCTCGGCCAACGGGCGTTTTGTCGTAATTGAATCAAATGGCGATATCGCTACTGAGAAGACGGCATCGCGTAACAATCAGGACGGTAATCGCGAGATATTCCTGTACGATTACGCGCAACGTCGAATTTTCCAGCTTACCGATACCAAGAGCGTACTAAATCCACCGGGTAGTCCATCGCCGACACCCAGCCCGAGTCCAAGTCCCTCGGTCAGCCCATCGCCAACCGCTAGTCCCACGCCAACACCGGTAGATCCCAGCAATATCGCGATTGATGTCAGCAACAACCGTCCGATGATTAGTCTTGAGCCGGCTCTAACTGCTGGCCAGCGCACTTATACAATTGTCTTTAGTTCAAATGCGCCCGTCACTCCGGCGAGTTTTGACGGCACTAATCCGGGAGGCACGATCGCCACGGATATGAATCAGGAGATCTGGACCTATCAGTTCACTGTCGCCGACACAGCAGATCTCTCCAGCGGCGCGGAAGTAGGACCGGTAGATCTGACCGCCGGCACGTTCAAGCGAGTTACAAATACTCCGGCCAGCGCTCCGCCAGTCGCGGGGTCAACCACCAGCGAACCGCGAGTCGCCGACGACAATCGCGAGGCGAGCATTAGTGATGACGGAAAGATTATTGCATTCATCTCGAATCGGGATATCGTAACGGGCGGTAATATTGATACTGGGGCAATTCCAAATCCCGAAGTGTTTGTTTACACAGTTGCCGGTTCGACGTTTACTCAAGTAACCAATACCAAAACGGCTTCGCTTAATAATCCAATCTTCAGTTCGAATCCCTGTCTTTCCAGCGACGGCTCTGTGCTCGCTTTTGTCTCCAATGCGGATTTGACGAGCACGAATGCCGATGGGAATGCCGAAATTTATATTAAGGACGGCGCCGGCTTGCGCCAGGTCACCAAGACAAAGAACGACGCGACCACCGGCGCCACTGCCACCATTTTTAGCTTTGGACGCCGTCTTAGTCGCAATGGCAAATTCATCGCCTTCGAATCGACCGCCGCCGATCCGGGAGCGAATGCCGCGCCAACTGCCTTCTCGGCCGCCTTTGTCTACGATGTGACGGTCGGCACTTTCACGCAGTTAGGACCGCGCCCGTTGGCCGTTCCGGGAGATTTATTTCACTTCCCGACTTTCACTGACTATAGCGGGTTGAATCCAACCTCCGTTGTTTTCACCTCGGCTTTGAACTTTAAAACGGATGGGACGTTCCCGGCGGCAGCCGACGACAGCACCGGATTAAATGCCAGCCGGTCAGCGCAGCTTTTTCTGACGCCGCTGCCGGTTACCACGACCGGGCCGTTTACGCGCATTACCAGTATTGCGACTTTCAATGGTCTGCGCGGGCTGCCCAGTAATTCGCGCACTCGAATTGCCTTTACCTTCGGGGGAGAACTCGGAGGCGGTAATTCCGATGGCTCGGCGGAGGTCTTCTATCAACTTCTGCCGACTCCCGCGACCGAGGCGAGTGGAACCATTTCACTGTTCACTGGTGCGAGCTTGATTCCAATAGCCTCTCCCACCGCGAGTCCAGTTCCCAGCCCGACCGGCAGCCCGTTCGTCGCACCGGGCCTGGCAGCCGGTGAATTAGCGCTCGCGCAATTCACCTTGAGTCCGCCGCCTTTGCCGGCGTTGGTCAGTAGTACCGGTGCGTCTGAAGCAGGACGCTCACCAGCATTGCCGATCGAGTTGAAGGGCACTTCAATTTCAATTAACGGCGCGGCCTGTGGGATTTATTCGGTTACCACAACTTCAATTAATTTTGCCGTGCCGCCTGGTTTGGTCGCGAACTCCGGGACGGCCAGTTATCCGGTGGTGATAAACAGTAACGGCACGGTGATTCGCGGTCAGGTGGTAATTGTAGCGGCCCAGCCCGATATCTTTACCAGCACCAATGGTCCTGGCGGACGCGCTCTCATCTGTAATATCACTAGGCCGCTTACTCCCGGTTGCTTGATGGAGCCATTCAACATCACGTCCGACGATGGCACGGGCACACTGGTACCCACCGTGCTCGAGATCCATTTGACTGGCGTCCGCGGTATAGCAGCGTCCGCAATCACTGTCACGATTGGCACGACCGTAATAGTCCCATCGAATGTGATTGTGCTCGATCAGCCTGGCTTCCAGGAGATTGATCTTACGCTTCCAGCGGCAGTCGATCGCGGTGACCTTCCAATCGTGGTCAAGGTAGGCACTGCAACCAGCCGGCCAACTGACTCTGCGCCGCACGTGACGATCAATCCTTAAGCTAATTTAGGCATAACGTTCCGATTGCCGTCAGGTCAGGCTCGAGATGGCTTGCTTCCATTGGCCGGTAATTCTCTCCCAACCCAGCATATTTCTCACATAGTCCGCGGCGTTCTCCGAAATAACCGTTCGTAGGTTTTGATTAGACAGCAACGCTCTGATGTAGGCATATAACACTTCTGCCTGCTTCTGATCGTGGGCCAACTTCCAACATATTTTATCCGGAAACTCTCGATACTGATTTGTGTCGCTGACGATGGCCGGCTTGGCAGCGGCCAGTGCGTGCATCAAGGTACCTGAAGCCTCACCCATCGATGGGTTTCGCAGGTTGATAATAATGTCCGACGCAAAAATCGAGTTAAAGTAATCCTTTTCGTTTAGATATCCGGTGAAAATGATTTTCTCGTGATACTTGCTCGACCGCACCCTTGCTACTAGATCTTTAACTTCCGGAGATGGCTCGCCGGCAAATATCAGCTGTACGGGATAGCCATCGTCAAGCAATCGGTTCACTACATCTATTTGCAGCCCTGGCAGCTTATTTGGATTGACGAATCCCAGACAGGTTAGGACGAAGTGATCATCTCTGATGGCGAACTTGTTCTTGAAGTTTCCGATTCCTGCTTTGTCCGGCTGACAGTTGAGCTTGGCAAAGTGCGGGATGACTTCTATGTGGGCGTTGTCAGCAAACTGGTTCCTGACCCATCGATGATGAACGATTACTTTCTTGCTGCGACTAACGATCGCTTGTGACATCGGGAGTTGCGATGAATCAGGAAAAAGCCGATGAATCAGCGATTGCAGCCCTTTGCGTCCGTCTTCGCCATGTCCATTAGGCAATGCCTGACGATACAACTCGTGGTTCTGGCGATAGAAAGCTTCGTGCATAAAGCCACTGAGGTTGTAATCGTGCAGCACTACCGTGCCGGGAAAACGCCACGCAAGTTCATAGATTCCCTTGTGAAAATCGCTGTTGTTCCCGATATGATAAATTGTCTGTTCGTAACTTTCATGTCTATCGGCGAAAGCCGCGATGGGGTAAACCTCAAACTCGTCCTGGAGTTCAGTGATCGGCGGCTGCTTGTCGTAATACAGATCAATATCAAAGTGAGATTTGAGGCCTTTGACGAGCCAATAACTGTAGTTGGCAATGCCGCTTCTTTGTGGCGGGAACGGCGAGAGCCAGGCAATCTTTGGTAGCTTTTGCGTGGAATTGTTCAAAGCGACTGATTCGAAAGTTTAATTCTTACCGTGGGGCATCATGAGAATTTTTTTGCGCCTTGCTATTCGTCCTGCGGGTTATCCGCTCAATGTCGGCGATCCATGATTCAAGCAAATCCAACTCAGCTTCGCCAATCATATTCATCCGTACCAACTCCGAGTAGCAGAGACGCAGATTGTCGTTGAGGTTGTCGCGCCCGGATTTCAATGCCAGGGCCCCAAGGGCCGCGCAGATTTTCTTGTTATTCAAATAGCCGGGCACCTCCTCCTGAAAATCGCGCAGCAAGTCATGCTTGTTTCGATCGTGCCGAATTGTCGGCCCGTGAAATAGCACGCCCCAATTGTTGGTCCAGGCAATTCGTTGCGCTACAAAACCCCGCCAGATATCGGTCACGCGAATCGAGCAATACGCCGGCAAGTAGAGCAGGGGAAAAGCATCGCTCCACCAAGTAGTGTTTTGGCTATTGAAAGGTGACCAGGAATTGTTCCCCAGGGCAATTCGGCGATCCCTTCTGAAAGATTGCGGCAGCGGAAATGCCAGCCGATAGATAGCATCCACGTCGGGGTCTTCATCAGTCAGCCCTTGCTGAATAGGACAATCAACCTCTTTGGTAATCAGCGTGTCATAGTTTGGAACGGAACTATTGATGCTTTCCAGCGACAATCCACGGGGCCAAATCTTTGCATCTGTAAAGTACCGATAAATATTAACCCATCCTGTATCTGAAATCAGTCGCGCCAACTGCTTCCTGTGTCGTTGGGCCCAAAATTCCGCGCGCGGAAAATTGTCATCGTCAGTTTCGATCAGCACCGCTGCACCTGTACGCATGGCCAATAGATACCCAATATTCTTGCGCGCGTAACTTCTCGCCGGGCATTGGCGCGCGAAAGCAAACCCCAGTTCCATTTGCTCCTTCAAATCGTAAAAGCGACAACCTTCTAACTCGAATTGCCGTGGACTGCCCTCATCGCCAATCACGAAAAATTCGACTCCGTGCTGCTGGCATCCACTTGCTAACTCTTTCAGGGCGGCGTTTGGTGACGCGACCGAAGTGACAACTAAAACAGTTTTCGGTTCCATTATTCCTACAGTCGGCCTTGTCGCCTCAGACGATACATACGCCACAGATTGTAAAGTGAATCTTTGAGCACGCTCGTGTTTACGCCGGGGCTGGCTGCACGATAATGGATCGGTACCTCGGCAATCCGCAGGTTCCGACAGTGAATTTTAATCTCAGTCTGAAAGAAGTGGGCGCGAGAATAAATACCTTTACTGAGGATGTATTTCAGCGCGTCGCGCGAGAACAGCTCAAATCCGCTGGTCATATCACTTAAATCCGTCCCCATAAGAGCATCGGTCAGAATCGTGCCCCCGCGACTAATGAGCTTGCGTTTCCGAGAGCTGTCCGTAATCTTGCCGCCTCCACAAAATCGACTCCCGAACACGCAGTCATAGCCTTCAATCATCTTCTGGAAAAATTGCGGTATGTCGCCGGGCTGATGACTAAAGCCGCCGTCAATTTCCAGAATCCAATCACATCCAGCGCTGAGGGCCTCGCGATAACCGCGCACGTAAGCATCGACCACACAATGATTGTTTGCCGCCCACACAACTTGTAACTCGGAGCGCTCGTTTTTCAATTCATCCAGGAGTTCTCTCGTGCGGTCACAGCTAGCTCGATCGAGTATTGCGAAAAACTCGACGCTCTTAAAACTGTAAGAAGCGCATTGGCTCAATACACTATTGACGAAGCTAACCGCGGAAGCTTCCTGATTTGCCATCGGACAAACAATTCCGAGGCTGATGGATGCGAAAACCGAGTCGTTCATAGAAGTTGCGCCCTGGTTAGACTAACGAACGGCGATCTTCATGTGCGCAGCTGGCGATTCTTCATCAGCAAACCAAGTCACTCGCTCTTGCACCATGTCGAGTTCAAGAGTGTATTCCCCGGGCATTTGCGGGGCCGTGATTCTGAGCAGAAGTTCAACTTCGCGCCCCGGCCTCAAGTCGTGGGGCAGAGCGGCACGGCCGTCGTTGAGAATCGCGGTGCGCCCGTTCGAGTCCGCCCAATGATTTCCCAACCGTATTTGATACTTACCGCTACTGTCACCCATAGCCGGCCAAATCGCGCCGCTGACATTCTTTACCTTGACCCGCAAGTCGAGAGACTCGCCGGCGGCTAAAACCTGCGGCGGGTTCAGGGCCTCGAACTCAACTGCATATCCTCCATCCGGCAGCGGCGCGGTCGCCTCTGTATGTTTCGGTGCCTCCTGGGCGCCGCCTTGTCCCTGAGTTTTGATGTCGAGCCAATACACTCCCAGAGCGATCTTGCGCTCATCGTCATTTAGCTTGAGTTCCTTTGGCGACCGGGCATCCGGCAATTCGAAAGTTAAAACATTGTTCCCTTTCAATAACTCTTTTGGCAGGGTCCGGGAGTATTCGCGAGGAGATGGATCTTTCAAGGTCAACGTCTCGAGCAGATGCCCGTTTAGCTTTATGGTGATTCGCTGCTCGTTCAGTTTTCCACCGACGATAAATGGGGTTAATTTCATTAGCAGTTGCGCATCGGCTATCTTGTCGAGACCGAAAACTATGGTCGCTTCATCTCCTTCACTAAACCGGTATTCACCGCCATTTTCGCTCCAGCCGTACCACAAGTACAGGTCGGCCGATTTGCGTGAAAAATCGATCCTGACATCGGCAGGCGGAAAAACCTTTGGCGGCGGTGGACGCAGGAAGCCGGCCAGAAACTGCGGGTATCTCCAATCCCAAAGACGGCTTGGATCCCTGTCGACCCTGACAGGCTTGTCGTTCCAGGTGATGATAGCCGGCATGGTCGCGCCGATTCCATTCATGCAGGTACTCACCAGCAACAAGAACCCGCCCGCGATATTTTGTAATCGCCAAAATCTAAGGGGCCGATTCTTTAACTCCTCGCGCTGTTTCAACGTCGCCTGAACGGCGATAATCGCCAGAAGGACAAGCCAGGGAACAACTCCTGACATTAGCCTTGGACCATAACTGGCGCCGCCATACCAATGCGGGAATCCCGAAGGTACTATCCAATGAATTGCAAAGATACTTAGCGAAAGCACCACCAGTCTCGGCCAAACAATTCTCCTGCGGTAACGGACGAGCAGGTAAAAGACAAAAAGTGTGACTGGGACGTAGATGAACAATCCGCGCGCGGGGCTAATTAAATTGCCCGCCAAAGCTTCGCCAAAATGCTCGAACGTCAAGCGGCCCGTACGATAGTAATTTGGCAGCATCTTGCCGAAGTTGTACCAGGAGTAAAAGACGAAAAGAGCTAACCAGATGAGCCCGGTTACTGCATACCACGCAAATAGCCGACGGTGGTAAAGAAGTATGTAAATGGAAATCGCCAGGATTGGAATCGCGTTGGTCGGTCGCACAAAGTAAGTCCAGGCCAGCACAGTGCCAACCAATACAGGGCGGAGTCGAATTCCGGCACTCGCTTCCGCCACCAGCATCCATACAACCAGTCCCACCAGGAAGATTCCCCACGTGTCCGACCACATACTCCCGGAAAGAGTACTCCACACTTGCGTCGCCAATGTTCCTCCGAGCGCGATAATGACGCTCCACAGAGCCGGTAAGACCAAGCGACTGGAAAAATAAAAAATACTGCCCAGCAACGCCATCAAAAAAGCCGAGAATATCAGTTGAAGCTGTATTTCTTTGCGAAGGTTGTAGGTTCCATCCTTATTGATCACGGAGAGTCCGAAAGAATCCATTAACGCTACATAAGGAAGGGAGAGAACGGAAGTGCCGGGTGGAAGAAAATAATAGAGCCGATTCCCTACCCACTCGAGTTGTTTTAATCGACCGTTTTCCACGTAGCTGCCGTTGAATCTGGGCTCGAGCCGAGGGACGCCGAATTGGTCTATCGCAAAGCTGCCGTGTTTCAGAAGACTTTCACTGACCACGAAAGTGTAGATTGAATCCGAAATCGGACGCACGGGAGAACAAAGAAACACCGCGAAGCCGACTACAAAAATGAGCAAGCCAATAAGGAGATCTCTTCTATGCTGATGAAGTTTGCGCCGCCAATTCATGCAATTGGCCCTCGACAGAGACTTGATTTAGTCACGATGATGCTCGCCAGATGGCCTGCTAGGGTTGACCGAATCTGGCTCGATACTCCCCGGAGTTAATGAATCCTTTGATGACAGCCGTCTCGCCGCTTGAAGGATTCTCCAGAGTTTTCAGCCAGAAACTGTAGCCTTCCGAATCCGGATCGCGCTGAAGGTAATCAAAGTAGCACGCGGCAACGAGTGCCTCCTTGTATTCACGCTGAGCAGCAATTGAGTTATCCGTTAACTTAATCAAAACGTCAGCACGGCTCGTTTTTCCATTGTCGAGATCAACAATGATTGCTCTTTGATCGGCCGAGCTCACCGTCTGCCCAGAGTTAAGGATCATTTTTCTGACATATTCAAGGTTCGTCAGTCTCTCCGGATAGCGATCAAGAAACTCCTTCCCGGAAACTAATTCTTTGGCGACGGTCAGCTTGCCCTCCGCACCCTTATTGAGCTGATTAATGTCATGCTCCCAATCAAGATACTTAGGCATCCGCTGGAAGCCCGTCTTGTATAAACGAAAAAGGAAGTAGCTTCCGTCCTGAAATTCTCTCGAGTGAAAAACAGTTAGCGCAGCGGCTGCACTTTGATCCTGGAGACAGGTTGCCTCTTCCTTGCAGCTCTTGAGCGACGCAGCCAGATTGCTCTGGGCCGCCGGGTCGGGCTCCCGTTTGAGCACGTCCAGGTATTGCTGTCGCACGAAGAAATCAGCTCGATCAATTCGGTTTGAAACCTCAGTTTTGGCCGTCGGTTCATTTTTTACTATCGCATAGAGATCATCCGGGGCCGTTGACTCCCCATAGCCATTGATGAATCTGATTCGACCTGCCTTAAGCTCGCGCATCAGAAAGGATTCAATCGCGCGACGATGCTCGGCCGAAAGCAAAGAGTTATGGACTACCAGGTAAGAGGTGGGAATCGACTCCAGCAGATCGATAAGACGATCAGGGATTGGGCGCGCCAGGGTTAGTGATTCAAGTTCCTGAACTATTGGAGGAGCAAAACTTGAACTTGCTGTCACAATCGGGCGACCGTGGTCTGCCGCGCGCAGCATATAGCGATAATAGGCATAGCTATCCTTTTCCGCGGGAAGTTCGACTATCCCACCTGACATTGGCGTTTGCTTTAAGCGCAGGGTGATCGCGTCAGGATCAACCTCGCCGCGAACGAATTGAATCGGCGCCACCCGTTGCTCGAAGAGAATCAAAATTGCGAGCACAACATAGATCAGCTTCCGCGGGACTCTGGGACACCAACGTCCAACAAATCCAACGAATTGTACAGCCCCTATGCCGGCCAGAATCGAGAGGCCGAGATAACAAATCATGGCCCAACGCACTGGGGCACGAATGCTCTTGAAGAAGGGAACAAACTCAAACAGGATTCGATGGAAAAAGAAATGCATCCCAAATGAGCCGAGAAAGCCGGTAACACCCCAAATTGCTCCGAGTGCAAATGCGACTGACCAGGGATTGGATCTGAACGCCTCGACAGGTTTCCTTTGGTGAAATACGCGACGAATGAGCTGTGGATAGGCAATCAGCCATCGAATACCGAGCGCAGCAAGAAAAAAGATAAGCGGATAAACGGGTTTCAGTAATTGAAAACCAAATAAGTGAAGGTGAATGCTGCCATAGCCTATTGTTAACAGCGCCACCAGTATCCCGGCAAAGGCGAGAAGGTCCAACAAAACGGTGAGCAGTCTGCGAGAAATCCACGTTCCGATCTGAGGAGATTTTCGTGCTTTCGGCCTTACTAATCCGAAAGCAGCCAGGGCCAGGAGCGGCGGCAGTAGTCCCGGAAATAAGGTCAACTCATCAACCATCGCCCGAGCCCCGAGGCCGCTCCAAAGCTTGTTTCGCTCGCTAACAACCAGCCAGTGAATAGGAAGAGCGGACAGGTCTGTTGCATCTGCGGCACTGCGAGCGAAGCCATACGCTTCGTGTACGCGAAAATAAGGAAAACCAAACCACAGAAGTGCAAGCGATACCACGGCGAACACAGCAGCCCCTCTGATCCAAAAATCGCGGTCACGACCCAGGCGGCACCAGATCAAAAGAAAGACAGCAGATAGAGCAAACGGAACCAGAGTCAAGACGAACCATGTCAGGCATGTCAATGCATTCATCGTGAAAGCCACTCCGAGCCAGCCGGCGCGCTTCCAACTTCTTTGCCGTGTAAACAGAACCAGGGCCTCTAATGTCAGGGGTATCCATCCGGCAAAAATAAGGGGTAGATGAGGAAGCCTTTGGAAATGATATGGGACGAACGCGAAAATTATGCCCGCGACCCAGGCGCCGGAATTGACCCCGGTTAGGGTTCGGGTTAAGCGGAACATTGCATAGCCGGAGAAGGCAAAAGCCGTCAACGTGGCTATGCTGTGAACTGTCACCGGACGAAAACCTAACGCGTAGAATGGAGAAAAAAGGAGACCAATCCCATAGTCATTCTCGCTGAAAGCCAAAGAATATTTATAAGGGAAAAAGATTGTCGCATTGAAAAGATTCAAGGGGTCGTGAAAGGTTTGATGAGCGTCCCACCAAAGCCAATAAGCATGCGCGTAAGAATCGCCCCGATCAGACATGGCATCCCGCAGATGGAGAATCCAGGGCCAAGTCATGAGCGCGGTCAAGAGCGAGTATCCGAGGAACGCAGTAGTCTCCCGGAGGATAGTGCGACGCGTCATAAGATTACCGTAGCAGCGGGTGCCTGGTTGACTAAAACTCAAATCTCGATCGGAAGTTTAATCTCTGCATTTGAACGATGGTTGGAGCTTGGAGCCAAACAGTATAGCCTCGCCGTCAGGTCGCGCTTGAGGGCTCAGGAAATCACGTCGATTGGAATGTGCACTACTTTTGATCCGACACTTGCAAACCAGCCGATGAATTCACTCACAAGATCGCACTTCAGAACGTAGTTGCCTGGCCGCAGCATCGGAACGTCCACCGAAAACTCCACCGCTTCACCACATTTGATCAGACGTCCTTCACCGGGCGTAAGATGATAGCGGAAATAGTCGATGTCGAGTAACTTGCCCCTATCGTCCAGAAGCTGGATAGCAAAACGTACTCCGCCCACCCGCGGTGGGACTCGATCCGGACCCATGTGGGGCCGCCTGCCAAATCCTTTCAAAGCGCTTTTCTGCCACCACGGTTGAGCCGCTTCCGGCGCCGGAAGCCAAACCGAGGTGCCGGTGTTCTTGGCAATGACTTTCAGACGAAGCAGCTTACCGGCGCGAATGCGATTCGACACCGCTTCGACCTGAAGATCAGCCAACAATCCTTCGCGTTGACGGCTATCTGCCGGAGCCTTTGATTCACCTTTGAATAAGAAAAAGACGCGGCGAGGCTGCATCTGTTCACACGTCTCAGAAAGATAGCGCTCGCCCGAACCTTCGCCAGCCAGGTACGCTTCAAATTCATCCAGAGAGAGCAGGAACGTGTTCGGGTTAACCAGCGCCAACTTGATCTCGGTAAATCCCGCTTTCTGCGCCTCGCTCCAAATTCCCCGAACATTAATATCGTTTTCAATGACGCGGTTGGTTCGCATTTCGTTTTGGGCCTGGGGCGATTTCGAGTGGTCGGGACCGGGTTCTGAGAAGCCGGCGATGCCACCGGCTTTGAGAACTCGTCCCATCTCTCTGATCACCTGCGCCGGATTGGGGACATGATGAAACGCTTCCCAGCAACTGATTCGATCAACGCTATGATCGGGCAGATCAATGCTCTGACCGTCAAATAGCATGAACTGCGGCTTCGGCCGGTTCCCGATGACCGGATGGCGACGGTACAGCTTCTGACCGATTTTCAGTGCAGACGGAGAGACGTCGAGGGCAATGACCTTAAGTCCTAACTGGCTGAGAAAGCGTGAGGTCCAGCATGATCCCGCGCCGAAGTCGAGGATCGTCATATCGGGCAAAAGGTTCAAGCCTCGCACCACCTGTGCGAAACAGATAAGCAAATCTGGTGTTTCGTCGATCTCGGCAAAGGGTTTGGCATGAAGGCTTTCCCAATCGATTCGTTGCGCGAAGAACTCTTCGGCAGCCAGGCACAGCTCTTCAACACTCAACTCCTTGATGAGCTGCCGTACATCTACAAAATCGGGATTGATGGCTTCGTTACTCATGATCTCCAACGCTGGTTATCGCGACTGTTTTCCGCTGAGCATTGCTGACGCAATCAGCGAAAGCTTCAATGGTCGCGCGGGCAGTTGCCGCCCACGAAAATTTCCGCGAATATTCATAACGTCGTTGCCGCGCCTGATAGTCCGTCGGCGCTTGTAGAGCCTGGTAAAGACTATCAGCCATTTCGTCAATATCGTAGGGATCAAAATAAGTCACCAGTTCACCACCGACTTCAGGCAGCGACGAAGTATTCGACGATGCCACCGGCAGACCGCACGCCAGGCCTTCCAGTATCGGAAGGCCAAAACCCTCATAAAGGGACGGGAAAAAAAGACAGCGGGCTTTCTGGTAAAGCGCGAGCAAGGCATCGTCGTCAATAAAACCGGTGAATCTGACTCTTCCTCTCAACCCCAGGCGTTCGGCCCGCCGGAGCATGCGGCTCTCCGCAACCTTATCCAGGCCGCACACAATCCACAACTGAGTGGTACTTATTTTTTGGTCGTCTTTGTATTTCTTCTGTAACTTGGCAAAGGCTTCCACGGCCCGATCCATGTTCTTGCGCGGATCGAAGCCGCCCGTATAGATTACGTAATCCGAAAGCGCGGCAACCCTGGGGAACGGAAAAGGGCGGAATGAACTGTCGGCCGCGAGCAGGGTAACCGCATGCTGCTTCTCTTCGACGTGCAGCATTCTCCGGAAATCGTTCTCGGTATGACGCGAAATGTGGAGAAACAGATCATAGTCCCGCTCCAGCAGGTTTAGTTTCTTCTTATAAGACGCCATGGCTGATGCCGACAAGTGTTTCGCATACTCTTTGGCCATTACCAAAACTATCAAATCAAAGATCGTGACTGCGAATTGGCAGGTACCTGTCTGTCGCGCCGGAAGGAATACATTATCCATCAAGGCATTGGGAGACCAATAGAGGTGCATAGCTCGCGTCTCGAGGTCATTGTTCAGAGTATTCGAGTAGCGCTCGGCGACATACTCTCTGCCGCTTTGATGGGTCGCCCGAATATCATAAGCCTCGTTCTCGATCACGCATAGCTTCTGTCGTGCCCACGGTGACAAGACCTTCAGGTGCTCTCTGTTTGCCGTATTGATGTAGAAGTCGTTCGTAAAGTCGTTCTCAAGAATATTCTCCAGACAGTTCTTGAAATAGATACCGATTCCCCGGTTGATCTCGGGAGTAAGAAGCGTCTGGCCGTCGATTAATATTTTCATTGCGGAGATATCACGCAAGGTGGGCAGCGGGCGATAAACTAGGCGGGCACAGCCGCCAAACAAACCTGTTCAAATCCGCGAAACTGTCGCAGGTACCTGGCGAGCACCGCATCGAAAGAAAACTCTCTCGTCACATATTTTTGTCCATTCGCGGCCAGAAGGTTGCGGGCATCCGCGTGTTCCTCGAGATACCTTAAGGCCAGGGCAAATTCGTCGCTGGTTGAAACGTACAGGCCGCCATTGCATTTTCTGACGTGATCTTTGGTCACGGCGCAGCCAGCCGAAACTACCGCCGGAGCGCCGAGCAGCCAGCCTTCCATAATCACAATTGAGAAACTCTCGTTCTCGGAAAGGTTAATGACGCCTTGCGAATGTCTGACAACGTGATGCTTCATTGCTTCGGAGACAAAACCAAGATCAATGAATTGATCGCTCGCCGGAATCAGGGCCTGGTCACCACCCCCGATGAAAACGAGCTTTGTATTCAAATGAAATCTTTCGACATAGTTCGTGAACCATTGGCAAAGAAGGGGGACATTCTTTCCGACCTCCTTGCGTCCGGCATAAACAAAATAACTCGCAGGGAGCGGCACTGAAATGGCCGGCAGCTGATCGTTGGATACCGGCAGCTCGACTCCGACGCCGGTGACCACACCTTCTACGATAGGCCGGCCCACGCTTTGGCCATACTGCCTAATTGTCATCTGCTTTTCTGCCTGCGAGTTAAAGAAGATCCATTTCGCGTTGCGCAGAATTGTTTGGGTTGTGGCCCAGTAAAACTGCGGCTCGTCATGGAAGCATGGAATCAGCGAGATCTTACCCGGATACCCGTTGACTACTGAATTAGTCAGCCCGTGAAAGTAAGGGAGCGCGACGATTTCATAGTTGCCATCCACATACTCAGCCAGGGCCTCAACCAAATCACTGCTATTGATGCCACAGTTGAAAAAGTCCTGCTCATCACGGGCCGTCAGATTACTGCCGCGCCGCAGCTTACCGATAACCGCCTCATACCGGGCCCGGTTCTTCACGGTCGCAAATCTCCTGGTTTCTATTCCCGCCACATCGTAGACGCCTGGTTGGTAATGGTCTTCCCACCAACTGTCGTACGGCGACAAAGAGCAGGTCGTGAACACCATTGCCGGCAGGCCGCGCTTATTAAACTCGCGGGCCATTCCTCTGGCCAGTAGCTCGGCACCTCCGGCGAAACGTTCAAACCAGGGCGTAACGATGATTATTTTCTTGTCGAACATCACAGCCAAGGAAAACCGGCGAGCCTCAGTCAAATCTTCCAACCCACAATCCCATAGTCAGGCGCACCGTAGAAGTATTCGTTAAAGCGTTTGATGATCTCGGTGTCGCCCTTGATTTTGGCATCGTCCCAGGGGCGCAGTTTCATGACTGTAACGCGATCCAGGCCGCGAGATTCGAGCAGGAACTGGAGCGTCGGACTGGGAATCGGATTACGATGGGTTGGGTCCGCATAAAAGCTATAACTTCCGACCATGAAGTTCTCGGGGTTGGGTGTTTCCAGAATCAGCAAACCACCGGACCTCAAGGTGCGAATCATCTCATCCAAAAGCCTGATCAATTCTTCAAAACTCAAATGCTCTACCAGATGAAAGCTGGTGACGACGTTGAGACTTTTTCCGGGCAGACCGCGAAGGTACGTGAGCGCATCTTCTTCCACCACGTCCAAACCGATTTGTCGGCATTGCTCAACAAAGACTCGGTTATGGTCAACACCTCGGGCCTGCACTTCCTCATGTTTGAGCAGCTCCAGCCACTCGCCGCGCCCGCAGCCGACGTCCAAAGCATCTGCCGTCACCTTCGCGTCTTTCAGGATGGGAAGGTAGACCCGCAAACGATTCTTGACCTCTTCGCGAGCCCCGCGAAATTGATCTTCAAAAGAAGCGTAGAGAGCATCGAGCAAATGCGCGGCTTCGTGCGCCGGCAAATCCCGGCGGGGCTGAGAAGTGCCCGGCAAATCCTGATGCGCGTCCTCGAGCAAAGAGGCAAGACGCCTCTCCTGCATTACTAACTCAGTTTGTGTTTCTCTTTGCCGGCGACGAAGGTCCTTGATTCGCTGGTTCATTTGCTCGGTGAGTTCGAGTTGTTGAGTACGCTGATCTTCCACTTGCCGGGCCTGTTGTCGCTGACTATTAGAGAGCTCTGCCATTGTCTGAACGAAGCGCTGCTCCTGTTGCCGCGCCTGTTCCTCCATGCTTCCGGCAAGGTCTGTCTTGGATTGGTCAACATGCTCTCGCACGGAAGACAAGCCGGTCTCGATACCAGCTCTTAATTCGTTCTGCTGTTCAGCCATGCCCTGCTGTTTGAGCGACAGGGCCTCGATTGCCTGTCTCTGGTCTTCCGCTCTCTCGGTTCCCGCCAGAGTTTGAGCCGAGACTTGCGCGAGGGTCTCCGCCAATTGTCTGTGAACTTGATTCTCCTGCTCGACCATCTCCTGTTGACGCGCCAGAAAATAAAATTCGGATTGCCGGACATGTCGCAGCAGACGCGGTAAACGCGCGGCGGCAATCGCCGCTTCCAGCAAGTAGCCGATAATCGGCAGGCGTTCGAGGCGCCGGATATTAGCCGGCCACGCCAAACCCGCAACCTTCACTCGCGCGCGCTGACCTTCGGGCGAATAGCGCAGGCTGGCCAAAATATCGATCTTGTTAAGACGGCCACTCTCGAGGTTGCCAAAATATTCCGACCAACCGGCGGTATCGGGCTCGCGCTTTAGCAGTGCACGATAAGCGTTGCGCAAAAACTCTTCGCCGTGAAACTTCAACAGGTCATCGACGTGATATTGGTCTTTGGGCCGGAAAGGAGAGGCGGGTTGCAGGCTCACCGAGGGTAAAGAGCCGTGTGGGTTTATCCACGACTGGCCCGCAGCAGAGAAACCATTCGGCGACTCATAGCCTTCGCCCCGCTGTTGCCTGGCCACAGCCTCGCGAATTTCGTACATCAAACGGTCAACGTTGATCTCAGAATCGCTCATTTCGAAGATGCTGTTTTCATCGACGGCCGGCACGTTTCACTGGTTTTCAACGACACGTGGGTCACCGGAGATTTTTGTGCTCGTGAATTCTATCTTAAAACTCGCGCCAGGCTTAAGCTCTAGCGCCAGAGGTGGCGCTCTGATTTCTCAGGCGGTTAGAGTACCAACTTCAGTTGGGCCTTTCTCTGCCGATGAAAGCCCGGCAAAGTCGGTACTGTCTACGGCGCTTATCAAAGTTTGACACAACACATGCCGGGCAATGTCATAGTGTGATTAGTCTGCGCTAGCGCCGGTTCTGCTGTACCAGGTTGTCTGGTTCTTGCGTGTGACAAACACTTCTTACTTTAGAGGAAGCTCTCTCCCAGCCTGCAAAGCAGGAGCAAGAATTTG
>DATNNY010000419.1:0-3345 GCA_035601635.1 Pyrinomonadaceae bacterium
GATGCTCAAGCCGCCGGCAATGGCCAGCACGCCGGAAAGTGGAACCGCGATCACAGCCAAAGGCACGCCTTGCGAAGCCGCATAGCCGATGGTTTGCTTGTTAAAATGATTGGCTCCAGCCATCAGGAAAATCAGCGCGAACAAAAACCGTCCCAAAACGACTACCGCTCCCTGCCAGGAGCTTATTGCCCCCACATCTTTGGAAATTGCGATCGAATTCGTTGCCATGCACTTCCTCCTTTTGCTTGTTGAATCTGCTTACGAGCAACCGCGCAAACTAAGTTTGTCTGCACCGGCTAAAATCGATTTCCTTTCGTTTTTCAATCAGCGTGCTGCTGAGTGGGCGTTCTTTGGAGCCGGGAAATTCACCTGGGCCCACGCCGAAAGCTTCGTTGGCTGCCGGCCTGCGATTTTGTTTGCGAGCGCAACTTGGTCACGCGAATCTGAACCTAAGTACGTGTGCGCCTGAAAGTAATTGAACATTTCCGCTATCTCGGCGGCCCCAGGAAACAGACCCGCGAAGACTTCCTTTGGCACTTGGTTGAAAGAGAAGTTGTGACCTTGTCGATTCAGCGTGTCGATGATTTCATTGAAGCTCATGAAATCGCCGACTAGGGGCAGATACTCGCCATGAGCGTCCTGATCGGGGTGCGCGAATGCCCCGGCCACGATGTCACCAAGTTCCGTGATATCGCCCATGTGAATGCTCCGCACAGTTGGATCAAGCGGGATAGCCCAGCCCACGGATCCGTCAGTCTGTTTTTGCGGAGCAAGAACGCCGATAAGGTTCTGATAGTAGAAAGGCGCGATGACGAATGTATGATTCGCAAACCCGGCTTCTTTCACTACCCGATCAACCTTGGCCTTGCCGGTAAAGTGGGGAACGTGGAGCTTGCCGCCGCTGATTCTCTCTACATCAGGCAGCGTGGACCAGACAAAGTGTTTGACACCGGCATCCTTGGCGGCGCGTATCGCAGCGGTTGCCTGTTCGACCTCGTCGGAACCTTCTTCCCAAACATTAGTGACTAAAAATACGCCATGCGCCCCTTCAAATGCAGCCCTAACGGTTTTGGGGCGATTCAAGTCCGCTTGAATGACTTCGTCGGCGAGTTCGCGATGCTTGGCCGGATTGCGCGTCAGAGCGCGTACCTTGAATTGATTGCCGGCTTGAAGAGCGCGAACTACGGCGCCTCCTTGTTGCCCGGTTGCGCCGACTACAGCGATCAGTTCCTTGTTTGTGCGTTCCATATGCAGCATGCCTCTCTTTCACTATCTATTGATGCCGATTCTATTGATATAGATACATTGTTCTGGACATCGGTTATACAAAAGGGCAAAATAGTTTGGTCATGAGCAAGAACTCGCGAGACCCTGTTCACTGTTGGCTGGTATTGGGGAAGGCCTTTCATGCGGCCGCGAAATATCTTTATGCGGGACTTCGGGAGACGGGAATCGACGATACCGACTTCCGGATACTTGAAGCACTCCTCAACAAAGGGCCCTTGCCTGTGAATACGATCGGCCCAAAGGTGCACCTTACGCCCGGCTCGATCAGTGTGGCCATCGACCGCCTGTTGGATAGAGGCCTGGTAAGCCGGGTCGAGAGTCCTGAGGATCGGCGCGTCCGGATCGTATCGCTCACCCCAAAAGGCAAAGAATTGATCGCGCCGATTTTTCGCAAACACGCAGCCGAAATTAGGAAAGTCTTTGCCGATGCGAGCCCGAAAGAGTTGCAAGCTCTTGAAACGACATTGAAAAAGATTGGGAAGCGCGCCGAGAGTCTGGGGACCGGCGTCAATCCAAAGTGTTTAAGTCAACGATGACATAGCGGCGTAGTGCGCCGATCAATCGAAATGAAAGTTGTCCCGGAGAAGTGACGTAAATGCAGATTGGGATCGACAGCTTCGCAGCAGCCATCTCCGACCCGGCCACAGGTCTAACACTCAGCCCCGTGGAGCGCATGCACCATCTACTGGAAGAGATTGAGCTCGCCGATCGGGTCGGCCTGGATGTCTTCGGCATCGGCGAACATCACCGAGCGGAGTTCCTCGACTCAGCTCCCGTTGTGATTCTCTCCGCTGCCGCCGCGCGCACGGAAAATATCCGTCTTACCAGCGCAGTCACGGTTTTGAGTGCCTCCGACCCCGTTCGCGTCTTTCAGGAGTTCGCGACTCTCGATCTCATTTCCCGTGGCCGCGCCGAAATTGTCGCCGGACGCGGTTCCTTCATTGAGTCCTACCCCCTCTTCGGTCTGCGTCTTGAAGATTACGACTCACTTTTTACGGAAAAACTCGATCTTCTTCTAAAAATCCGGGCAAGCACGCAAGTGCAGTGGTCCGGCAAACACCGCGCGGCTCTTACCGGCCAAGCAATCTACCCTCGCCCGCTGCAGGATCCGCTGCCTATATGGGTCGGTGTCGGCGGCACCCCCGAATCTTTCGTTCGCGCAGGTATGCTCGGACTTCCTCTTATGGTGGCCATAATTGGCGGTGAGCCTAAACGCTTCCGCCCACTCATAGACCTCTACCGCGAGGCTGGGCGCCGCGCCGGTCATTCCCCCGAGCGACTTACCGTAGGTCTTCATTCCATTGGCTTTCTCGCAGACACCACTGACGAAGCCGCGGAAATATTCTATCCAGGCTATGCGCACACCTTTACCGAAATCGGCAAGGAACGCGGCTGGCCGGCTGCCACACGCGCTCAATTCGACGCCCTGCGCGGACCTACCGGCGCGCTGCTGATCGGCGACGCTAAAACGGTCGCGAGAAAGATCCTTTATGTGAATGAAGTTCTCGGCGGCATCTCCCGCGTCACATTCCAAATGGGTGTCTCGACGCTTCCGCATCAAAAAATGTTGGACGCCATAGAGATTCTCGGCACTGTCGTGGCACCTATCGTCCGGAAGGATCTCGGTGTCACCGCTGTACGCGCCTGATGAATCGAGCTCTTCAGACTCAGTTCCAAAAGCTGCCAGGTACCTGACCTGGGCCCAATTCTCCGGTATCTGGATCCGATGTGGATCGCTTAGTCCGAGCGCAGCGCTTGCATGACGTCGACGCGCGCGGCGCGGGCCGCGGGCAGCGCCGACGCGACAACCGCAGCAGCAAGCAGGATGAACGCTGAGCCGATTACGGGCAGAGCGCTGGGCATGCGGACGTCAAGGAAATAGCTGCCGGCAAAGCGGGCCAAGAGATAGCCGCCAGCCGCGCCTGCGACGACTCCGGCGAGGGCCATGATGGCGCCTTCGACGATGACTCCGGCGAGGAGACGCTGGGGCGGCGAGCCAAGAGCGAGGCGGATGCCGAATTCGCGGGTGCGCGCGCTGACGGAGAACGCGAGGACGCC
>DATNNY010000420.1:0-4136 GCA_035601635.1 Pyrinomonadaceae bacterium
GGCCTGCTGCCAGGCGCCCGATGGAAATGACGGCAGCGATCGATCTTATGCGACTTTTCTGAGTTCGCGCCCGCGCGCGGCTGAGAATGAAGCCGTTGAACTGATGATTCGGCTGAGCCGCGAAACCAATTGCCGCATTCACATCGTGCATCATTCATCGGCGGATGCGCTGGCGACACTGCGCGCGGCCAAGGCGTCGGGCGCGCAAGTAACCGTTGAAACCTGTCCGCACCATCTGCATTTTGCCGCGGAGGACATTTCGGACGGGGCTACTGAGTTCAAGTGCTGTCCGCCGATCCGCGAGCGCGCTAACCGCGAACAATTGTGGGAGGCTCTGCGTGACGGGACGATCGATATGGTGGTTTCAGATCATTCTCCCTGTCCGCCGGACATGAAGGTGCGGGACGAGGGCCATTTCATGAAAGCCTGGGGAGGGATTTCTTCTCTGCAACTGCGCCTGCCGGTAATGTGGACGGAAGCAAGCGCGCGCGGTTTCACCATTAACCAAATGGCAGAGTGGCTGTGCGGGGCGCCGGCCAAACAGGTTGGCCTTGATGGACGCAAAGGCGCGATCGCCGCCAGTTATGACGCTGACATTGTGATCTGGAATCCAAATGGCGAGTTTCGCGTCGAGCCCGAGATAATCCATCACCATCACAAGCTGACACCTTATGCGGGTGAAGTTCTAAGAGGCGTAGTAGAAAAGACTTTTCTACGCGGCCAGATGGTTTATGATGGCGGCGAGTTTGGCGAGCCCAAAGGCCAACCGCTATTTCGCACGAAACTACAGACATAGGACCGATGCGACCCATTGGTCCTATGACCGCAAAGAAGAACTAACTGCGATGGACTTCGCTGAACTAATAGATCTCGCTTCCGAACGTCTGGGCGGTGCGGTGCTGTACGCCAATGACGAGTTCTTTGCGCCAAAGGAAAATCTGCTGAAGCCCTCCGCTCCTGTTTTTATTGAAGGCAAGTACACAGACCTCGGCAAGTGGATGGACGGTTGGGAGTCGCGCCGCCGCCGCACCCCGGGATTCGATTGGTGCATCATTCGACTGGGTTTGCCTGGGATTGTTCGCGGCGTGGTCGTCGATACCAGCCATTTCAAAGGCAACTTTCCCGAGCAATTTTCGCTGGAGGCCTGCGCCATCGACGGCCTGCCGACAAACGAAGAGTTAACTGCCGAGTCGATGCCGTGGACCGAGATTCTGCCGAAAGTGAATCTTAACGGTGACTCGCTCAATCCATTCGCGATCCCAAGCGAGCAGCGCTGGACCCACCTGCGTTTCAAAATCTACCCAGACGGTGGAGTCGCGCGGCTGCGTGTTTATGGCGAAGTCGTGCCGGACTGGAATCGTCTGAAACAGTTTGGCGGCGAGTGTGACCTGGCCGCGGTCGAAAACGGCGGGATGGTGCTATCGTGCAGCGACATGTTCTTTGGGCACCGGCACAATCTGATCATGCCGGGACGGGCCGCGAACATGAGCGACGGTTGGGAAACAAAGCGGCGGCGCGGTCCGGGACACGATTGGACAATCATCAAGCTGGGCACGGCGGGACGTATTCGCCGGCTGGAAGTGGACACTTCTTACTTCAAAGGAAATTATCCGGAGAGCTGTGCGCTGGAGAGCTGCCAGGCGAAGGATCTACCGCTTGAGACTATCCAGGATCCGGAATTCGTCTGGAAGCCGGTACTGGCGCGCACAAAGTTGCAGGCCCACACGCGGCATCTTTTTGACGAGGTAATGGACACCGGCTCGGTTTCACACGTGCGCTTCAATATTTTTCCTGATGGCGGGGTGAGCAGGCTGCGGGTTTACGGGAGTATTGAGTGATGGCTTTTCGTCAATAGGGCGTATAGGGCCTAGAGGACCTATTGCCTTTCCGGTAAAGGCAATTGAGAAACATTACACATCGGATTCAATGGCTCAATTCACTTTCAACAGCCGACGCGGAAGCAGAATTCTTGAAATGCTGCGGCTGTCGCAACTGGGCGCGTGGGTTGACGAACGCTCGGCCGTTCGCGGATTCGGACGCGCTCTTTCGGGCGGCCGATAACCTGTGGTGGGCTTTGAGCGAGGAAGGCTGGCTCGAGGCTTTTCGCGCCCACCCGAAGATCGGCGAGCAAAATGCGGCGGCGGTCCAATCAGAGCAAGCCCGCAATTGGTCGGCGCAGGAGCAATCGGGAATCCATGCCGCAGCGATAGAGACGAAGGCAGCTCTGGCGGCCGGAAATCAGAAATACGAAGAGCGTTTTGGCTTCATTTTCATTGTCTGTGCAAGCGGGAGAAGTCCGGAAGAGATGCTCAATATTTTGAACGTGCGCATGCAGAATGATCCGGGAACGGAATTGCGTGTGGCTGCGGAAGAGCAGCGAAAGATTACCCGCCTGAGATTGGAGAAACTTCTTAACCAGTGAGCGCTATCACCACACATGTTCTCGACACAGCACAAGGGCGGCCAGCCGCCGGCGTGCCGGTTACTCTGGAAATCGAAGCAGCGGGCGGCTGGCAGTTGGTCGGCAAAGGAACCACTAACAAAGATGGCCGGATCCCAGATTTGGTTCCGGAAGAAATTGTACTGGACGCCGGCGTTTACCGGCTGATCTTCGATACGGGCAGGTACTTTGCGGCCCATAAGGTTGAGGGCTTCTATCCCCAGGTAACGATCGTTTTCAAGTTTCGCGATCCGGCGCAGCACTATCATGTGCCTCTGCTGCTCAGCCCGTTTGGCTATTCGACCTACCGGGGAAGCTAATTTGGAGTGCGGTGGCAAGCGTAGCGCGACACCGCTTTGGATTTTACCCACGCAACTAAAAGCGCCGTCGTCGCTTCGCTTTGCCGGCGCACTCCAAAAAATGAACATCAATCCAACCCTCAACGAATGGCTCAGCCTGATTGCTCGCTGGATCCACGTGTTTGCCGGAATCATGTGGGTCGGCACGACCTTTTATTTCACCTGGCTGGATGCGCGTCTGACTGAAGAAGAAAAAGCCGCACGCGCGACTGGCGGCGCGGCGCAACTCTGGATGGTTCACAGCGGCGGCTTTTATGTGGTCGAGAAGCGCAAAAAGCCGGACGAGCTTTCGCGCAAGCTCCATTGGTTTCGCTGGGAGGCGGGCACTACCTGGCTGAGCGGAATGGCCCTGCTGATCATAGTCTACTATCTGGGCGGCGGCGCCCTGGTCGATCGCGACGTGTCAGACATCAGCCTGAGCGCGGCAGTCGGAGTCGGTGTGGGAGCGTTGGTTTTTGGCTGGCTGATTTATGACCTGCTGATGATTTCGCCGCTGGGACGCAATGAAAAATTGTTCGCTGTGGTGGCTTACCTGCTGGTGGTGGGCACGTCTTATGGCCTCTCACGGGTGCTGAGTGGCCGCGCGGTGTACATTCACGTGGGCGCGATCTTCGGCACCATCATGGCGGCCAATGTCTGGATGCGCATCTTGCCGGCGCAGAGAAAGATGATCGAAGCGATTAAGGCCGGACGAAAACCCGATGAAAGACTCGCGGCCCAGGCCAAGCTGCGTTCGAAACAGAACACCTTTATGGCCGTGCCTCTGGTTTTCCTAATGATCAGCAATCACTATGGCGGGAATACAACCGGCGGTTACGACTGGACTCATCTGGTGGTGCTGGTTCCGGTCGGCTGGCTGGCCGCGAAGTTTATTAGAAGGGCCTAATCACTTCTTCCTGGCCTTCTTCCCGGCTCCCATCGACAAAATCGTCTCAAACTCTTTTTTGGTCAGCGGCATTACCGACAGTTGCGACTGGCGAATCAGCGGTAGATTACCCAGGTTCGCATGATAGCGAATCGAAGCCAGCGGTACGGGTTCATTGATTGGCTTCAAGGGCTTGAGATCGACGGCGACCCATTGGGGATCGTCTGCGGTGGGATCGGGGTAAGCGGCTTTCGCTACTTCGGCGATTCCTACGACGCACTTGCCGGTGCCTGAGTGATAGAACAGCACGCGCTCGCCGACTCTCATTTGCCGCAGGTTGTTCCGCGCCTGAAAGTTTCTCACTCCCGTCCAATCGGTGCGTCCGTCGCGCACGAAATCGTCCCAGGAATAGGTTTCCGGCTCCTGCTTTACTAACCACAGGCCCGGTGTTTCGGACTTCTTCACGCTGCTC
>DATNNY010000421.1:0-2844 GCA_035601635.1 Pyrinomonadaceae bacterium
GCACAAAAATGCGTGACACATACATTCCAAGAAACAGTGCGATCGCCATTCCGGGAATGCGCAGTTCCGGATGACCATAGGTGAACTTGTAAAGTAGGAGACTCGCGCCGATGCCGATGGTCAGGCCGATAAGCCCGATGACTCCGGTAACTGTCGTGAGAAACTTGCTTTCCTTTGAGATGAAGAAAGGCATGTAAGCGGTGACAGATAGCTCCGGCACCTGCAGCGTCATGGAAATGATCACGCACAAAACTGCGGCAGCGACCATGATCGCGGTTCGGCGAGCGCGCGTTGGCGTGGGTGCCAACTCGCGTTTGAACCATTCAAGAGAACCAAACGGGAGTATCGCCGGTTCCACTGGGCTTGCACTGATCGCGCTCATCTAGCGGGCGGTCCGTCGATAATCGCAACGGCTGACGCTCCCATTCGAAACAGGTTGGGATCGGGATTTTCGACTTCGATGCGCACGGGAAAACGTTGCGCGACCCGTACCCAATTCAGTTCGCGTTTCACATACGGTACACCGGCGGGCGGTAGATCGATCTCGCCCTCCGGCTTAACTGCCCATCCGATTCCCTGCACCTTTCCGCGAAATCGCTGGTTAGGCGCGGAGACCAGGTAAACAGTCGCCGGACTTCCTGGAGCCATGTGACGAAGCTCCGCCTCGCGAAAATTTGCCACCACGTACCATTTTGTCGTGTCTAGAAGTGAGAATACCGGCACGCCGATGCTGGCGTAAGCGCCGCCGGAGATATTTAAATTTATGACACGGCCGGCGAAGGGCGCAGTCACTTTGCAGTAGGAGAGATCTAACTCAGCTTGTTTAACAGCTGCAACCGCGCCGGGCCGTTGCGCAAGCAACGTTTGTAATTGGCTTAGCTGCGCTCGCGCTTGGTTAAGTTTTTGCTCTTCCGTCGCCACTTCCTGTGCGGCTACCGCAACCTTTGTTCGCGCCTCGTCGACTTGTTCCGCCGTCGCGAAATGTTTCGGCAGTAGCGGCTCGAGCCGGTGCAAGCTATCTTCTGATTGTTTTAGCTGCGCAGTTGCGCGTTGCACGCCAGCCTCGGCGGCCTTTACTCCGAATTTCAGTTCCTCATCCTGCGCACGCCCGATTTCGATTTGCTGGTCCAGAGCTGCAAGCGCGGATTTCGCTCTATCCAGCGCTTGCTCATAATCGGCCGGATCGATTTCGAAAAGCAGATCGCCCTGTTTTACCAACTGGTTGTCCTGGACGGCGAGTTTAACGATCTGGCCGCGGGCGCGTGGAACGATTCCGACGACGTTGGCGCGCGCGGCCGCGTCGTCGGTGCGTGGATGCCGCTCCAGCACACTCCAGACATAAAGCGTTAGAACAACTGCACCGAAAACGATCAGCAATGCGACGAGCTTGCGAATGAGCTTCTGGCGCTCAGCCCCGTCTTTCGTAACCGGAGCGTTCGCCGGACTTGCGATCGCGGCAGGCGTTCGATCCGCGGTCTCGTGATCCGACGAAGCAATTTGCTCGCTCATGGTGATCTGCAGGTTTTTTCAACAATCAGTTAGTTGTGATAGAAGATGATCCAGGTGCCGAAGGTATAAATCAGCATCAGACACGTGTAGATGAGCGGCGCCGGAGAAGCGTAACCTTCCAAATGATACGCTCGAATAATCCATCGGCTGATTAGCGTCAGAGTCAGCCCGCTGACAATGCAGATCATCCAGGCCGGAAAATAGGAACCGAGAATATCGATCGTAGGCGAGCGGTGACTCAATGGTCGAACCACGAAGATCAATGCCCAGATTAGCAGGAGCAGGCCAGCGATTCGGACCGGCCGGGACCAAACGTTCCGGACTGGTGGAGGATTGTTGCCGCTGCTCGGGGCGACTTGCGCAAATTCCGTTTTCATCTTCGCGGCTGCCTAGCTACTGGTGGCGCGGGGCGGGCGAGATCGCCAACGCTCAGCGCAAGGGCGGCTTGACTGGTGTAAATTGCTGACTGCGTATCGTGACTGGTCGCAAGCGCGGCCGTGAGATTGCGCTCCGTACTAACGACCTCGGGATATGTGCTCAGGCCTTGCTTGTACGATTCGAGCACCGCGTCAAATGCGCTCTTCGATGCCGTCAGTAACTTCTCGGCTGCGTCCTGCTTTTTGAGGGCTGTTCGATAACCGGTGTGCGCTTTCCACACTTCTCGGGCAGCCGAGTCGCGTGCTCCAGCAAGTTCATTCTCGGCTTGATGCAGCTCCGCCTCGGCCATGTCGAGTTTGTACCGGCGAGCGAAGCCGTCGAAGATCGGCACGTTCATAGTGAGAAAGGCGCCAAAAGTAGGCCGGGCGCCACCGAAAAAGTCCGAGTTTGCGATGCTGACCTGCAACTCGGTTTCGGAAACGTGGGCATCCAATGTCACCTTCGGATAGTACTCGGCACGGATCTTCAGAATCCCCTGTTCCTTGGCGAGGACATTGGCAAGCTTCGCGACCAGATCCGGCCGTTGGGACAAAGCTTTTGTGATTAGTTCATCGACGGAATCTGCCGTCTGACGACCCCGATCGCTTTGCTCCGGCAGATCTGCCACTTTGAGCGACACAGTCGGCAGAAGACCGATGCTCTCGATGAGAGCAACTCTGGCGTCGCTCTCCGTGCCGAGGCTTGCCTGAACGTCAAAATTTGATTGTGCACTCTGCTGTTGGGCCTGGAGCAGTTCAGGTTTGGTGGCGAGGCCGTTATCGAACCGGGCCTGCGCTGCCTGCTCCACGGTTTTCGCCGCGTCCAGCGCGCTCTGAGTTACCATCACCTTTTGCCGCGCGTTGCCGAGTTGGTAGAAGCGGTCGGTCACATCAAACACAATTTTTTGGTGCGTTCCGT
>DATNNY010000422.1:0-3169 GCA_035601635.1 Pyrinomonadaceae bacterium
CCTCATCACAAAGCCATGGACGATTGCCGGAGACTGAGAAACGATCGCCCGCAACCGACCACGGCAGCGCACTTGACCGCGCCGGAGGCGCGCAGAGAAGGTAGCCAGGGGAAAGCGCGAAGCGCGCGACCCCTGGGTCGAAATCAAAGAAACGGGGCGGGCACCGAAGGTGCCCCGGGGAATGCAGGCCAGTTCCTCGCGCACCTCCGGCGCGCGTCATGAATCGACGTACGTGTGATCCAGGCACGGCGCGGCCGGACGGCCGCTTGCACCTGGCTACCTTCCGCCCGCGCCTCCGGCGCGAATATGGTGCGCCGGGGCTACCCCTCAGAAAGTGATGCCGTAGTAGATAAACAGCGCGTTGTTCTTACGGCCGGAATTTCCGATGCTGTAACCCGCATACAGCGCGCTCGTTTTCGATACCGTAAAGGAAAGACCTGGCGTTACGTAGCCGAAACGGTTCTTGCCGCTGAGCCAATCCATCACGAAGCTTACCCTCCTGGCGAGTGGCTGCTCATAACCTGCGATCGCGCCGCCCTTGGTGCCATTTCCGTTGGCGCGAGCAACGAGTCCATATCCACCACCCGTGAGGCGCGGTCCATAGTTGCCTTTCCACTTCTTACTGACGACGCTGTACAACAAACCGAACGTGTCCACTCCGGCACGATGAGCGATCGGCGTGTAAAGAATTCCCCCCGCTGCCGCCGAGACGCCTGTCTTTTCGTTGCTGTAGAACTGATACTTGATGTTCGGCTGCAACTCGACCGGCTGGTCAGGTAACAGCGCTTTCGTGAAAGCCACATTCGTCCCGATCTCAATATGTTTTCCCACCCCGAAAACAACCCGAGGAACATAGGTCTGAAAACCGCCGTCCTTATAAGCCTCGAGGTGACTAACGAAATCGAACTCCACGTAAGTCTTCTTCTTCGATACGACATCAGTCGATGGAATATTGAAGAGGGTTGATTGCGCAGTGACGATGTGACTACTCAGCATGATCGCGAAGAGAACGCCAAGCGCTCCCCCGATTGATTTAGTTTTGAGCATATTGTATGTTGCTCCATATCGTCTCCCAGGGGACGATGTTAGTGGCTCATCCGTCTCGCGCCCTTCAAAGCCAGGACAGGTGGGCCATGTTTTTATTCTTCAACCATCGCGCAGTACCTGCGGTCTGGTCGCAACTCTTTCGATTCCACGCACCAGGACGAAAACTGATCGCTCAGCTGGATGTGGTGGCAGTTGGAAATTCGCCTTCACAAATATCGTGCCAACGGCCATTCAAAGGTGCCTTCCGCCGGATACGTCTCTAGTGGATGCCTTAGAAGGCAAAACAGCCGGAGGTCGACTTCAAAGTGACAGTCAGGCAGACCACAATTGTGTTGGACTCGGAATAATTAGGGGGCAAAATTGTCGCCCATGTCGATTAGCTTGCGAGGAGAGTAAAACATTCGCAGAGGTCACAGTCTTGATGTAATTCAGACACCCAGGCTTTAAAGGCTGAAAGTGATCAAAGATCTGTCTTCGAAGGGATTTTGAGCACTGCGAAATGACGAGCGTGGTAGGCCGGCTTACAAAGCCGTCTCCCCGCGCTCGCCGGTGCGGATTCGGATGACATCGTCCATCGAAACAACGAAGATTTTTCCATCGCCAAACTTTCCTGTCCTGGCGGTCTTCGTGATTGCCTCGATCACTGAATCTTCGATGCTTTCAGGGATGATGACTTCGATCTTGATCTTGGGGATGAACTCGATCTGATACTCGGTGCCGCGATAGGTTTCGGTGTGTCCCTTCTGACGACCATAACCCTGAACCTCGCTTATGGTCATTCCGGCGACACCGACTTCCTGGAGAGCATTTCTGACCGCGTCCAAAAGGTGCGGTCTGATGATTGCCTCAACCTTCTTCATTTATATTGGTCTCCTCAATCACTGGCGAGTCGACAGAGCGAGCAAAGAGCAGCCTTTAGTGCGCCTGTGATCTCCGCGGGTGCAGAACCACTCGCGGTAGCGAGCGGGTTGTTTTCACAAGATTTACCCACTTGCTACCGCGAGCGTTCCGTACCTGCCAAAATCAAGTTAACGTTTCACTAGCGCTTAGGTGAACTACCGGCGACGCTTCCGGGGCGGCTTCCGCGAGAGTCATACCGGCAGGTCTGCCCGCCGGCGAAATTAGGTATTCGGGGTAAGCCGAGATGCCGTGCTCGTGCAGATCGAGCCCATGGGTTTCGCCCTCCCCAGAGACGCGCAACAGTCCCACGGCTTTAATTGAATACATGACCGCGAGTGAGACCGCGAAAGTGGCTGCTGTGATTGTCAAACTTCCGATAGCTTGCGCCTTGAGTACGGCCCATCCTCCACCATAGAAGAGTCCAGCCAGAGGCGCCGAATTGTCGGCCGCTACGGGGCCTGTGGCCCCATACTTACCGCAAGCGAAGAGACCCAGCGAAAGCGTTCCCCAGATACCACAAAACCCGTGCACCGGAACAGCTCCGATAGGATCGTCAATCCGCAACCATTCCAGAAACTCCACTCCAACAACGACCAATATTCCGGCCACGCCGCCGAGCAGGAGAGATCCGACCGGGCTGACCCAATAGCAGGGACAAGTAATGGCAACGAGCCCGGCCAAAAAGCCGTTCACGGTAAAACTGACGTCCCACTTCTTGCTAAGAACATAAGAGTACGCCAGAGCCGTCAGACCAGCCGCGCACGCCGCGAGCGTCGTGTTGGTGGCAACCCTCCCAATCCCTTCGAAGTCCATCGCCGAAAGCGTGCTGCCGGGATTGAATCCATACCAGCCGAACCAGAGGATCAGGCCACCCACTGCGGCGATCGTCAAATCGTGGGGCATCATCGGGCCGCCCCCATCGCGCTTGAACTTGCGACCCAGACGAGGGCCGAGGGCGATAGCACCCGCGAGGGCGATAAAACCACCAATCGTGTGTACGACGGTTGAGCCGGCGAAGTCGTGGAAGCCGGTCCCCAATGAGGGCAGAAATTTTCCTTCGCTTCCCATCGTTGCCAGGAAGCCGTCCGGGCCCCAGGCCCAGTGCCCGATGATTGGATAGATGAAGCCGGACACGGCGACGCTATAAAGCAGGTCACCCACGAAACTCGTGCGTCCGATCATCGCACCAGACGTGATCGTCGAGCACGTGTCGGCAAAGGCA
>DATNNY010000423.1:0-6627 GCA_035601635.1 Pyrinomonadaceae bacterium
GGAAGGAACGCTGTTCGCGGTGCCGAATCCGTTCTTGGCTGCGCTTAACCAATGGGCGTCGTGACCGGGTGCTCCGGGCGCCACACGATCCGTTGTCTGTGCCGGCAGAGTGGAACAGCTAAGGACCAGTAATAAAATGAAAAGTACTTCCGGCATCTATTTATCGAATTCGGGCTGAGGTACGCTCCGATATGAAAACCTGGACAACATGTCGAACTTTTGATCTTTGCCGCTCATTCATCAGATCGAAACGGGGAGCTTATCAGAGCCAAGTCAAAAACACATTGAAGTTTTGCCGCTTTCATTGCATTATATCGGCGAGCCAATCCCCTTTGTTCAGGGTAAGTGCGGTAATGCACATACAATCCCCGCACTGCCCGATTATTCTATCCCCCAAGTGTGTGTTACCTCCTTCATATCGGAGGTTTGGACTGCGCGGCCTCCTTAGGAATTCGAAGGATTCGCCCGCACCGCCGGTCCCCCTGAGCGTCTCGAAGCAAGCGCTGCCGATGTTCCGTTCCGCGAACATCCGGCCCGGTTTTCCTAGCCTTCCGTTCGAGCGGCAGGCTCAAGTCACGAAGAATCAAGGTGGAAGAAGGAGAGAGTTTTCTATGAATCGCATTTTATCTATTTTCGCCCGCACATCGGTGTGCGGTCTTTTGCTTTTATTCATCGTTACCACCGCCAGCGCTCAATTCAAGGCCGGCATCCAGGGGACCGTTACCGACACCGCGGGGGGACTCGTACCCGAGGCGAAGATCACTCTGGTCAATACTGAAACCGGGAAAGCGCAAGAGACCACGGCGAGCAGCGAAGGTTTCTACAGAATATCGGGCCTGGCGCCGGCCAAGTACAAACTGACAGTTGAAAAAGCCGGATACAAACAGAAAGTATTTGACAACGTCGCGGTCAATGCCGAAGCGGTACAGGGCATCGACGTCCAGCTTGAGGTTGGCGACGTGAGCGCAACGGTTACCGTGACTCAGGAAACTGCACAGATTCTAGAAACTGAAAACGCAAACGTTGACAAGGCAATCACCACGCAGGAGGTCCGCGCGCTGCCGCAGTTTGGGCGCGACCCTTATGAGTTAGCCCGGTTAACTCCGGGAGTATTCGGCGATGCTGCGCGTGGTGGCACGGGTGGCGCGGTCTTTTTACCTAACGTCGTGGGGCCAGGAGGGTCGAGCCGGTCGATTTTTCAGACCGAGAATGCACCGCAAATCTCTGCCAACGGCCAGCGAATAACATCCAACAATTACCAGATTGACGGCACCAGCGTAAACAGTTTGACTAATGGCGGCGCCGCGGTAATAACACCGAACCAGGAATCAGTCAAAGAAGTGCGCGTGATCGCGAACGTCTACTCGGCAGAGTACGGTCGTAACTCAGGCGCACAGGTGCTGACTGTTTCGCAAAACGGCACGAACACCTTTCACGGCAGTCTCTTTCTTAAAAACAACAGTCCCGGACTAAACGCCGTGAATAAATACGGCGGTCCCAATGGCGCGCCGGGTATCAAAGTCAACCAGCACCTTAACCAGTTCGGCGGGAGTATCGGCGGCCCGATGACCCTGCCGCGGTTTGGCGAAGGTGGTCGCTCAACCTCGAGCGGCAAGGACCGGGCCTTCTTTTTCTTTTCCTATGAGGGCCTGCGCAGCACCAATACCGATACGGTTAATGCTTTCATTGAAACTCCGCAATTTCGTCAGACCGTAATATCAGCGCGGCCAAATAGTATTGCGGCACGAATCCTGAGTGCCTCAGGCATAGCGCCGCGCGTAGTTTCCGTGGTTCCCGTCACTTGCGCGTTCGCGGGCTTCGGAAGCTGTCAGCAGGTCGCGGGCGGCCTCGACATCGGAAGTCTGCAGGGTGCTCAGGGTCAATACATTTCATTCGGCAATCTCAATGGAGCGCTTGACGGCATTCCCGACTTTCAGTATGCGCAACTCTCCGTGCCTACAGTAAGCCGCGGCAATCAGTTTAATCCGCGCATCGACCTTAATCTTACAAAGAAAGACACACTGACTTTTAGCTCTTACATTTCACGCTTCAACGGAACGGGTGCCGATGCGGCGGGCCGCAGCCGCCCGATGGGCGATATTACGACCGCCCCGCAGAATCTATTTGGGATGGTGACCTGGGCGCGGACCATCTCTTCCAACAAGACTAACGAAGCGCGCTTTAATGCGACGCGCTTCGCGTTTGACGAAATCGCTTCTTCGGCTGGCACTAACTTTGGCATTCCACGAATCGAAATCGAGACTCTGCCCTTTGACCGTCTACGTTGGGGCGCACCCTGGGCGGAAACGACGCCCGGCATCTTTTCTGAAAACACTTTCGAATTCCGCGACACATTCCGCTGGCTGCGCGGAAACCACGGTCTCAGCATCGGCGGAGAACGCCGCTGGGAGCAGGACAACAACGACCTCTCAGGGGGGTCGCGGCCGCTCTACACTTTCGCCGGTATCTTCAACTTTGCCAATGATGCGCCTCTGTTCTATCAGATCAATGCGGATCCCCGTACGGGCGGACCGGCGCAGTCAAAGCGCAACTTCCGTTCATCGACCGACGCCTTGTTTTTGCAGGACGACTGGAAGTTCCGGCCGAACTTGACCGTGAATCTCGGTCTGCGCTGGGAATACTTCGCTCCGCTAACAGAGAAAAATGGGGTCCTCAGCAACTTTATTCTGGGCTCGGCCGGGCAAGAGATAACCGGCGCACGAATCGCCGTCGTCAAATCGCTCTACCCACCCGATCGAAACAACTTCGCGCCGCGCATCGGCTTTGCTTACAGTCCGAACTTCGGTGAGTCCTTTCACGGACTGCTCAACGAAAACAAGTTGGTGGTTCGCGGCGGTTTCGGCATCGCTTACAACCGCATTCCGCTACTTGAATTCGCTAACGTTCGCGGCAATCCGCCGTTCTTCGCACGCTACAGGGTGTGCTGTGGCACTTCGGCGTCGGATTTCAGCACGCCTTTCAATGGCGGCGAAATTCTCTATGCGCTCGGGACGAATAATTCTCCGTTCAGCTACCCGACGAACCCGGCCCTTAGGATGACCTTCAATGCAAACGGGATCCCAACCAACTTGCCCCCCGGCGGACAGGTGGAGATCTACGGCGCGCCAGCCAAAGTGCCGACGCCTTACGTCTATACGTATTCGATCGAAGGACAGTACAGCCTGCCGGCCAAGCTGGTCGCTGAAGTTGGTTATCAGGGCAGCCAGAGTCGCAAGTTGGTGAGACTTGTCAACGAACGGTTCCTTTTCACTGATACGTTCCTCTTCGACAACATTTTATTTCCAACGCCGGACACGAGCGCCCACTACAATGCTTTGATTGCGCGCCTGACACGGCGATTTTCAAATGGTCTTCAGTTCGACGCCATCTATCGCCTTGCCAAGAGTACAGACGTCGTCTCGTACGAAGGTCCAACGGCAAACACCAATCCGACCTATCCGCTCGACGTGCGCCAGGAAGTTGGTCCTTCGGACTATGATGTGCGCCATAACTTTGTCGCTTCCGGACTTTGGGAATTACCAATCCTCCGGAATCGTCACGACGCGGCCGGTAGTATTCTAGGCGGTTGGCAGCTCAGTGGAATTCTTACCGCGCATACAGGCTTTCCCTGGACGCCGGTGGTCGGCCAGTGCATCAGCACGCGCGGACCGGGTCTTTGTCCGGTGCGGCCGGTTTCTTATAGAGGAGGCGCCGGCAACGACACCTCCAACAATGCGTTTATTACCGGCAGCAATTTCCCAGGCGGTGGCGCCGCCTTCTTTAGCACCGCGGCACCGAACGGATTCCAATTGCCCGGCATCGGCCGAAACTCGTTCCGCGGGCCGCGTTACTTTGATATTGATATGGCGGTCAGTAAGAAGTTTGGTCTGAGTAGTCTACTCGGCGAAGGAAGATTCTTTGAGATAAAGGCCAACTTTTTCAATGCCTTCAATCTGCTGAATCTGCAGCCATTCAATTTCAACAGCCCGAGCACACAGGTCCAGAACGCGCTGTTTGGAAGGGCCGAACGCGGTCTGGCCGGACGGGTAATTGAAATCCAGGGTCGATTCCAGTTTTAGGAGGCTTGCTGAAAAGCTAATAAGATCCCCGAACCCACACGAAACAAGGAGAAAGAAGACCTTCAGTTTGCCTTACTTTCGTGTGGTTTCGGGGGATCGTTCCTTGTTCTCGATCCTCAGCTGCTAAGATCAGCAACTGAGGAAATACTTTTTGAGGATGGGAATAGCCCGGCACTTCGGTGTCGGGCTTTTTTGCGGCCCACACAATCTTTTTAGTCTGGTTTGCCTTCACTCGTCGAGCGTGGCAGGGTATCTTCGATTACGTCATCTCCCAGAGCGCGCCGCGCCTTGCTCTCTGCATCATACTGCTTGAAGATGGCCAGCTCGTGGTCGGCGTCATCTTTCCGCTTGAGCCGTGTATAAACGATGAATAGCTGATAGTGGACACCGGGATCGCGCGCTCGTATCCGGGCAGCAACCGCCAGCACGCCGATCGCCTCGTCGTAGCGCCGCGTGCGGACGAGCAGGCGGCCCAGATCATAGTTTGCGTAGAAGTGACGGGGGTCGAGCGCGACCGCACGCCGTAAGAGCTTCTCCGCTTCGGCATCGCGTCCCCGATCGCCCAAGACAAAGCCAAGCTGGGCCAACGCATCCACGTTGCTGTCTCTCAAGGCAAGCGACTTACGCAAAGCAGCCTCGGCAGCCTCAAGGTTGCCATAGCCGCGCGCCGCGATCCCGACGAAGTATTGAGCTTCCGCTGATCCGGGAAACAGCCGGGCCGCGCGCTGAAAGATTTCAAGCGCCCGGTTATAACGCACCAGCAGCATGTAGGCGCCACCGAGCCGAACGTAATAGACGAGTTGCGCCGCATCCTGCTTCAAGGCCAGCTCGTAAAACTCCGCCGCTCCTTCGTAGCGCCTGTGCTTTCGCAGCTCTTCGCCGATCATGAAATTCGCGGCCGCGAAATCTGCGCGCTGTGCGAGGGCCCGCTGCCAAAACTCGACTGCGGCTTCACTGTCGCCACGCAACGCTGCGACCAGACCTGAGAGGTAGAGAACATCGGGGTCGGCCGGCGCCAGCGAAACGGCGGCCGCGAGAACTGCCGCTGCTTCGTTAATGCGTTTGAGTTGATAGAGCGCGAAACCAAGCTGCGATAGCACCGTGAGATTGTCAGGCTGGTGCCGTCGCGCGCTCTCGAATAAGGGAACTGAGCGACTATAATCGCCGCGCGCCGCATAGAGAAGGGCCAGATTAATCGTCGCCTGAGAATGATCCGGGACCTCTCGCAGGACGGCCTCGAATGCCTCGACGGCGGCCTCCGCACGGCCCGTGTGCGCCAGCAAGACGCCTAGATTGGCGCGGGCTGAAGTTGCCCGGGAATTTAAGCGCAGCGCCGCGAGATACTCGCGCTCAGCTGCCTGGGTCCGGCCATGTTGGTCGAGAATCGTACCGAGTAAGTTGTGCGCATCAGCATTGGACGGAGCAGCGGCAATAGCCCGACGTAGTAACGGCTCTGCTTCGTCGAGCTTGCCTGCCTGTAACAGCAACGCTGCTTCATGAAGGAGAGAGGGAACGTCTTCACTCGCCGCGCGCCGGGATTTGTTCGCCGGTTGTCGCGGTTGCGCGAGCATAAGCTGAGCGCCGGCGCCGAGTGCGACACAGACCAGGACGCTTATTAGAGAAACGCGAATCAGGCGCTGCCATGTGTGGTCACCATTCATTTCAGAGCTGAGCTTTCCCAACGTGTGAGCGGATGTTCAGGCGTTGGAGGAAGACGCTGTAGTATACTGAGCCCACAATATTGACGGCAAATTGCGATTTAGTAGAAGAGCGTGACGCTTGCGGTCTTGCTCAAACAGGACCAACGCACGCGTTTATTCTTTCAGTCGAGAATTGAGGACAGCAACTTGAGGCTTATTAAATTCGGCATTCTGGCTCTGGCTCTCGCACTCATCTTTTCCGTCGCACCTAATTCCGCGCAACAGCGCCAATCGAACAATGAAAGAAGAATCAATGCGCTTCTGACGCGAATGACTCTGGCGGAAAAACTAGGGCAACTGCAACAACTCGACGGCGAAGGCAACGGGAATTTTCGCCCCGAGCATCGTGAGCTTGTTCGCCAGGGGCTGCTCGGCTCAACGCTCAACGTGCGCGGCGCGCAGCGAACCAATGAACTGCAACGCATCGCGATGGACGAATCGCGTTTAAAGATTCCGCTCATCTTCGGTTTCGACGTCATTCATGGCTACCGCACAATCTTTCCCATTCCTTTGGCCGAGGCCAGCAGTTGGGACCCGGCTCTCGCCGAAAAATCTACCAGCATCGCCGCCAAAGAAACCTATTCGCAAGGGGTCCGTTGGACGTTTGCCCCAATGCTGGACATTGCACGCGACCCCCGCTGGGGCCGTATCACCGAAGGAGCCGGCGAAGATCCTTATCTGGGTGCGGCCTTCGCGCGCGCTCGCGTGATGGGTTTTCAAGGCGGTGATTACAGTGCGCCGGGAAAGATTCTCGCCTGCGCCAAACACTGGGTTGCTTACGGGGCCGCGGAAGGAGGACGCGACTACAACACCACGGAATTGTCTGAGCAGACGCTGCGCGAGATTTA
>DATNNY010000424.1:0-3683 GCA_035601635.1 Pyrinomonadaceae bacterium
CCGTGGCGCTCTTGAGCTCGGTGATGCTGCTCGCGTCCGGCTCGGTCCCGTCATGAGTGACATGGATCAAAGCGAAGCAGACGCGCACATGCTTCTACCCGGAGGATTCATTTGGCGCGATGGAAGAATCGTGAACACCGACCAATGCGAGGTGACGCTTCCCGGTCTGCAGTTTCAGCACGCTAACTCCAGCGCTTTCTTTTCGGACGTCGAATACAACGTTTGACGTGAAGGCAGAAAATCCTTCGGACCGTGTTCCGCTTTCGCTTCGTGAAGCGGCTCCCGCATGGATCGCGCTTCTGGCGCTGACGGTGCTCGCTTGGGTCGTGACACTCGATCAGGTGCGAGCGATGAGCAACGGCGCGGGCACGATGGGCATGTCGTTTGGCGCGTTTGTCGCGATGTGGACTGTGATGATGGCGGCGATGATGTTTCCCTCCGTCGCTCCAGTCGCGATCCTTTGGATCCGCTTTATTGTAGGTCGACTCTCGGTCGGGCTTGCGCTTTCCCGGATCGCTTTGTTTGTCTCTGGCTATCTTCTGGCGTGGGCGTTCGCCGGTGTGGTCGCTTTCTTTGGACTTGCGCTGTTTGAACGAGTGCTTCTATTCGCTGGCAGCAATGCTGGCTGGCTAGGTGCAGCCATCTTTGTCACTGCGGGCGTTTATCAGTTTACGTCGTTCAAAGATGTCTGTCTCCGGCATTGTCGCTCGCCGATGAGCTTGATTACTTACTACACAAGTTTCCGCGGGCTGGCCATTGACCTGCGCGTTGGCGTTCACCACGGGATTTACTGCGTCGGTTGCTGCTGGGGCTTGATGCTGATCCTCGTCGCGCTCGGTGTGATGAATATTCCGGCAATGGCAGCGCTAACCATCGTCATTTTCGCTGAAAAACTTTTGCGCCACGGCCTTCTCATAGCTCGGCTCACCGGTATTTCTTTCTTAGGTGCAGCAGTCGTTGCGGTGATTTTTCCCAACCTCTTTCCAGGTCTGAAGCCGTGCTGCACTCCTCTACCGTGAATCGGAACTCACGTCACGCGGGAAGCGGCTCTTTTAGGATGGCTTTTGCCATAACGATTTCGGGGGTTTCCTGCTGGTTGACTCAATCTTGCCCCGCGCTTTTCGACAGAACGGGTAAAGCCTCTAGTCGAGGAATCCGTCAGGATGGCGAAGTAGATCTGGAGGTTCGGTCAACGAGCAAGATTAGACTCTCGTCGCTTTGGTCTCAATTCCGAGAGCAGTTCTCGCTCGGCCTGTACCCAATCCGAAAGTTGATCGCCGGGCATTCCCAGTTTTCGGCGGTGTTCAGCGATGAAGTAAGCATGCAGTGCAACCTGGTCCCTATTAAGCTGTTCCATAGCCTTCTTCCGCGCCTTGCTCTTAGCAGTGCTTGAACTCGACGCGGTTTTGCTTTGTACGGTCTTCTTACCAGAAATAGGCGATGACGAAGCAGTTTGGGATGTCGGTAGATTCATCTCTTTTCGACCTTTCTTTGTTTTGGTTGCGTTTTTCATGGTTGTTTTCGTTCAGATCTCGAATTGCTTTGGCCGGTTTTGTCCCTGATCCTTGTACCAGGCTTCCGGAGAGGGGCGTTCAGCCCACCCATTGATCCCCCTGCGTTGATTAGAGGCCCGATCGTAGCCTACGGAGATCAAGCTTTTCTCGTCCAGATGGCCCTCAGCGGTATCCGTCATTATTTCTCCGGCATCTGCACCTGCGAATTGCAGACTGGGCAGCCTTTTCACCACAGTAGGCCATATGTGGTGGACCATGGGCATAATGCACGCAACATATAGTGGTTGACTCTCAGAAAGTAAAGAAAAAGGCTCTTAAAGAGCATCTAAGGCAAACCAGCCTGGAAATTATCGGCAATGCTGCGCTTCAGAAATGAGATAGGTCTAGCGGAGCGATTCTAAAGCGATTTTGGCGAGTTCGAAGGGTTTGCTGCGGACTGGTTCCGGCCAAGAGAAATCATGCAGGAGCGTTTCGATCAGATGACGAAGGTCCGGAGTTTCTCCGGGTCAATCCCCGGCGGAGTCTACAAGGTAGTTAGGGACTAGGGAGGGTCATCGCGTACCGCTAGGCAATCCCGACATAATTAATGCGCGACAGTATTCACCTCCAAATGGCTCAAGTAGTTTCATGAGAATGGGATCGGAGGCGTCAACGTACAGGTCGAGCCAATTCAACGACTGACCCGGCATTTCGGATCCATCTGGTTCTTCGATAATCGCAAGGAAGTCGTCCGAGGAAAGTGTTTCGAAATCTTGCTCGTTATAAAGTGGCGGAAATTCAGCGGAACTAATCGTTTCAAAATAAAGGTGATCGCCAATGATGATTTTCCGGTCGATCGTTTCTTCATCGCCGATTTTCCTCAAGTTGGACCAGGATCGAGCGCACCTCGCCTAAGACTTCGAATCCTGCATCCCACAAATCTGATTCGGATCAGGCTTAAAAGACTAGCGGCCATGAAATCCGTATCTGGCCCTTGATGATCTTAAAGCCGTGGAATGTGGCCTGGCGGCGCGGTTAGTTTCTGCGGACCGACCGAAGCACCAAGAGCTTGAGTGGGAGTCCTTTCCACGAATTTGAATGACAATCACGGGTAGTTAAGAACTGTCCAGCTAGAGTCGTTACTTCTTTCCAAGACGATCTCCCCGGCTTCAGTTAACGTCTTAGTTAGAACAACTCCTTAACCCAAACAGCACGCCTAATAACAACGACTAAAGTGCGAAGCCGTGGTGGTTAGCATTTTTACAACCTACAAATATGAGTTTTATTGTCCGCGCGATCGCGGAGAAGTTATCCGCCAGGCGAAGAGGTGATTGCGCTGAGGGCCGGTGGCAACCGAGTACAACAATTCGACCGGCTCGCACAGAAATACGCTCAATGCTCGACGATTCGCTCCGTTCCGGCCTCAGACGCCGGAGGAGCGGAATCGGCTTCGATTACTCGCTAGGTGTTAGGCTGTGCGAGCGTCATAGCGACAGACGGACGTGGTGAGCGTTCGCACATTTGTCTCAGGTCTGCTATGGCGCTGCTTCCTCGAAAAACTTCACGACCGTCAGGGGATCATTGAGCCCTGCTCGATAGCAAGGGCAACGTTGTGCTGCTCCGCAGGCCCTGCAAAAATATTCGTGTCACCAGCCGCGAGGTTCCAGCGGGCCGCCCACGATTGTTCGCCAACTAACTCGCGCGCTTCTTTTACCATTGGATAGCCAATGTAGTTGTGCGTAAGGACAAAAACTTTGCCTGTTCGCTTGACGATGTCGCGTAGCGCCAACGCTTCCTCCAAATCGAAAGTCATCGGTTTGTCGCAGATCACGTTGAACCCTGCTTCGAGAAACTCCTTCGCAATCGGGAAATGGAGGTTGTTTAGCGTGACAATCGATACAAAATCGATCCACGCAGTCATCAATGTTATTGGACTGAGCTGTTTATTCCGGTGTAAGCCGTTGCGAGCAATCTCAGGGTCTTCAACGACTCCGGTTGCTTATAGTGCCGTTTCAATCCGCTCTCAAGAAGCGCGGACGCCGGGACATTGGCGACAAACTCCGCAAAACTGCGTTCGAGCCCGCCCCGCAGCAACTTTTGTCCATTCTTTGTTGCCCAGAATTCCTCCTCGATTGAAGCAAGCGCTCGCGCAGCTTCCTCCGGCGCTAGGTCTTCCCGCCGAGCCAACAC
>DATNNY010000425.1:0-7507 GCA_035601635.1 Pyrinomonadaceae bacterium
CGGCCACGTGGCCCAGGGTAAGTCGATTGAGATCAAAGGCATCAATGGAAGTATCAGCGCCGAACCGGCGAGTGGCGATCAGGTCGAAGTTTCGGCCACCAAGACGGGGCGGCGAAGTGATCCATCACAGGTGAGCATCAAAGTTGTCGAGCACGCCGGCGGAGTTACGATCTGCGCCGTCTATCCGAGTGACGATCCAGGCGATCCTAATACTTGCGAGCCCGGACACGGTAACGGCCGGATGAATGTTCACGACAACGATGTCAAAGTCGCTTTCAAAGTCCGTGTGCCGGCAAGAGTGGACCTAATCGGCCGGACGGTCAACGGCGAAATAACTGCGCTCGAATTATCCGGCAAAGTCGAGTTGCAAACCGTTAACGGCAGCATCCATATTTCGACCAGCGGCTATGCGCAAGCCAAGACCGTCAACGGCGACATCAGTGCCAAACTCAAGAATGGGAATTGGTCCGGCTCGTTGGATTTCAAAACTGTCAACGGCGGAATTACGGTCGATCTCCCTTCCGAAACAAACAGTACGGTGGAAGCGAAGACGGTCAGCGGCGACATCTCTTCGGATTTTCAGCTCACCATACTTGGAGCCATGAGCCGAAGACATCTCAGCGGGACGATCGGTGGCGGCGGACGGGCACTAAACCTCAAGACCGTCAACGGCAGCATCCATCTCAGAAGAATTGGTTGAGGAACGTCAGACCCCGATCGTTAGATCGAAACGGGGCAGTAGCCCGACCGTGAGGGAGGGCTCCCAAGACTCAGACTTGAAAGGAAAGCTGAAAAATGAAAAGACCAATACTCGCAATTCTAATCCTGGCGGCGGCCCTGCTGAGTGTAAGCACTGTCAAGGAAAGAGTGGCGCGCGCCGAGAGTGCCCGAGGTCTGGCGGCCCACTATCAACTCAGCTTGCTGGATGACCCGCAGACCCAGGAAATAACGGAAGAGTTTCATCAGACTTATCCCTTGAACGCAAATGGCCGCGTAAGTATCGAGAACATCAATGGCGGAGTCCGTATCTTTGTGTGGGACCAGAATGAGGTCAAGGTCGACGCGGTCAAACGCGCCTACACCAAAGAGAAATTGGAGGAAGCCAAAGTTGACGTCAACGCTAGTGCGGACAGTGTCAGAATCAGGACCGAGTACCCGGAGAGGAATCAATCATTCAGTGACGGCGAGTCGCGGCGGCACAATAATCCGGCCACCGTCGAGTACACGTTGACGATTCCGCGCAAGGCGCGGATTGATTCCGCTGACCTGGTCAATGGATCGCTCGACATCGAAGGTGTCGAAGGCGACGTCAAAGCGGCGTGTGTTAATGGCCATATCAAAGCTCGAGGTTTGACGGGTGACGTGAAACTTTCAACCGTCAATGGCGGAGTAGAGGCGACAATCACGCGGCTGGAAGAGTCGAAATCGACCTCGCTTAATTCGGTCAATGGCAGCATAGTCCTGACCATCCCGTCAGATTCCAATGCGCAGGTAAAGGCCAATACGATTCATGGCGCGATCACCAACGACTTTGGCCTGCAAGTTAATGACGGTGAATACGTCGGCCATGATCTGAGTGGCCAGATTGGCAACGGCGGACCGCGCATTCGTCTCAGTAACGTCAATGGCTCAATCTCGATCAAGAGAGGATAGGTGGACACGCTGAGGCCAGAGCATTTGGTTCGCTCTGGCCCTTAACTCGAAACTTCCGCGCCTTATCCTTATCTCCTCCTTATCTCCGGATAGTAAATCCCTGGTACTGGTTCAATTTGAACGGAATCATGACCTTACTGCTGGGAACGCGGACGTCTCGTCCGCAACGCGCCGAAGGTGCGAAGTCGTCGCCCTCCTCGAGAAAATCGTAGCGGTTAATTCGTTCGCGCTTTGCGCTCAGGGCGGACGAGCCGTCCGCGCTCCCAGCACGAAGGATCTGGCCGATCTGAAACTGAACCAGTACTAAATCCCGCCCGATCACTCGCCCATAAAAAGGGCGCCCACGAAGGACGCCCTATGATTTTCGAAAATTTGGTGGAGCCGAGGGGGATCGAACCCCTGACCTCATGAATGCCATTCATGCGCTCTCCCAGCTGAGCTACGGCCCCGTTTTAATCACGGCCCAGCGGGCCGGTATCAGTGCGTGCCATGATAGAGGAGAACGCGGTGTGATTCAAAGCGAGCAAGGAGAAGACGCTTGCTCAGGTTGAAATTGACGAGTCTGATTAGGGTAATGACGTTGGCTCAACCGAGCCGTTCTGATTGGTTTGTGAAGGGCATAGGGCGGTGGTGCCAGACTACCGTTGCCTTAATTAACGAGAAAAATGTTTTACTATTTACGCACCTGCTCCCGCACTAACTTGCTCATTAGCATTTTGATTCGCGCTACTTTCGCTATCTCGCAGCGCTTCTCTGCGAGCAGCGTCATCTCTTGCCCGTTGAGCGTTATTCGCTTCGCGGTTTTGGCGAATTTCTTCTTGAGTCGATTGATACTTCTTGAATTCGCCTTCCCTATGGAATCTGTCAATAATTATCCTGGTATTCATTTTTCATGCCTCCTCGGCAGGGAACCCTCCCGCTTGCTCAATCTTACCACTTGGTATGAAATGTTTTGGGATTGACGGGTTATATCAGCTTGGTAGACTTAAATAAAGGTCGAGTCTGGCCCCGCATTCGCGAGGGCCAAAGCCCCTGCCGAATGGCGCGGCAACCAATCAATAGGCAATTCAAAGTTGAAGACAGAGTATTGGGAACGTGTGCCCAGTGTGATTCAAACTGGGAGGAGGATAGCTCCTGCCTTCTGCTTGCCCCTTACTGCCCACTGATTCTACTTACCATCCCCAGTTCACGTTATAAAGCCGCGCCAACTCATCGAGGTGCGCGCGCAACTGTACCCATTCTCTCTGCGCTTCCTGATCGCGTTGCAGGCGATTGCGGCGCATGAACTGATCGATCCCGGCGGCGCGATTCAACACCGTTTGCACGTCACCGGCCGTTGACTTGTGACTGTCGAAGTGCTCGTGCAGGCGCTTGGTTTCCTGATAGAACGCTTTGACAAACGAGTTGATATCGTCCTCTCGTCGCGTGCCGTCCAGACGGCTCCGGTCCAAAGCCGTATCCAGACTCTTGCGGAATACATCCGACTGGGTTTCGATGCGATGAATCAGTTCCTCGACCTGTTTGTCTTTTACGCGATACGGGAGTTCAACCATTGGAGGCGTACGCCCTTCACGGCTTGGCGCTGTGCCGCCCCACTGCCAGGAAATATTGTAAGCGTTAGCCAGCAGTTCCAGGTCAGCCCGGAGCGTAGCCCAGTCACCCTGCACGCGTCCCTCAAGCGGACGCAGAGTCATGAACTTATCTATGCGCGCAGCCCTTTGGAGCACCGAATCAACATCCGCGACTGTCGATTTGTGATGATCGAAGTGGTCGTCCAGGCGTTTCGTATCTTCCTCGAACGCTTTGACATAGTCGTTGATGTTTTCTTCGCGTTGAGTCCGATCAAGCCGGCTCTTGTTGAGCGCCTTCTTCAGGCTCTCGCGAAAGGTATTGGTTTTGCTCTTAATCCGATCCAGCAGCCGCGAGACTTCGCGATCAGTGATGCGATAAGGCTGGCCTTCGACCTGCGCACTGGCGCTCGGGCCGAGAGTTAGTAGCATGACGAAACTACAAGCAAGCAAAATTAGTTTTTTTCGCATGGCTGGATATTTTAGCACCAGCAGCGGAAGACGGGGCAGTAGCCCGATCGTGAGGGAGGGCGTTGACTGACGAACTTGTGTGCTCGTGATAAATGCGCCCTCCATGAGGGTCGGGCTACTGCCCAGCTCTCTGACACAACTCGCGCGCGGCGTCGGGCCAAGCCGGAAACTGAAACGCGAATCCGGATTGCAGCAGCCTGGCCGGGACCACGCGTCGGCTTTTGAGGATGAGTTCAGTCTCGCTCTGCAAAACGAGCGCGCCCAGCTCCAGCATCCATTCTGTTGCCGGAAGCCCGAATGGCATACCCCAGGCGGATCGCAGCACCCGCATGAACTCTGAATTAGTGAGCGGGTTGGGCGCCGCGAGATTAACCGGGCCTTCCAGTTCTTCATGTTCGATCAGCCAGAGCACGGCGCTCGTAAAATCCTGATCGTGAATCCAGGAAATGTATTGCCGGCCGTCACCCGCGGCCCCGCCCAGTCCGAACTTTACCAGCTGAAGCAGGGCAGAGAACGGGCTGCCGGAATCAGGATTCATCACAATCGCCGAGCGCATTAACACCCGGCGCGTGTTCGGCGTGGGGGATTCGTTCAGCGCGCGCTCCCATGAAGTCACGACATCGATGCTGAATTTCCAGGTGTCCGGAGCGTTTGGCTCTGCGCCGCCGATCAACCCGGTGGCTTCATCGTTCGGGACATCGAATCGATGGGCGTAAATCGTGGCGGTGCTTGCCTGTAACCAGACGCGCGGCGGCTTCCATGCCTGGGCAATCGCGTCACCGACAACTTTCGTCGATTTCACCCGCGACTCCTTGATGACTCGACGATTGTGATCGTTGTAGCGACAATTGACGCTCTGTCCCGCCAGATTAATGATCGCGTCGGCGCCTTCGAATTCTGCGATCCAATCACCGAGCGTCTCACCGTCCCACTCGACTGTACGCCATTGCTTGCTCGCCGGTCTGCGACTTAGCACCACGACCTCATGTCCGCCTTTGTGAAACGCGCGTGCGAGCACCGTTCCGACCTGACCTGAACCGCCTGGGATGACAATCTTCATGCTTCACCTACCAATCGAGTGTGCGCGCCTGGTCCTGGCCAGACTCGCTTCACTTTCCGCAATCTCGTACAGCGCAACCCTGTCCCAATACGTCAATCGATTTGTTTTGGTAGAGATGTTTTTCGTCGGAGACAAAAAGCCGGCAGTCCCTCCCGTGACAGCGATCCAAAGAAGGAGCCACACAAGCGGCGAAAACGAGATCTCCTTTAAGTCGATTTGGTTGACACGGCCGCCTACCGCGCAAAAGACAATGACTAAATAGGGTGTCAGCACTACTCCAATCCCAATCATGATTCGTTGAATAGTTGGCAGACGTGCGCTGACGACCGTAGTCACGATCCACAGCACCAAACCTACGATCATTCCGGGGACGGCAAAGCCGGCCAATGCTAAGGGATGAAACAAATACAGTTGCTCCCAAGACGCTCCGAAGTAATAAACGAAGATCAGAAAGGTGAAAGTAGACCCGGCTATCGCGCTACCCAGGCCGCCTCGCAACAGGAATCGGATGAAATCTTTCACCGCAAACCTCAGGCCTCTGCCGGTTCCAAATGCCGCAATTCCGCCACCAACTTCAAAGCTCGTTTCCGCACCGGCCGCATCAATGGATTGCTGGCCAACGAAATCAGCTTGTCCAACAGATCTACAGTCTGGTCGATCATCCGATAAGTGCGCCGGCGCCGCGGCGACGAATCGTGAATCCAGAACAGAATGATCCCCATGTGATAAAGCCATAGCAGGTAAGGCAATTCTGCGCGCAGATCGCCCGGGATGCGCGCCTTGGTATCGGCCACCAAATCCTCGAAGAGCTTGATGCTGTCATGTCGCGTTGGCGCGGAATCATCCGCAAACGGATTAAGCGGACTGTGCGGATCGGCGGCGGTCTTGAAGAGCACGCCGGCAAATTCGTGATAAGGCTCGAGCGTCGAAATCTTCAAACGTAACACCGACAGCAGACGGCCTTTCAAGCTCGTCTCTTTTTGCAGCGCGGGAAGCACTGCGGCCAAATGCTCTTCATGGGTGCGGTGATAGAAAGCCTGAATCAAGTGCTCCTTCGAACCGAAATAATGATAAGCATTGCCCAAAGACACGCCAGCCTGCTGCGCGATTGCGCGCATGGTCGTTTCTTCGTATCCCCGTTCACGCAGCAGCCCGAGTGCGCTGTCAAGAATGAGCGCTTTCGTTTGTTCGCCTTTCACCGTCTTGGTTGATTTCGTTTTCGCGACAGAGTTCATTTGCTTACCTCGCCATTCCGGTCGCCCGGCTGATCTGATAACGATGTTGGGAAATCATAGACACAACTCGCCGCGTGGTCGGCAGCAACTCAGGCGTCGCCAGCCGGTAAGACCATTCGCGGTAACGGGCCAGCGTCCACAAAACCATCAGCCATGCCTTGGGACCAAAATATACTGCGCCTTCATCGCTAATTGCGGTGAGATCTTCGCCAGTCAGATCGTGGTTGAGTTGTGGATAACGGCGGCGCGCGGCTTCCGTCTTAATTGGGATCATTTTGAGTTCGACCAGCTTCGTCTGCTCGGCCAGCCACCCGTGGACTCTGCGGCACAATCCACACGTCGGGTCATATAGGAGTGTCAGTGTGGACATGGCTTTAAGCCTCCTGCACGGGCGTGAAAGCGTCGGGATAAACCGGCGGTGGACCGTTGCGCAGCGTAGCCCGGCGGCGCATGCGGCTGAAGATCAGCAAGTTAAAGAAGTGCATTCCGCCCAGGACCAGCAGCACAGTGCCGACTTTGACGGACAGAGCCTCAATGCCTTCCTTGGGCGAAGCGAGCTCGTAACCCAGTTTCAACGTCAGGCTGACAAAGCCCAGATTGATGAGATAGAAGCCCACTACCAGCAGGTGATTGACGGAATCAGCCAGTGGTTCGTTGCCATGAAAGACATCGACCAAAAAGATACGTCCGTTCTTATGCAGCGTGTGCGCGACCCAAATGGTCAGCGCGATGCTGATAGTGAGATAAATCAGGTACGTCGTGATTTCGAGAGTCATAACCAGCCTCCTTTGGAATTGAACACGTTCAACTATTGCAGGATAGGCCCGTTTTTAGCGGCTGTCAAGGATTATTTTGAACATGTTCAGAAAATGTAAAGGAGCGCGGACATCCTTGTCCGCCAGCGGGCGAAGCCCGCTCAGCCCTACGTTGTGAGCATCTATTCGGAGTCTGTTCGCGCCGCGCGCTCAGGCGGACAGGATGTCCGCGCTCCATACGCTGTGGATACGGAGAGGGTCGGGTCTATGATAAATTCTGCAGCTTCAAGAGGCGGGCAAGCTGAAGTTTGCACTCCAAACTGGTTCGCTCATTTAATTCGTTGAATTCCCAGAACCTATTCGATCGATTGTTCCTGCCTGCACGCGCCGCGCGCGTGGCGGTGCTATTCGACCACGCAGAGATTACCTACCAGGATCTGCGTGACCGGACAGTGCGCGTCGCTGAATCTTTGCATGCGTCGGGGATCGGCGCTGGAGATCGATTAGCCATTCTGCTCACTGACTCGCCCGAATTTATCGCTTCGTTTGTGGCAACAATCTCGCTCGGCGCGATTGCCGTTCCCATCAACCTGGCATTGCGGCGCGAAGATCAACTATTCATCATGAAAGACTGCGGGGCCTGCGCAGCTATCGTCGAAGCGAAGACAGCTCAGGACTTGTTCACAAGTTCAGACAGCCAGACCGGGATGAAGCATTTGCTCCTGGTTAGCCGGGACGATGGCTCAGTCGAATCGAATGGTACTT
>DATNNY010000426.1:0-11903 GCA_035601635.1 Pyrinomonadaceae bacterium
GAGGGATGGATTCGCTTTCTCTTCTTCCCAGCCAAAATCAATCGGTTCGTATCCCTGGCCGTTCAGCTGTTCGGTCATCAGTCGAGTTAATTCGATTCTGTTGGCAATGACAAACCTGCGTCCATCGCGCCGCACGAGCAATGTGCCCACGCCAGCTTCGCGACTTGAATCAACCCCATTGGCCCCACCCGCTGAGAGCCAGGCAAAGTTAGGTTGCGTGTTGATGAGCACCCCGGCTAATCCTTCACCGGCAATCACGCGAGCCAGTCGCTCGAGCTTTTCTTCAGTCTCTTGTTTCATGCGTGGTCACACGGCGGCGTGTTTTTGTGCGGGTCTTTATTCTTGAAATGAAGACAGAAGTTAGAACCGATCCAGACATCAACCCTGCCAGAACCGACTGACGAGATTGTTGATTGAATCATTTCAGTTTCGGCAGGAACAATCAGAATGCGAAACTGCCGTAGAATGCGCTGTTCTCTCCCGCCCGCTCCCAGTTATCGCCGGCGGTGTGGCCGGCATAGAGTGCCCTGACGGTGTATCCGACTTTGCGTTTATCCAAAGGCACAAGCGGAGAGTACCAGACCAGGTTCGGCATGCGGCAGCAAAGATCGTTGGGCATCGCCTCGACATCAATCGACGCTGAGGTTGATGCCACTTCGTAGGTTTTTCCTTCGTGCTTGAAATCGATAGGGGCACTGCGCACTGAAATGATCTCGCCGAGCGCGTCCGCATAACGGCTCTTGATCGCTTCGACCATTGCGGCTGCCTGGGCATGGGTCGCAGACTTGTCCACGATCAATTCAGCGCGGCGGCCAGCCTGCTCATTTGATAGATTGTCGTCAGCAGAAACCGAGGCGATCGCGCGCACGCCTGCCAGATCGACACCTTTCCATTTTCCTGACGTAACATTCCAAACCATCAGAGCTTCGCGGCCGGTGGTAGTTACTTCGCCGTTGTAATGGCAGGCGCCCGCGAAGACGCTGGCGGTGCGGACTTCTACATAGTCGCCTCTGACACTGGTGCTCTCTGCTTGTGAGTTCAGCCCCACGGCCCCAACACCGACAAGCCCAAAAAGAATTGCGATCCAAAATCTGCTCATCTTAGTACCTCCAATAAGAATTCATCGTCACGGTCTTTTAACCTTCCTTGTCATTTCGTGGATCACTTCTTCGAGCAGCAAAAGGCCATTCGAAAAAATCACACGAAGCAAACCATCAATCCAATCGCTATCTCACATCGTTCAAGCTTCAAACGCCGACGTGTAGCATTCTCGCCCGGCCACACAGGAGTCAGGTTGAACGCTGCCACCGTCCGGTCCAGTGACTTGTTGAGTTATCCGGCACCAGCAGTGATTGCTGGCGTCCAGATACTGCGATGCATCGGTCGGCAGCGCATCAATCATGAAAAACTTCTTTGAGCGCAGCGAGCTGCAAAAAGCGCTCTCGGGAACCACGCTCGTCGAGGCCGCATTGAGATCTTCCTGATGAACGGTTTCGTTTGCCATCTTAGCCCACCTCCCTTTCAAGCGTTTATTCCCCCGGCCTTTGCCAGCGCCCGGCGCACCAGCGTCTGAGTCAAAGGAACTTTGTAGGCGTTCTTTTCCAGAGGCTTGGCGCCTTCCAGAGCGATCTGGGCGACCTTCATTAGCATATCGCCGCTGAGTGTCTTGCCAATCAAAGCCGCCTCGGCCCGGGGCACGCGCCAGGGAATCGGCGCCACCCCGCCCAGTACCAGCCGCGCCTCGGTTACAGTCTTGTTTGTTCCCAGCGTTAACGCCGCCGCCACCGAAGCCATGGCAAAATCCAACGAGTCACGCTCTTTGAATTTCAGATAGGTTGAGTGGGCCGCGAACCTTGAAGCCGGCACCTTGATTTCAGTAATGATTTCGTCAATCTCAAGCACGTTCTCGCGCCGTAGATTTCCTTCCGCGGGCAACGTGAAAAACTTATCGAGGGCAATGGTCCGCTTTCCCTCGGCGCCCACCACCGCCACACTGCTGCCGAGTGCGAGAAGCATCGGCGCCAAATCCGAAGGATGCACGATGTACGATGGCCCACCGCCAAGGATCGCGTTGTATTTATTCTCGCCGGTGGCCGCGAAACACTCCGAGCCACCTTTCTTTAAACAGACTGCTTCTTCCAAACGAAAGTACCAGCAGCGTGGCCGCTGGCAAAGGTTGCCACCAACCGTACCAAGATTACGAATCTGAGGCGTGGCAATGGAATGCGCCGCCTCAGCCAAGCCAGGGAAATTGCGACGCACGACTGGATGTTCTTCCAGTTGAGCCAGCGTGACGAGCGCGCCGAGGCGCAGTCCGCCTTTGCCGTCTTCGGCGATCGCGTCGAGACCGTGAATACCTTTAAGATTCACTACCCGCGTCGGTCGCGTGAGGTAGTCCTTCATCGTCGTCAAGAGATCCTGGCCGCCGGCGATTGGCCGCGCAACCTCGTCGGGATCCGCGGGGGACGGAGCAGATTTGAGAGCGCTGACGGCTTCAGCAACGGTGTTTGGACTCATCCATTCAAAAGCTTTCATGCGCTCCTCCTTTCACTCATCAGGCCCATAAGGATCTTATCGGGAGTGATGGGAAGTTCGCGCACCCGCAAGCCGCATGCATTGAAGACCGCGTTAGCCAGCGCGCCCATAGACGGAATGATGCAAGCTTCGGCGATGCCGATCACGACTTCGCGCTTGTCTTCGTCGTCGATGATGGGAACGAATTCCGGCATCTCCAGAGAGCCCGGCAGTTTGTAATCTCCGAACCCGGGGTTTAGCTGCAGTCCAAGTTTGGCGTCCATCACTCTACCTTCCCATAGAACCATGCCGAGTGATTGAATCATGCCGCCGTTAAGCTGACTCTCCATCGTGAGCCGGTTGAGCGGCAACCCGCCGTCCTGCACCTGAACCATTTTGACGGGGCGAACTTTACCGGTCTCAATGTCGACTTCAACTTCTGCGAAACAGACACCATGAACGCCCCGGCTTTGCAGGTCTTGCCGCCATTCGCCATGGGCCGTCACGCCTGCCGGCGGCAAGGTCGCGCAAGCTTGTTTCCATGAGAGGGATTTTCCTCCGCCGGTAACGTTGCCTGCAGCGAATGTGATCTCTTCCGGCTTCGCATTTCCGAGCAGCGGAGAAATTTTTTCAGCCAGCGCCAGCCGTGTCTTGATCGCCGCGTCTTTGACCGAAGGAGACAGAGAAGCTGCGGTCGTCGAGCCGCCCGACGAGTTGGCGGCGCCTAGTTTTGAATTGCCAATCTGCTCGACTACATCGTTGATTTGCAGTCCCAATTCTTCCGCTACAATCGCCCGGGTGTAGGTGCGCGTGCCGGTCCCCAGGTCCTGAGTCCCCACTGCAACCACCACTGAACCGTCGCGTCCGACCGTGACATCGACTTTGCACTGATTGTTGCCGCCTCCGCCCCAGGTGCCGGCTCCGCAACCCATCCCCCGTCTGAGCGAACCCGTCCCTGCGCCGGGATTGGCATTCCGTCTGGACCAAACGATCTCGCGGGCGCCCCGATCCAACTGCCGATGATAGACCGGGTCGCGCATGTTCTTCTTTCGAAACGCCACTGGATCCATCCCGATCTTGTATGCGAGTTCATCCAGCAAAGACTCCATGGCGAATGATGCCTGGGGATGGCCCGGGGCACGCATCGCGACCGAAGAGTCTTCGTTGGTGTGCAACGAATAGACTTCGCGATAAGACTCACCCGCGCGATAGGCAGCATAAGGTTGGTTCGCCTGCGATCCCTGTCCCACGCCGCCCAGCCGGTACTGCGTAGCTCGCAGAGCGACGAGCGTGCCATCTTTGTTTGCGCCGGCTTTGATTTTTTGCCACGACCCGGACCGGTTGCCGGCCATCACGAACTCGTCATAACGGTTCAGCATTAACTTGACCGGGGACCCGGTTTGTTTCGACAGTCTGCAGGCGAGCATTCCCTCGATGCCGATGCCGAATTTCGATCCGAAGCCGCCACCCATGTGCTGAACAGTCGCTGTGACGGCGCTTTGCGGCAGGCCTAACTCTGTGGCCGCATCTTCAGGAATTGTGAATGTCCCCTGCGTCGTGGCATAGACGGTTGCCGAACCGCCGCCGGAATAATCAACGACCATTCCGTGCGTCTCAAGACACGCATGATGGATCCGGGGAGTGTAGTACTCAGCTTCCACGACCGCGTCGGAAGCGGCGATGGCGGCTTCCACTTTTTGTGCATCTCCGCTCTTATTCGCCAGTCGCAGATTTCTTTCTTCGGGCTTTCCCTTATCTCTTGCCAGAACTTCTGGTGACTCGGGTTTGATTGCGTCCTGGGCACGCACGACATGGGGCAAGACTTCGTACTCGACGACAATTGCGCGGGCAGCGTCCTGTGCCAGTTCCGCGGTGGTGGCCGCGACGGCGGCGACAGGTGAGCCGGCAAAACGAAACTCCGGCAAGACTTCCTCGTCGGCCTTGGTGATGCGCAGTGGTGTCTGAATGATCGCTTTGACACCGGGCATGGTCGCGGCCTTGCTCGAATCGAATCTCTTCACTCGCGCGTGTGCGTGCGGGCACCGAAGAATTCGTCCGTAAAGCATCCCGGGTAAGCGCACGTCATACGTATACTGAGCGGCGCCGGACACTTTCAGCGGACCATCGACTCGAGTAAGACGATGATTCAGGAGAGTGTGCTTGTCATTTGGCCCCCAACCCGGACCCGCCACGTCGTCCACTTCGATCTCGACCATCGTCTCGATGCCGTTTACCACGCGCGGCACCCGAACCTTTTTCTTTTTTGGCGGCGTGGGCGAAGGTTGCGGTTGTTGCTGTGGCATTAGCTATCTCTCCGTTAAAAACACCAACCGTTGATGAGTCTTACTGTCCTACTTGAGTCTCGGTGGCAGGCCGACTTAAACGCAAAGGGCGCGAAGGCAGAACCGCAAAGTAATGCTAAGAAATTTCTCTTTGCGACCTTTGCCAAAAACTTTGCGAATCTTTGCGTTTGATCCGTCCCTTCCATAATCACTCAACCAGAACTCCTTTTACTCGCCCGCCGTTCCAGCTTTGGCGGCGGCCAGCGCCGCCTCGAAGACTCGCGGATAGGTTCCGCAGCGACAAAAGTTTCCCTTGCAGGCTTCACGCACTTCGTCGAGCGTCGGATTCGCATTCTGCTTCAGGTAAGCAGAAACGGTAGTCACAAATCCGGGCGTGCAAAAGCCACACATCAGTGCGTCTTGTGCGATAAATGCCTTCTGCACCTCGTTCATGTTTTGCGGGGCGCCAAGCCCTTCGACCGTCGTCAATTTCCTGCCCACTGCATCGACCGCCAGGACCAGACATGAATAGACAGGCTTGCCATCCATGATCACCGTGCAGGCGCCGCAAGTTCCCATGTCACAGACCAGCTTTGGCCCGGTGATGCCAGGTTCCAGGCGATCGCGCATCGCATTGAGCAAAGTTGTGCGCGGCTCGACCGTAGCATTTCGTTTTTGCCCGTTGATGTCGAGCGCGACGTTGATACTCCCGCTGAGGGGCTCGCCTGCCGCATCGAGCTTTGACTTAGCGTCGACGACGTCACGGGTCAGCAGAGAGTCAGCCAGCGCGGCGCCGGCGCCGGCCACCCCGACGCCTTTGAGAAACTTTCTCCGGCTGGGATCGTAACGCGAGCTTTTCCTTTTGGGCTCGTCCGACATTGGCTCCCTCCTGCTGGTTTTATGTAGCGCGAGTTGCCGGCTCGCGAGCACAAGCCAGGGCCTGCGCTACATCAATTCAATTTTCAAGCAAACATGTATGTTAAGTTGAAGCTGCGCGACTCGCAAGCTTTGCCTGCAATGTTACCGCTATCTTCGCGATTTTAGGGCGGCCGTAATGGCTTGCTCCGCCAGCGGGGCCATAATGTCATAGCCCTTCTTATTCGGATGCAATCCGTCTTCACTCAACTCTTCTTTTAGAAAACCCTTATCGTCGGCCATCGCCGAAAAGTAATCAAGGTAGACGCCTCGGTGCGCCGCTGCATATGTCTTCATCCAGGCGTTGAGCGCAGTGATCTGTTCCGGTGGGCGCTGCTTACTACGAATGATTTGCTGACCCTCTTTGTTCTTTTCGTAATCGCTAATCGGAAGGACGGAAGCAAACACTACCCGAATACCATTTGCATGAGCCAGATCAAACATCGAAGTCAGATTGTCTTCAGTAGCTTGCAGAGTCATCGGCCCGGTGTTGCCGGCAATGTCATTCGTGCCGGCGAGAATCACCACGACCTTCGGTTGCAGGGCAATGACATCAGGCCGAAAGCGTATGAGCATTTGTGGGGTCGTCTGCGAACTGATGCCGCGATCGATATAAGGTTTGCCGGGAAAGAAGCCGCCGTACTTCGGGTTCTGCCAGCCATCGGTAATCGAGTCACCCATGAACACCACGCGTTCCTCGTTCTTAGCCGGCGCATTAGTTTTCGCGTTGGCTTCGTGATAACGAGCCAGGACCGGCCAGTCGTTCAATTGGGTTTCATACCGCGCGGACCGCGCGCGTATCTCGGCACATGGATCGGCCGGGCTTGGTGCTGGCGTCGCAGTTTGGGCCGCAGCAATCCCGGCAGATGTGATGAGTAAACAAACGATGATAAGGAAATGATTCATCAGGGACCTCCTGCTAGGTTATGAAGTCTGTAGCGAGAGCGGTATTAAGCGGGTTCGTGATTGCTGGACGTGTCTGATGCAGGTGAGACCCGGTCGCTACTGACCTCATAGCCGACAACTACTGAGAGACACCGGAAATCTGTTACTTCACAACAATCTCAAACTCGCCCGTCAACCGAATGTCTTCCGATCCCGATCCGATCATCACGCGAAACTTTCCCGGCTCAACCACGAAATGCATGTTTCGATCCCACAAGGCAAGATCATCGGGGTGCAAAACAAACCTCACTGTCTTTGTCTCGCCTGGTTTCAGATGGACGCGCTCAAATCCACGCAGATTCTTTTCATAAGTCGTCACAGTGCTGACAAGGTCGCGTGTGTAGAGTTGCACGACTTCATCGCCTTCGCGCGGGCCCGTGTTTTTTACTTCAAAGCTCACCGTGAGATTCGAGCCCTCCCTTACCGCGACCACCCCAGCCGGGCTGCCCGTCTGGGGACCCCGGGTCGGGCTACTGCCCCGGAGGTTTACGCTCGCGCCGCGGCCGGCAGGCTCGATCTTCAGATTGCTGTAGGCGAACGTCGTGTAGCTCAAACCGTGTCCGAAGTAGTAGAGCGCGCCGTTGACCCGGGTCTTCTCGCCTTCCCATTGGGCCTTTGGCTTGGTGGGAAAATTAAAAGGGATCTGTCCGACAGTTTTTGGAAAAGTAACGGTCAACTTTCCTCCGGGATTGTAGTCGCCGAACAAGACGTCCGCGATTGCGGTCCCACCCTGGACTCCCGGAAACCACGCTTGAATGATTCCAGGGACGTACTTGTCGATCCAGTTGATGCTCATCGGCCGGCCATTAATCAGAACCACGATCACCGGTTTGCCGGCGGCATAGACCGCCTGGACCAATTCAAGTTGATGGCCGGGCAAATCGAGACTGGTGCGCGACGCGCTTTCCCCCACCGTCTTCATCGAATCGCCCAGCACGACCACCGCCAGGTCCGAATTCCGGGCGGCCTCAACAGCTTTGTTGATTTCGGTTAGTTCTTCTTTGGTCGGCGGTTCCGGCAGAACTTCAGTCTGCGGCCAGTGCGCATCGGTGATCTCGCAGCCCTTCGCATAGTTAACTTTCACGCTGCCAGCGAGCTTTGTCTTGATTTCCTCGAGCACCGTCACGCCCTTCACCGCGTTGGGACCGTAACGATAACGGGCCGTACTGTCGTCATCCGCATTGGGACCGATTACGGCGATCGACTTTATCCCTTTACTCAACGGCAGAATGTTTTTCTCGTTCTTCAACAGGACCAGGCTTTCCCGCGCGGCGCGCAAAGCGACCTGTTGATGCTCAGCAGAATTGACCAGACGTTTCGTCGCAACCGCATCGGCGACGTAAGGATGATCGAAGATACCCAGAATGAATTTGACTCGCAGCACATCACGGACTCGATCGTCCAGGGTCTTCATTGAGACCTGGCCCTCTTTTACCAGTTCACGGAGCGGCAAAATGAAGTCTTCAGGTTTTGTGAAATTCGTCTTCACATCCAATCCGGCTTCAATCGATTGCCGCACGGCGTCTTTCATATCGGCCGCGACCGCATGCTTACTGTAGAGGTATTCGACGGCGGCGCTGTCCGAAACGACATAGCCTTTGAAGCCGAAATCAGTTCTGAGTCGATCCGTTAGCCAGTACTTGCTGCCGGTAACTGGAATGCCGTCATAGTCGTTGTAGGAGCTCATCACCCCGAGCATCCCGCCTTCTCTGATCGCAGCTTTGAAAGACGGGAGCAGGATGTTTTCGACTTCGCGCGGAGAGACCTGGGGATCGGTGCGCGCTTCACCTTCACGCGCGCCTTTGCCCACGCTATAAACCGCAAAGTGTTTGCCCGTCGATGCGACGGTGTAGTCCTGTTGCAGGCCCTTCACCATTTCAACTCCCAGACGAGAGGCAAGATAAGGATCTTCGCCGTAAGTATCTTCTATTCGTCCCCAACGCTGGTCACGGGACACATCGAGCGTCGGCGCATAGACGTTCGTGTAACCGAGCGCCCGGGCTTCCAGAGCAGTAATGCGACCCATCTCGCGCACCAGCGCCGGATCCCATGTATGGCCCATGCCCAACTCAGACGGAAAACTCGTCGCCGTCGTGAACGCGACCCCGCGCAGTCCTTCGTTCGTGAAATCAGCCGGAATGCCGAGCCGCGTGTCTTCAATGAAGAAGCGCTGGACTTCATTCATCGCCCAGACATGTTTCTCGAAGTCGGTGGCATAGATGCTCTTTCCGTTGGGCCCTACGCCGTTTAAGTGCTCGTCGATGTTGGCGATGCCATCTTTCCAGATCTGATTCTTCCAATCAGGTGTTGGTAATTCGTCCTTGAGAGGCAGCGGCGCGCCGGTCCGGCCGCGCCCGACGCCGTACAAAGTTGCCGTCTGGCAAGTCTTCTCGTCCAAATTCATTTGGGACAAGAGATCTTCGACGCGTCGATCGATTGGCGCTTTCGGGTCTTCGTAGACGTCCATCCGGCCGTTCTTATTCAGATCGATCCAGGTGTCGTGATAGATGGACTTTTTCGTGGCGGCACTTTCCTGAGCCGGCAGACTGAAGCTTGGTTGGATTATGAAGAGAGATAGAAGAAAAAGAGTTAAGCTTCTCATTAGGTTTCTCAGGACTTCAAATTTGAAGTCGCTAACGGTCGAGTTCAGGCTTGGCGAGCATCAATCAAAGCGGAAGCGGCCGCAACTATCCGCGCCCCACGGTGCTCGGCGGGTTGTATGAGCCGCGTTGCGGCAAGGGCCGTCATGCTAACAGCGAACCCAATGTGAGCAAGGCAGATTCGTACACCATCCGCCTGAAAGGATCCGCCCGCCAAAGGGTGATCGACGTTGTTGTGCAGCTCTGGTCTCGTGTTTGGTGTGACATGAGTCGCACGCTCCGAAAGCACTTTGTAGATATCCTTACCGACAGGAATGGGCACGTTTAATTGCTCCAGCGTTTGCCTGACCTTCGAGGGCTTGAAGTCGCGCATCCGCCCGCGATCGTCACTTCGAATCCATCGCTCAAAGGCTTCGCCATCTGCAGCAAATAGCATGAGAAGATTCGCGATCTCACCGACATCTCTCGCGATCCCCAAAGCCGCATCATAGTGGCCATGCCGAACCAAGATCCATGCAGCCGATGTTGAAGTACACGCGCGAGCGAGCAGATACTCCTTCATGTGGTTGCCCTGGTGACAGCCCCAATAACAAGACGAGAGTCGATCCAAGAGGGAAAGGACCGTACCGAGACACTCAACCTGATTGGAAACGGTCAAATCAACGGCTACAAAATGGTCCGTCGAAGCGAGACAGGGGCCGAGTATTCGGGTCTGAAAGCGTCGTAGCCACTTGTTTCCCTCCGGTATTTCGGGATCGAGTCGTTCGTTTGGCTCCACCACGACAGTCCCGCTCCCTCTTACACACCGTTTCTCGTGAACATCTCACGCTTGGCTGCGAGGAAGGCTACTTCTTCCAATTCAACTCGCTCTTTTATTATCCGCGCCAACCATTCCTGGGCGTTTCGCTCGCGGTGTAGTTGAGCAAGGAAAGCTACTCGCGCGGCCAGTTCCGCTGGTAAGGAAACCGATTCAGATCTCTTTTTGCGAACCTGAATCGGCTTTCCCCACGCGAAATTATCTGCGGCTTGCGTCTCAACAGTCCTGTCGATTTCTTCATCGGAGAGTTTTCTTCTTGATTGTTTCTTTTTTGTAGTCATAACGGCCACCCGGTAATTATGCGGATCACATTGCTTGGTTTGAGTTGGAAAATGATCTTGAGCTCACGACCGCCCAGCGTGCGCCCAACAAGTTAATAGCGATCCTGGTACTTCTTGTTTCGGAGGACCACATACTCCGAGAAGAAGCATTCAATCGCCTCATCTATAGACACGCGATGAGCAGCGAGCTTATCGTTCTCAAAGTCGTATTCAAAATCAGATGGTGTAAACCGATGCCAGTTAACCACTGCCTCATTCTACAGTTAGCTGAACTCGACGGGAAGGTCTCCTCTACATCCGCGCTCATGTCACGTCCCTTCCCTCAAACGTGTCGGCACTAAGATTTCAATTCGCGTTTTCCCTATGTGGTTTCGAGACTTGGAACACAGACTAAAGTCTGGGCCACTCATTCAGCAGCTATCACCGGATTTCGCAGTGTTCCGAGTCCTTCGATCTCGACTTCATAGACGTCGCCAGCTTTCAACAACACCGGCGGATCGCGAAAGACGCCCACGCCTTCCGGTGTCCCGGTCGCGATCACATCACCTGGCTCCAGGGTTATGCCCTGCGAGAGGTACGAGATGAGATAGCCAATTTTGAAGATCATCTTGGCGGTGTTTGATGACTGCATCACTTCACCATTGAGGCGTCCTTCAATCTTGAGCGCTTGAACATCAGCGATCTCGTCGCGCGTAGTAATGAACGGTCCGAGCGGCGCAAAAGTATCCAGGCCCTTGCCACGCGTCCACTGCCCATCGCCGAATTGCAGATCGCGTGCGCTCACGTCATTGATGAGCGTGTAACCGAAAACATGTTCGAGTGCGTTGGCCTCGCTCACTTGCCGGGCCCGGCGGCCAATCACAACGGCCAACTCGGCTTCATAATCCACTTTCTGGCTGAGGTTCGACAGCGCGATCGGCGCGTTATGGGCGCTGAGCGAATTTGGAAGTTTGTTGAAGAGAAGTGGCGTTGAGGGCGGTTCTGCTCCCCCTTCGATAGCGTGGTCAACATAGTTACGGCCGATAGCCAGGATCTTGCTCGGGCGCACGGCAGGCAAAAACTCGATTTCGTCGATCGAATAACCCACGGCTTGGCGGCCGGCATGGCGCGCTTGACCGCCATTCAGCAGAGCGCTGATTTCGCCGAGCGCCGACTCGCCGCGTCCAATGACGTCCAGCATATCTCTAGCCTCAAGCAGCCAGCTCGCAGGCGCCGTTCCCGCGCCGGCCAATACTCGCGCCAATTCCGCGACATCGCAAACGACGTCGCCCACGGCTAGCCCGAGCCGCTGCTTAGAATCCTTTGTTTTGAATTGCGCTAATTTCACTTTTGCATTGCCTCTGGTTTCTGTGATGACTTCATAGCTTAGTCAAGAGCGTGATCCTAACTCTCTCTGCCTTTGAGAGAGGGTTGGGGAGAGGGCTTTAGTAACGAGCCGCCTTAACTCCGTCCCTCTTCCCCGGCCCTTCTCCCAGAGGGAGAAGGGAGATCCCGAAAGTTGATTCTAAGAAGCGGCCGTCTCCAGCCGCCGTCGTTGAAGGTAGCCCGC
>DATNNY010000427.1:0-5195 GCA_035601635.1 Pyrinomonadaceae bacterium
GGTACGATCAAGCATCGTTAGCTTCCGAGTTTCAGAATGACAAACTGCCCTGGCGAGCGATGCTTGCGAAATCTGGCCTGGACGTTTCTCCTTGCCGGTTGGTTGCTGGTGACTCAAATGGGTGTATGTGCCCAACCACTAACGCCTTCACCCTCTGCGGCGAATAACAGCGCCACACAATCGCCAAAGGCGATGGAGGTGCTCCTCCATGCCCGCGAACTCTATGCTAACGAGGGCGCGCGCGCTGCTCTACCGGAATTCGAGAAGGCGCACGTGCTGTTCCGCAAAGAAGGCGACCGCAAGGGCGAAGCAATTACCCTCGGCCTCATTGGTAATTGCTACAAACGGTTTGGAGAGTTTTCCACAGCGCTCGACTACCTGCAGCGCGCTCTCAAGCTGAAACAGGAAATCGGCGATCGCGGCGAAGAGGGCAAGACGCTCAGCCATCTGGGACTGTTGTATCGTGACATGAGCCAATATCCCCGCGCGATCGAATACTTCAAGAAAGCTATCGCCGCAGGAAATCAGCTCAATGACCGGATCATCGAGGCTTCATCACGAAACAATCTCGGTTTGGTTTACGACGATCTGGGCGAATACCGTCTCTCTCTCGAAGAATATAATCTCGCCCTTCAACTCTATCGCGGCACAAACTTCGAACGCGGCATCAGCGATACTATCGGCAATATTGGCGGCGAACACCTCCTGCTCGGAGAGTACAGTGAAGCATTGCGTTATTACCGGGAGTCTCTCGAGATCGATGAACGTCTAAAATTGACAACCGGGATCAGCCAGGACCTGGAAAACATCGGTCTCTGTTATATCGGCCTGGGACGGGCGTCCGAAGCTATTGACCAGCTGAATCGCGCAATCATACTCGCCACCGGCGCGGGACTGAAGAAGGAGGCCGCGGACTCGCAGAAAGCAAAAGGGAGCGCGCTGGTACAACTGGGAAAATACACCGAAGGGCTCGATCAATATCATCACGCATTGCAAGCCTATGAACAGGCTGGTTTGAAGCAGGAATTGATCGAGGGCCTCGGCGATCTGGGGAACCTGGAGATTCGACTCGGAGACGAGGCTTTCGCTGAGAAAGATTTCCATCGAGCTCTTGACCTGTCGCGAGCAATCAACCATCCGCGCGGAGTCACTTATAGTCTGCTTGCCCTCGGCGATCTTGAATGGCGGCGTAAGCGATTTACCGAAGCCGCTGCGCTTTACAAAGATGGGCTGGCTAGAGCCACCGAAGCGAATGATCGCGCTGCCATGGGATCGGCCCATCTTCAATTGGCGCAGACCTACCGCGATCTGAAACGTTTCGAAGAGGCCGCAGCCGAAGCGAAGCAAGCACTCGAAATTGCCCGCGCCACGCAAGCGAGCCCACTTGAAGCTGAAACACTCTATGTCCAGGGCGATGTATCCCGGCTCCTGGGCCGGCAAGATGAGGCGCTCACAAAGTTTGCCGCAGGCGAAGCAATAGTTACGCAAAACGCAAATCCGGAACTCACTTGGCGTCTGGCGTATGCCCGCGGCCAGGCGCTCGAAGCGCTCAAGCGAAATGAAGAGGCCCTCTCCGCTTATCAGAGTGCCATAAAGACGATCGAACAAGTCCGCGGAGAGCTGCGGGAAGAGCGCTTTCGTGCGGGCTATATTGAAGATAGATACCAGGTCTATGTAGCTTTGGTGCAACTGCTACTTAAGTTGGGAAAGCCGGACGAGGCCTTTGTTTTGTCAGAGAAGTTGCGGGCCCGCAGCTATCTCGATTTGCTGAATCGTGGCCAGCCGCCGGTTCATGACGCAGCTCAACGGCAGAAAGAAACCGCCCTGCGGAATCGAATTCGCGAACTTCAGCGCAAATTAGAAGACGAGGCTAATCGGCCGGCGCCGGAGCGACGCGGCGAAGCCTTTGATCTGTTTTCTAAGGAGCTGGCTAATGCTGAGCGCAACTATGAAGACTTTCTCGACGATTTGTTCAGCACGGATCCCAATTATGCTGCGGTGCGGACACTTAAAGTACCAAGAGTCGAGGAGGTCAAACGCCAACTTCCCGCCGGCACTGCCCTGGTAGAGTATGTGCTGGCTGCAGACAGCCTGGAAATCTTTGTGGTTACTTCCGGCGACTTGCGCGCCAAGTCAATACCTGTCCGCGCGTCTGACTTGCGGGGCAAAGTAGAGTTCCTGCGCGATGTCCTGCTCCGCAAACAGACGAATGAATGGAAGCTCCCTGCGAAGAGTCTTTATCAAACACTAATCGCGCCGATTGAAGATGCCGGCTGGCTGCGTGGCATCAGTCGAATTTACATTGTGCCGCACGCGATTTTGCATTACCTTCCGTTTGCTGTGCTCACCAGACGTGGCGGAAACAGTAGCCGTTTTCTGGTCGATGACTATGTGCTCGCGTATTTGCCTTCGGCCGCAACGCTCGTTTATGGGGGCAAGACGACTACTTCGACAAGTTCAGTCCTGGCGATGGCGCCATCGAGCACGCGCCTCCGATACACGCAACAGGAATCTCAAAATGTTTCCGCGTTCTTTCCTGGTTCGTGACGGGAACAACCGACCCGGGCGGAGTGACAGTCAACTCCACGACCTTTGTGAATTCCGGTGAATTAACAGCTAACATCACGGTGGCCGACACCGCCTCTATAGCTAATTTCGACATTCAGGTTCTGAATTCTGACGGACGCGGTGGCAAAGGAACTGAGCTATTCGCGGTTACGCCGAAGGGACAGGCCGCCTCGTGTGGCACTGACGTAACCAATCTGAGTGTGAGTGTCTACAAATACACGGACGCAACGAACACGGCGACCTACAATTTGTGGCCGGACAAGACCAATGCGGATGGTAGTCCCGTGCCTTATGTCTCTGGGAAGGTGAAAGGCCAAAACATCGACGCTAAATTTCAGGTGGACAACTGCACATACGACCTGACGCTCAACCTGAATTTCTCTTCCCGCTTCATGACTTACAAGTTTCCCGGCGGGTCTATTTTGGGCCCCTCAGTGAACTTTACAAGTTTCAATACGGACCGCGTGGGTAATGTGCCAATCACTGATGGGGGATCGGTCTTTGTAAACTGGTGTAATACTGCGCCGGACAATTACGGCGGTTGCGGAATCGATGCAAATGGTTACTTCGTAAAAAGGAGTTATGGTTCCAGCCTGGACATCAACGGTACTAACACCTACGGCCTGCGTTTCAATTACTCTCCCATGGACAATGTTAATCCTGTCGCGGCCGGAACGGCTTACGTCAAAATTTACCACCCGGATGCCATTACCTGGACGATGATCCCCGACCAGGCACCACCACCTTCCGGAGTCACAGATCCAAACGCGACCTCAGGAGAGTGGTCAGTGCTGCTCAATCGCAACAATAACCCGGCAACTGTAGCTGGTTATCAGAAGACTCCGTTCAAAATCGTCGTGAAGAAGTTGTAGTAGTCGGAACGAAGATCGAGGTGGTATTCAGATGGCGGCCCGAGGAGAGGTGAATGAATTCCAAGCTCATGGTAAATGGAAAGGGCTTCGAAAAGTTGTCAACAACTCCAACAACGGACGAGAAACCCACTGATCATTCTGTTCATCCTGCGTGGCTTGCATTTATTCGCTATTGCCGAGGGTTGTGGCACGGCGAAATTGAGCGCTTAAAGATTCAGGATGGTTTGCCTGTCCTGGCGGAAGTGGTCAAGGAGAAGATCAAGTTCAATTATTAGGGTGCTCGTCTATCGAGCTAGTGTCCAGGCAATTTTTTCTAACAGTTTTTCTGGCTGACCGAAACACTCGGAGGCCGTCATTCCCGGACAGACCGTCCCGGAATGGCGGCCTCGAATTTCTTATAGACAAAAGGAGAATCCCAAATGAAAAGAAGTCTCACGTATCTCGCTACCGTAACATTGCTAGGTATCGCCGCGGCCTCTCTGCTGCAATCCGCAGCGACGGCAGCAAAGCCAGCGTCGGATACAGCTGTCACATCAACGATTGACGGTCTCGGCGTTGACACTTTACCCACCTTGCGCATTCAAAGCGATCAAGCCGGCTCTTACCGGAATTCCAATTCACTGCAATCAATTCTGCAGGCCGCTGTGGGAGATTGGGTGTTGGACACGCTCAACTTCAACTCCTCACCCCAACGAAAGGTGCTGATCGATCTGCGCGACATGGTTTCCCGGCAGCGGCCCTGGCGGAGGTGCACCGACCTCTCCTTTCGCATATCAACTGGCGCGAGCGAGATTCATCGAGCAATGCAGCGTCTATGGCACCGACATGCGAACAATTGCGGGCGGAGCAGCGGTCTTCTGTCCTCTCGTTATCGCCTTTGACGACGCCGGCGGGGTCCGCTATCGACTGACTATGCGCGCGGATAACTTTTCCGAAGTGAACCTAACTCAGGTCACCTGCGTCACCACGGATGCAAACTCCAAATGCAATCAATGGAAGATCGAACCCAGTGCTATTCAACTAAACGGAGAAAGAAAGAACGTGGCCAAGTTGCTCAAGGTAGCTACAAGACCCAATCAAGCCGATCAGGACCTGGGAGACTTTTATCTGTCGTTTGCGATACAGCTGACGAACCCCTGAACCTTTGACGGTGACGCTGCAGGCGAAGCATTTCTAAACGGAAATCTTGCGGATAGGAACAGACAATCGAAAGCGAACTGTTCCGCTCATCAACAAACACTTCCGGGCACACAACAAAGGGAGCTCTCTAACTGAAAGCTCCCTTTCTCAATTGTCTGGAGTCGTTGTAATCGAGTTTGTCAGTAGGTCGCTGCCCCGCTGCCTGCTTTTCTTCTGACCAGCCCAGAGTTCCAGATAACTCCGGCGACATAAGAATCAACTGCTCTCTTACGATGTGGTAACATGCCAGCCTTTGTAATTAGATCACCCGACCGAAGGCGAGCTGATGAAAATCTGTTTAAGCAAGATACTCTTACTGGTTCTGACCACTGGCCTGTTAGCGGCCGTTAACACTTTCCAGCTCCAGCCCGTATATGCCCAGCAATCAAGTCCCACGATCTCCATCTCCGGCCTGCACGGCCGCGTTACTGTGCGGCGTGACGAGCGTGGCATTCCCTATATCGAAGCCACTAATGACGAGGATCTGTATTTTGCTCAGGGCTATGTTACTGCTGCCGATCGACTCTGGCAGATGGATGTGATGCGACGGACAGCCCGAGGTGAGTTGTCGGAGAT
>DATNNY010000428.1:0-8557 GCA_035601635.1 Pyrinomonadaceae bacterium
AGTCGCCTCGCTCATCGGCATCAGGGCCCCTCGATGTTCGTCAATCACGCGAAATCCCAGTAGTTCGAAGTACGGCGCCGGCGCGTTGCGCAGCTTGTGCACGAGCAGTTCGAAGCTGGCTTCGGCTGCTTCAAATTCAAAGCCATCGTGCTCGAGTTGTTTCAGTTCTGCCAGCACGCGTTGCTCCTCATCCAATTCAATTCCCAACTCACGAGCTTTGGCCAGAAGATTCGCTCGGCCTGAAAGATCGGAAACCAGCACCCGCCGCCGATTGCCTACGCGCTCCGGCTCGATGTGTTCGTAAGTCTTCGGATTACGTTCAACCGCGGAGACGTGAACGCCGCCCTTGTGCGCAAAGGCACTATCGCCGATGAAAGCGGCCCGTGAATCAAGCGAAAGATTGGCAATCTCGCTGACGAAACTTGCAGTCGCGCGCAACTTCTTCAAACGTTCAACTCCAATAGTCTTAAACCCCAGCTTCAATTCCAGGTTGGGGATGATTGAACAAAGGTTGGCATTGCCACAGCGCTCGCCATAACCATTGATCGTTCCCTGCACGTGGGTCGCTCCGGCGGAAACTGCCGCGAGAGTATTGGCCACGGCCAACTCTCCGTCGTTGTGGCAATGGATACCGACCGGCACCTTGATCTCATCGATCACTGCCCGGGTGATCCGTGCGATATCATCAGGCAGGCTGCCTCCATTCGTATCGCAAAGCACGATCCGGTGAGGGCCGCCGGCCGCCGCCGCCCGTAGTGTCGCCAACACATACTCGGGATTCGCAGCATAGCCGTCAAAGAAATGCTCCGCGTCGTAAATTACAAAGGGCACCCGAGCAGAAAGATAACCTACTGTATCCTCGATAATCTCCAGATTCTCTTCGCGGCTTATTCGCAAGGCGTCCGTTACGTGCAGGATCCAGGACTTACCGAAGATAGTCACTACGGGTGTGTCCGCCTGGAGCAAAGACTGAATACTTTGGTCCTGCGGGCACGATAAATTTTGCCGCCGCGTAGCCCCGAAAGCAGCGATTGCCGACTGATTCAGTCTAAGAGTGCGCACCCTCTCGAAGAACGCCACGTCACGGGGATTTGAGCCGGGCCATCCTCCCTCGATGATATCCATGCCGAGCGCGTCCAGTTCTTCGGCGACGCGGCATTTGTCCGACACCGAAAAACTGATGCCCTCGCCCTGGGTCCCGTCACGTAAAGTCGTGTCGTAGATTTCGATTCGATTAGTCATGAATTCTCAGCTTTACCTTGAGAGGCGAAGGAACCGACCGAAAAGTCCCTCGTTCATTCATCGGTCCTGTATCAGCCAGGTTTCGATGCCGGAAAGATTGTTCGCCATTGCTGTACCCGGCAACGATATGGCCGTCACCGAAAAGTTTGTACTTGTAAGTTGTCAGACCTTCGAGACCAACTGGCCCACGCGCGTGCAACTTGCCGGTGCTGATTCCCAACTCAGCGCCGAGGCCATAACGAAAGCCGTCAGCAAAACGCGTCGAGGCATTCTGATAGACCCCTGCGGCATCGACTCTGGTCATGAAATGCGAGGCCGTGTCGGCGTCTTCAGTGACGATCGCCTCCGTATGGCCGGAACCGTAGCGATCGATATGTGCCAGTGCTTCCTGTGTGCTCGAAACGATCTTGATGGAAATGATGAGATCCGAATACTCGGTAGCCCAATCCTCTTCGCTGACGCCGGCAACGTCATATCCTTCGGCCAACGCCACGGTCCGCGGGCAGCCGCGCACCTCGACGCCCTCGGTCCTGAAGGACTCGATCATCTCGGGTAAGAAACGATCGGCAACCTGCTCGTGAACCAGCAGGGTTTCCATTGCATTGCATGCGGCCGGGTATTGCGCCTTCGAATCGAGGGCGATCGCAATCGCCTTGCGCAAATCCGCCGCGCGGTCGACATAGACATGACAGATTCCCTCGCCATGACCAAGCACCGGAACGCGACTGTGCTCGGCAATGTAGCGCACGAATTGCTGCGAACCCCGCGGAATGATCAAATCAATATCTCGATCGAGCGTCAGCATCTGGGCAACATCTTCGCGCGTGTGCAGCAAGTTGATCGCAGCAGGCGGAATATCCAGAAAATGGCTGACGGCGTCGCGCCAAATCGTTACGAGTGCCTGATTCGTATGCGACGCTTCAGCGCCGCCTTTGAGGATCACCGCGTTGCCCGACTTCAAGGCTAGCGCGGCCACTTGCGGAACAACTTCGGGACGGGCCTCAAAAATGATGCCGATGACTCCGATCGGACAGGACTCCTTATATAAGGTCAACCCATCGTCCAGCTCAGTTGCAGCAAGCTGCCGGCCCAGGGGATCGGGCAGCCGGGCCACGTCCAGCACGCAACGCGACATGGCGGCAATCGATTGCTCGTTGATCTGCAACCGCTGGAACAGGGCCGGCGACATCTGTCCTGATTCGACCGCGCGGACGGCGTCATGGCAGTCGCGCTGATTGGCAACCAGGATTTCCAACTTGCGCTCTGCAATAGCATAGGCCGCAGACTGCAAAGCAGCGTCGCGACGATCTCCAGGCAGCCACGCAAGCAGGCGCGCGGCCGCCCTGGCCCGTCGAGCTATATCTTCAACGCAAGTATGGCTTGCCTTTAGCTTGGATTCGCTATCCATGGCCTTGACCCAAAAAGCGACTAACGAGTTCGGTACAGAACCGCTCGTGGTAGCGACCGGGTCGTTTTCACGAGAGTTACCCGCTTGCAACCGCAAGCGGTTCCCTACCGCTGAAGTTATCCCGTGAAACCGGAGCCATCTCCCAGAATGACGATGTTGTCACGCGTCACTAGCACACCCCTGTGGTGCGAACTTTCTGGTTGATTCGTCGATTGTCCGTTGCCGTTAGTTTGTACAGCCGCTTCCTCGCTGGCGCAGTTGGCGATTCCGCGCGCGAACTCGCGACCCTCAGGGCCCGCGATGCTGACCACATCGAGCGAACCAAAAGCGTGCTCAACCCGAATGACGCCCGAAGCCAGCAGACTGCCTTTGCCGTCCAGGATGGCATCGCGCGCGCCGGCGTTTACCACAACGCGTCCGCGCACATTTGCTGCATAGGCGATCCATCGTCTCTTGCCGCGCATGCGCGATGATGAGACGAAAGTGGTACCGACACCCTCGCCGGCGAAAATGCGATCGAGCGTGTCTGGCGTCGTGCCGTTGGCGATGACGGCAACTCCGCCGGCACGCGTTGCGATCTGTGACGCATCTACTTTACTCAGCATGCCGCCACGGCCGCTGGCCGACGGGCCAGCCGCCGCCGCCCTTAACTCCGCCGTAATCTTCTCGACGAAAGGAATGGCTTCCAACCGTTCGTCCAGAGCGCGACCAGTCAGTCTCTTCTTCGTTTTACGAGACAGCAGGCCTTCCACATCGGTCAGCAAAATGAGCGCGTCGCCTTCCACTTTACTCATCAGGAGGGCGGCCAGTCGATCGTTATCGCTAAAGATGCGTTCTGCACTGCCGCTCAGATACTCGAGTTCGGCGGTTGAGACCGTATCGTTCTCGTTGACAATGGGCAGCACACCCAGCTTGAGCAGTTTCTCCATCGTACTGCGCAAATTTTGATAGCTGCGTCGATCGGCGAAATCCTTTTCGGTCAACAGAACCTGCGCGATCTTTACATCAAGGGCGCTAAAGAATCGCTCGTAAGCATTCATCAGCAGGTTTTGGCCCACGGCCGCGCACGCCTGCCGGACAACCAGATCATTCAGGCGCGCTCGCGGCAAATTCAGCCTTCCGGCGCCAAGACCGACTGCCCCGGAAGAGACCAGCACGACTTGGCGGCCGGCACTTTTGAGGGCGGCAATCGAGCGGACGATCGGCTGAACTTGTTCGGTGCATATCTGACCATCGGCTCCGGTAACTATGCTCGTACCCAGCTTGATCACCACTCGGCGCGCCGTGCGCAATCGTTCCGACACAGCATTTTTGAGGTCAACATCCATCATCTGCGGGTACTGCGGAGCGCGCACATCCTGTCCGCCTGAGCGCGTAGCGCGAACCAACCCATGGAACCTTCCCAGCAAGTCTGAGCGTGCTGTGCACGCTGGCGGACAGGATGTCCGCGCTCCATTTCACTAATTGACTCCGACTGCTTGAGGAACTGGATGCAGCCAATGCCTATATCTTAGGTCGCGGCCCGAAGTGGCAGAAAAGAAAATCTCCTGAATCTGCCTGGTAATCGGCCCGCGCTGGCTGTCTTTGATCGGCACGTCATCAACTTCACGGATGGGCGTCACCTCAGCCGCCGTTCCCGTGAAGAACGCTTCGTCGGCATTGAGCAGGTCGTCGAGCCGCAGCGCCCGTGTCTCCACTCGATAGCCAAGGTCGCGCGCGATCTGCATCACCACCTCGCGAGTGATACCGAGAAGAATCGAGTGGCGTTCGTCATTGGTCACTAAGCGCCCGTCGCGCACGATAAAAAGATTCTCACCTGACCCTTCGGCGATGTGACCATCTGTGTCCAGCAGCAATGCTTCATCAAACCCGCGACTTACTGCGTCGCGCACTGCGAGTATCGAGTTGAGGTATTGACCACACGCTTTGGCGGTCGTGGGCATCATCTGCGAGTGAAACTTGAGCCAGGGAGATACGGTAACGCGCACGCCCTTTTCCAAACTCTCAGTGCCCAGGTAGGCGGCCCACGGCCAGGTAAGAATCACGACTTCGACCGGGCACCTGGCTGGATGGACTCCAAGAGTGCTGCTGCCGTAGTAACAAAGCGGCCGCACATAACAACTGCTGAACTCGTTTCGCTCGACCACCTCGCAGATCGCTTCGGCAAGTTCGATTCGTTGATAAGGAATTTCCATCCCGTATACGCTCGCCGAGTTGTAAAGGCGATCTAGATGGGCGTCGAGCCGAAAAACTGCGGAACCCGAAACGGTCTGGTAACAGCGCATGCCTTCGAAGACGCCGCTACCGTAGTGCAGCGCATGCGCGGAGACATGCGTATTGGCTTCCCTCCAGGGGATAATCTCGCCGTTCCGCCATACCCATGTGGTCTGATCAAATGCCACTGCCTGACCTCTATGTCTACTTACTCTGCTTTGCGCCTTCGGGTCCTCTTTGCGCCTTTGCGTGAAATTGTCGGTTCTAGTTCTCGCAAAGGCGCCAAGCAAAACCGAAAGGCGCTAAGAAAACAATTGAGACTGCCCCAAAACACTAAACCGCCCAGAGCGACTGGTCGGGATCGGAATGAAGCGGCCGGTCTTCACCGCTGATCCAGTCAGGCCGCGTGGGCGCACAAATGTCGAGCGCCACCGTGTCCTCCAGGACCTGAGATGAATGCTCAACTCCCGGAGGAATACAGAGCATCTGGTTCGCTGAAAGCGTCACGTCGCGGTCCGGCAATTGAATGCGCCACGCCCCGCTCAACACAATGATCACTTCTTCGCTCTCGTGATTGTGCGGAAGGGTTACCGCGCCTTCCTTTACTTCGATTCTGGCGACGGCAATGCTTTGACCCGCGACTACTTTCCTGAGATAAAGATCCGTTATCTCCTCGGGTTTGATTCTGTCCCAATCGTAAAAACCCATTTGTTCCTCCAACCAAGTCCTCAAATACTCAAACGGCCATCAACTCTTCGTTGATGGCCTGATAAACCACGCTCATGAATGTCAACGGGCCATCAGGTAGGGCGCCTCGTTGTGATAATCGACGGGAGCATACCGACACGCATAGAAGTCGTTGCCGGCGACACGCGCAGGTACCGAGTGGCCCCGAACCTTCTTGAAAAAATGGCTAAAGTCATTTACTAACCGCGAGTGAACGGCACTCTCCTTTTCCTTCTCGCTTCCTGGGTTAATCTACAGCTTTGCCAGCGGATTGTATAATTGATTTTTCTTAGCCTCCTATAAATTCGAGCAACAGGAATTTCTTCATTGCTCGTCTTTCCGAAGGCTGAATGTTACAGAACCGCGAGCGGTAGCGAGCGGGATAAAGACTCAAGCTCAAACAGTTTTAGTAGCCCTTCGCGCAAGTTTTGAGGTTGATTAGCTTAGGCTAAAGGACTGTTTTCTTTGTTGACATACCATCGTTAACAGGCGTATAGAACCCCTCGTCAAGGCCCAATGGCCTTGTGTTCTTTGAACCCTTAGACGGAACTTATCCAAAGGAGTAATACTATGGCGTTGACTGACTTTAAGACTTGGTGCGATAAATGTGGGTCGAAACTTTCGGTTTGGGAAGAGGATAAGCATCAATGTTATCCGGTCAAGAATCACAACAACGAATCAATTAACGTAAAACAGACTCATTCGATACACGCGCAAAAGCGAGGGGATTCTTGCCGCTGCGGAGGGGAGGAGAGTTGCCGATACTGCGAAGGAACAGGAAGAATCCTCTAGATTAGCTACGACACCCAGACCGCTCAACACAACCGTTGAGCGGCCTTTTTCTTTATAGCATCCCCGGCTTGAGCCGTTACGGCTCAAGTTTCTATCTACTTGAGTGGTTTGAGCGTGGTAGAAACTCATACGAAAACAGCCGGCCAAGCCGAGTGTTTGGAAGCTAGTTGAATCCTTGTCCCGCTCGCTACTGCTCGCGGTTCTGTACCGATTTCAGCCGACCGTTTCACGGACTCATTTGCAGATCTCGATTGACCCGCTTCAGATGTCGTAATACATGCTGAACTCGAGCGGGTGCGGACGCAGTCTGAGCGGCTGAATTTCGCGCTCGCGCTTATAGCTGATCCAGCGCTCGATCAGTTGTGGGGTGAAGACGTCTCCTTTTAGTAAGAACTCATTATCGCCCTCCAGCGCATTGAGCGATTCGTCGAGAGAACCCGGCAGGCTTGGGATTCCCTTCAACTGCTCAGGCGCCAGATCGTAAATATCTTTGTCGAGTGGTTCGCCGGGCTCAATCCGGTTCTGCACGCCATCCAACCCCGCCAGCAGCATCGCCGCAAAGGCCAGATAGGGATTACACGACGGATCGGGTGGCCGAAATTCCAGACGTTTGAGTTTCGGATTTGTGGAGAACATTGGAATCCGAATCGCCGCCGACCGGTTGCGCGCCGAATAGGCCAGGTTGACCGGTGCTTCAAATCCAGGCACCAGACGCTTGTAGCTGTTGGTGGTCGGCGCCGCAAAAGCGACGATGGCCGGAGCGTGCTTTAACAGACCGCCAATATAGAATCGCGCCATGTCTGACAGTCCGGCATAACCGTCGCCGCTGAACAGCGGCTTATCGTTTTTCCACAACGATTGGTGGCAGTGCATGCCTGAGCCGTTGTCGCCGTAGAGAGGTTTAGGCATGAACGTCGCGCCTTTGTGCTGGCGCTTCGCGACATTGCGCACCGTGTATTTGAAGATTTGCAGGTTGTCGGCCGTGCCAAGCAAAGTTGAGTAACGGAAATCAATCTCGCACTGGCCGCCGGTCGCAACTTCATGATGATGACACTCAACCTGAATGCCGGCCTTCTTGAGCTCGTTAGCGACTTCAGAGCGAAAGTCCTGCAGAGTATCGAGCGGAGGAAGTGGAACATAGCCTTCTTTGTTCCGAATATGATAGCCAAGATTCGAATTGCCATTCTGGCCATTCGTGTTCCAGTTCGCTTCCGGATTGTCTATCGAGAACCCGGCGGAATGCCCTTCATTTTGAAAACGCACATCGCTGAAAACGAAGAACTCGGCTTCAGGTCCGAAATAGACTGTGTCGGCGATACCCGTGGACTTCAAATAGCTCTCAGCACGACGCCCTACGCCGCGCGGATCGAGCCAGTAACCTTCCTTGGTGATCGGATCAATGACATCGGCAACCAGGCATAGAGTCTTGTCCCCCATGAAAGGATCGATCCAGTAGCGATAGGGATCAGGCATCAGCAACATGTCGGATTCGTGGATTGACGCCCAGCCACGCAGACTGGATCCGTCAAAGCCGAATCCTTCCTCAAAAGACTTTTCTGAGAGTTCCTCGATCGGGAAGGTCAGGTGGTGCCAGGCCCCAACCAGATCCGTGAAGCGAACATTAACGTAGGCCGCTTTTTCGTCGGCCGCAAACTTCAGCACATCTTTGATACTCATAACCGTTCATCCTTTTTTGGGTGACATCAAATTAGATAAACCATAAGACGCGGCAGATTGCCGCCCTCATCACAAAGCCATGGACGATTGCCGGAGACGAGAAACGATCGCCCGGCAATCGACCACGGCGGCGCACTTGAGCGCGCCGGAGGCGCGCAGAGAAGGTGGCCAGGGGTAAGCGCGAAGCGCCGTCCCTGGATCGAAATCAAAGAAACGGGGCGGGCACCGAAGGTGCCCCGGGGAATGCAGGACAGTGCCTCGCGCACCTCCGGCGCGCGTCATGAATCGCCGTACGCGTGATCCAGGCGCCCGGCCGGACGGCCGGCTTGCACCTGGCTACCTTTCTCCCGCGCCTCCGGCGCGAATATGGTGCGCCGGGCCTACCCCTCAGAAAGTGATGCCGTAGTAAATAAACAGCGCGTTGTTCTTACGGCCGGAATTTCCGATGCTGTAACCCGCATACAGCGCGCTCGTTTTCGATACCGTAAAGGAAAGACC
>DATNNY010000429.1:0-37866 GCA_035601635.1 Pyrinomonadaceae bacterium
TCGCAATGCTCAAAAGAAGTCAGGAACTGCGGCCACTCCGCAAGCAAACTCGAGTGAGTTAAAACGCGCTCTGAGAGATGACGGAGACACTGCCGATGGGAACTTAAAGCTTGAGCGCTTGCGGTATTCGGGAGAAGAAGCGAATGCGATTGTCGGGGCTGCCCCGTCGGGATCATGGATGAAAGCCGTGGGCTTCAAAGCTAATAGGGAGACAGCTCTGAGTTCCGAGTTGAAGCAGTTTAGGATCGTGCATTTCGCCACGCACGGTCTTCTCGACAGCAAACATCCCGAACGGTCCGGAATCGTCCTTTCACTAGTGGATGAGCGGGGCCAACCAGAGAACGGCTTCTTACGACTGGGTGATATCTATAATTTGAACCTGCCGGTAGATCTGGTTGTCCTCAGCGCCTGTCGCACCGGTATCGGCAAGCAGGTCAATGGTGAAGGGTTAATCGGATTAACCCGGGGCTTCATGTACGCCGGCGCGGCGCGCGTAGTAGCCAGTCTCTGGAAAGTAGATGACGAGGCGACCGCCGAACTAATGAAACACTTTTACCGCTACATGCTGGAGAAAAAGATGTCCCCAGCTGCATCGTTGAGGCTGGCGCAACTTGATGTTATGGCAGCTCGAGAGCAATGGCGAGCGCCATATTACTGGGCTGGTTTTGTCTTGCAAGGCGAGTGGAAATAGGTAGCCCCATAATGACACATCACTTTACTTCGACGCTCAGGGTTCGACGCAACCGAACGTTACTCGGGCAGAACAGGCGCGCACGGGCGAGTCGAGCTGGAATTCCAGCGCCTGCCAAATCGATTGTGAAAAGCAATGCCAAACGGCTCTTTTTAGTGAACCCAAGTATAGATTGTGCGGCGGAGCCGACTTACGTTTCACCGAGCCATTCATGTTGCAGGATGACTGGAAATAGATTAATACTGCCGCAAGGACACGACCGCGAGGGGTTCAGGGTCGGACCTTTATTCAGAGCTTATTCCGTTTGGACGCCTTACATCCGAATGAATCTAAGTCAAGAGAGCTTCGATAGACTGTTAGCCTGGCTTCATCCAAATCGCGAAGAGGCCGGATTGATTTATGAGCGTATTCGGTCAAGGCTGATCAGAGGCTTTACCGCGCATCACTGTTTGCTTCCGGAGAAACTCGCAGATGACACGATTGACAGAGTTGCGCGAAAGTTGGCGGAGATAGGAGAGACTTATGTAGGCCAGCCTGATCCGTATTTTTTCCGAGTGGCGTACTACGTGCACTTGGAATACCTGGCGAATAACCCGCAAGTAGTCGAACTACCCGACGATTTGATATCGCCTGACGCGGCGGAAGAAGTCGAACTGGAGTTGACGTGCCTCGAGCAATGCCTAAAAGTTCTACCACCGAGCAAACGACATTTGATCGAGACGTATTATCGGGGAGAAAAGCGAACAAAGATAACCACGAGAAAGGAGTTGGCATTCAGTTTGAATGTGGGATTGCCCGCCCTAAGGCTCAAAGCCCAGCGGATTCGCAAAGCTCTCAAGAAGTGCATTAAGGAATGTCTCTTGGGAAGTGGGCGCCTTAACGAACCAATACGGAACTGAACTAGAGATCCGTGATCATCGAAACCAATCTTGAAGTTCAATGAGGCAGCAAGTATTAGATGATGGTTTGGCCAGAAGCTTCCTGTTGGGGGAACTGTCGCCCGAGGAGCAATGGGAGATCGAGGAGCGAGCGTTTTTGGATGGTGACACGCTTGCATTGCTCCAGGCAGCCGAAGATGACTTAATTGATGAATTTGTAAGTGACGATCTGTCGCCTGATGAGAAAGAGCGATTTAAGAAATATGTTTTGTCCAAGCCTGGCAGGCGCGCAGATCTAAGAATTGCCCGGGCACTGCAGAAACATCTTTCTCAAGATCCAGTGCCTTTCCCAGCCTTCACAAATGTCATAGAGAAGCCGAACGAAAGGATCTCCTTTCGCGAGTGGCTAAATATTCGCGGCGCAGTGTTCAGGCTGTCCTTCGCAACTGCCGTAATTCTCATTGCCGTGACCGGCATCTGGTTGGTGGTTCGCATTTTCCGGCAACAGAACCGCCATTCACCGATTCAAGCTCAGCGCCAGCAGACGCCAGAGCTTCCCACCCCGGAAGATAGTAAGTCGGAAGCATCAAAAGAGCCAACTCAACTCCCTCAAAAAGATAGTCCGCCAAAAACTCCATCATCAACGAGGCCATCAGTCGCCCCAGTGTATTCGTTCGTCCTTCTTCCAGGTGGCCCAATCAGAGACGAAGGCGATTCAATGAAAGTGGAGCTACCTTCCGCTTCCGATGTCGCAAGTCTTCAGCTACTGCTGCCCGACGGAACCTCCTCCTACCGAAGTTATGAAGCAACCCTCCAAGCAGATGATGGAAAGGTTATTCGCGTTTGGCACAGCCTCGGCGCCAGAGTCTTAAAGTCCGGTAAAGCGGTTCAGATAAGCATTCCGGCGACCTTGCTGAAACAGCAACAGCACTACCGAATTCTCCTACGGGGCACTTCCTCTGCCGGGAAAGTCCGAGACATTAGCTCCTACTATTTCCCGGTCGGACCATGACGTTCCATCTTTCTGAGTGTGAGCCGTTGGTGAAGTTACACGATTCGCGCGCCTAGAGGACCTCCCCATCGGAAGCCGCCGCATCCTACGCCGATCCGGCCAAACATTTTGGATTTTGGTATCGCACAGTCATCGGCAAGACGCGAGTGTCTTAGCGCCTCGGAAACCAAGAGTCAATATTTCAATCCATTATGACGCCACTCTCAGGGTTAACGATGGGTGGCGTTTTCGTAAAACTTCGATGAGATGGTCCTTTGTAATGTGTGTATACCGCTGCGTTGTAGCGATGGACGCGTGACCCAGGAACTCTTGAACCACTCGAATATCGACACCATTACGAAGTAATAAAGTAGCTACCGTATGCCGAAGCATGTGAGGAGTAATGTGTCGCTCGATTCCCGCGTCCTTACGGAACTGAGAAATGATATTAGCGATACCTTGAGTCGAGAGCCGTTCTCCAGAAGCGTTCACGAACAGAGCAGGGCTGTCTAAAGCAATGGTAGAACGCAGATCGATGTGTTCCCGTTGTATTAGAACTGTCTGCTCATCAACCACGAACGCTAAACGATCGCGACCTCCCTTCCCTTTAACCCGAAAGCATGAATCCGAGACTGCGAAGTCAACCAAATTAAGCGACGAAACCTCGCCGACTCGAAGGCCAGTGGCAAACAGTAAGTCGACTAAAGCCAGGTTACGCAATGCACGGTACTGACGGCTTGACCGATTAGATGATGCACCTCTTGACACGACAGCTCCCTTACGCGGGATCTGAAAGGCGGATTGGGTTTGCTTGGCTTGGGTTAATAACCCACGCATTTCAGTTTCGCTCAGAGCTCGCGGAAGTTGTGTTATTCGTCCAAAGCTCAGTTTTACTCTCCAGAACGGTGATTCAGACAGCGCACCCTTTCTGACCCAATAGGAGCAAAAGACTTTGAGAACAACCATTTTCCGCCTCATAGACGCCGGTGAGTATTTCTTGAGCCGCAAGTCCGCAGCCCAGCTTTCAATGAAGGCCGGCGTTAGCGAAGTCAGCTCAAAGTCCCGGGTCCCGTATTTCGCAACCTGGTCAAGATCCGAGCGGTACGCCACCCTCGTTTTCGGGCTGCGCTCATGCGTAGAGAAGTAACCTTGGAAGAAATCATCGATCGCTTGGTTCAGTAACATCCACATGCACCTCCGCAAACAGTTCTTTTCGAACTGTCCAAGAATCTGAAGATCTTGGTAAATCGCTTGGTGGGTAGGAAAACCGCGCGTGAGTCTACCAGAGGACACAGATGTTTCAAGGAAATAAGAACCATCTAGGGGGATACTTTCCAAGTTCGGCATGACATGTGTCTTGCTATTGTGCGGAAACCACTTTCAAGTCATAATTCACCGGCTCAACACCGCTCGTATCAACGTTCGTTTTTCTTCGCTTTGGATAACAAGGAGTTATGAGGAATCCGGTGAGATATCTTGTCAAGCAGTTCTTGGATCAAAGTCCGACAGCTTTGCTCGGCTTCGGGATCGCCGTCTCACTTATAGATTCGATAGCTCTTTACGGGGCCGCAGCCAAGGACGATGTACTCCATATCACCCAAGGCGTCGGACTACTTAACAATTATGGGCTTTTTTCGACGATTGCCGGGAATGCAATCTCTTTTTATTTGGCAAGGAAGTACTACGACTGTGTCTGTTCGATTCGAACGAGCAAGGCGATCTCCAAGAGTGCGCCCGTCGAATCGTCACTATCGAAGCTCACTACTATCATTCAATTGCACGGCAGGTATCGTTTCTTATTATACGGACTGGCCACTCTCGGCGCTCTATGCTGGCTTTCGAATCTTGGCACCCATGTTTTTGGCAATCCGGAGGTTAGATGGGGACACAAGGTCTTCGACTCTCCGGATCATCCACTGAGCTTTTTTGCCAGTCGGCTACATAACTTCTATACGTGGTTAATCATCATGCCCTTCGTCGGGCATGTCATTTTCTTTTCATCACTTCAGTTGAAACGGGCGATGGCCATCGCTACGAGCCAAGGTGCGGTTAACTATGATTTGCTAAATCCTGACCAGCGCGGTGGCTTTGGGTTTGTCGATAAAGCGAACATCGTATTCAACGTGATTGTGGTACTTGTCTATATTCAAATCACTTTACACATTGAAACCTTTGCCAAAATGAACACTGAGCACGTAATCGGGTACGTCATCCTCACATTGTTTCTAATTGGGATAAATAGAATGTTCTTGGGTGGTATCTACGGGACCATCAAAACACTAAGGCTTAAGTCACTTGATCGGATGAAAGAAAAGGCCTACAACGACGACAAGCAAAGCTTTGAGATTCTTAAATACTGCTACGAACGAAGGACAAGTACAACCTCAATCGTGAGCTTTCTTATCAATCCCGGTGCTATCGTAGTCTCCGGCATAATAAAACTTTGGCCAATCATTGCGAAAGCCTTCACTCGAGCTTGAGGAAGGAAATTATGCTGCCGACACCGAAAACCAGCGCAGCATAAGCCGAAATCTGCATGTAGGGATGGATCGCGAATCGAAGTCCATTGAGTTCGACGTACATCCGCGATAATCCGAGTATGATGGTGACGTACATGAAATACCCGTGCCAATTGGTCCAAGGCCGAATCTGCTCAATTTTGGGAAGCTTTTCAATAAACAAAACTCTTGTGATGTAGAGTGCGACCTCACGAACAATCAGCGCCCAGCTAATGAGCGGCCCTAGATAGCCGTGCGCATTGAAAGCAACAATGATCGCAGCATAGAAAGCTTTGTCTCCCAGGCTGTCCCAAAGGCGACCATGTATCGACGCTACCTGCATTCGTCTAGCGCAGTAACCGTCAAGTAGGTCAGTCGCTAAGGCCACCACGCAAGCTGAAACTGCCACATAAAAGAGTCCTGCTTGCTTCTGAAAGCAGAGGACGAAGAGTAACGCCATGACTATCCGCGATAACGAAAGAACGTTGGGGACGGTTCTCGAAGCGGTCATAACTCCTTGTTATCGCTATCTGTTCCCTCCAAGAAATTGAGCTATCATTCCTGCGCTGTTTGGAGGAAACAGTTGTGGGAAATTTGATTTGGCGGGATAATGCGGAAATTGGAATTTGAAACCAGTCCAAAACAATTTGGATAACTAAGAATTATCTATGAACCTCACCCACGTTCTGCCTGAGAATCCATTCCTGACTCTTATGCACGAAGGGTTCCTGTTCGTCCGCCTACCGCCGGGTCTGCAAAAGAGTGTTCAGGCCACGTTTGATGCTGGCTACTCCTTTTTTCACGAGCCGTTGTCCGCAAAAACCCAGTTCATTTTCGAACAAGATATGGGATATAGGCCTTTTGGTGGGGAGTACTCAGTGTCGCCTGATTTCCCGGATCAGCTTGAGTCTTTCAGCATAAGTCCGCGTCTGGCGATTCCGTTTTCACGACTCCACATGGTCACCGCCCGCACTCTGTACGCGCGGATGTCTCATACATTCGATCTCTTCGAGCCAATTGTCGAGGGGTTGATCACCCTCCTCGCCAATCAGGTCAGCGATGGCCGGGTTAACGACAGTCTCAACGGGAAGCTCAGATCCTGGTCCCGCCTACAATTGAATTATACCCAGCCAGCACTGGTGTCTCTACCGTTCATCAACGAGAGCCATGACGACTTAGACTTGATGACCTTCACTTGCGCCCCTCGGGCCGGCCTTGAGATAAAAGTTGGGGAGAATCATTTCATTCCAGTCACTACCGCCCCCGAAGAGGCGCTGGTATTCCCAGGGGAAATTGCATGGCTTCTTTCAGGTGGAAAACTTAGCGCGCTCTACCACCGGGTACGTACCCATCCGCTGATTTCAGAACGGATTTCTTTGCTCCTGTTCGTTGATCCGGAGCCGCCAGTTTGCAAACCGTGGATTACAAATTCTGTGAATCGTGGCGTTGACATTTCGGAGCGAGTACGTCGAAATGTCAGTCGTTTCGGCCTCACAGGCTTTACGGAAGGAATTAGTCAGAGGTTACCATCCGACGACGGTTAAGATCTATACAGCGATTGAGCTTCGTCTCTTTCGGGGAAGCCTCGGCCGTCGGGGAATCGACGCGGCCTCTGCAGCCTTCTGGTTACGTAACCAATCCAGAGAGCAGAGGAGGGTATAGTCAGGTACCGATGCTAATCGGTCGGCAATTCTCTCCGTCGATAGACGAAGTCCGTACATTCGTTGCTTATCATTGCGGACAGAGGCTTCGCAAATGAGGGGTATCTTCAGACTCTGTAATAGGTTCTCCCCGTCGCCGCTTGCGGCACTCGCGAAAATGTAAGCGTTGCTGTGGCCAAAATAGTGATCGATGTATTTCAAAAGACCCCAGATCAAGATTGTAGCGTTCACGTGACCGGCCTGACTGTCGGAATCACAGGCGGCAATACCAGCGATATAAAGGTACTTGCAACGTCGCATTTCGCGACCAGAGTAAATGTTTTCGTGCGTCAAGTCCTTTTCGCTGACCCTCCCCTGAAGGAACATTTCGGCAAAATTCTTCTTCAATGGGAATACGTCGAAGTAACCCAGAAAATCACCCTTGGCTCCTACCAGGCAACTAAGGATGTACGGGTTCTTTGCTCGTAACGGCTCATAACCAGAGGGCGAAATAGTATTGCGACCGAATTCGTAGCCTGCCAGCTTGGCAGCTCGCCGAGCAAGATCTAGGTTGCACGGGCACCGGATCGTTTTCCCCCCAGGCAAAATGTGTTGTATGGACCAGGGTGTTTTCAACCGATGTCTGTGTACAAAAGCGGAAACGGTAAGAGAAAATATGACCAGACCTGAAGTGACCTGCCAAGAGAAGTGGCCGCCCAACAGCGAAATTAGCGTTGCGGGGACTCCCAGTAAGGCAAGAAAAGTTCCAAAAAAACTGAGGAGGAACTCCCTTCGCAGGGCGTTGCGCGCTATGCGACCAGCTTTTCCCATAGAATGAAATCTTGTCCGTACCAATGGTTACGCACTGTACACAGTTCGACGTAGCCGTGGTTAGTCAAGGCCACCTTTGAAGCCTCATTCTCAGTGCGGCAGTCACACCATATTTTGTGGGACCTTCCATTCCTGACGGTTTCCTCAAGGGTTGCGAGCAGTTGGGAGCCGATTCCTTGTCTCCGAAAAGACGGATGAACGCCAAACCATGCGAGCCACACCAATCCATCATCACTTTTGCTAAAACAGAAGCCGACGATTTGGTTCTCCATTCGAGCTACTAAAATTGAATCGGGCTCACTTTCGGCTGACTCTCGCAATAGGTCTGCAGAGTATTTTGCCGCCTCAGACCGTTTCGCCGTTTCGTTATAATAGGGTATTGCTTTGAGGACCAAGGTAAACAGTTGATTCAGCTGTGCAGCGTCCCCGGGCTGCATGCGAGCGATAATCGGAGTAGTGGTCGGTGAGTCGATTGACATAGATAATTCTTAGTTATCCTTATGATTTCGCAACACCCGATTAGCAAGGGCAACGCAATTTCGTCGAACTGGTAACTGCAATGCTTTTCTGGTTAGTTGCCGATTTGTAACGTCTGAGGAAGTCATCCAAGAATCTGGCGGCGACAGATTCAAGAGGCTCTAGTCTTGTTTGCAGGTGGAGCCAAACCATGATAAAAGCACACTGCTCTAGAGTCTCTGGATCATCCTTCACACTCTAACCACAGAGAAGGATGGACCGCTTCTTTACCAAGTCCTGGCGGGTCTTATGTCAATCGATCTAGTAGTTGATCGTGAAACGCAGATGCCTGGCCCTGTTGATCCTAAGGTCATCGGTTGCCATACCGCCGTCTTGGCTCAATCCGGCTCTGGCAAATCCTTTATGGTGGGGCGATTGGTTGAAGAGATACTTCTGAAGGCCAAGGCGCGAGTGATCATATTGGACCCGAACTCAGACTTTGTACGACTCGGTGACATTGATCCCAAGCCTTGGACGAAACCAGCATTAACTCCGTGGTTCTTTCCGGGAGAAACAGCCGGTGCTTTCGCTTCCCAATGGAGCCGAGTTCAAACTGTTATTCTATCCAATCGGAATCTACCGAAGGCGCGGCCACTTCGCATAAATTGGGGTGCCCTTTCAGATGGCGAACGAGCTGACGTGATGGGTATTGACCGCAACAGGCAACCCGAACTCTACTGGAGTTTGGTACTTGCGGGCGAGGTTGCGCGCAGTCGATGGACTGAAGGTATCGAAAGCGACTATGACTTCGAACACTTTCGGGCTGTCGCCGACGAACTCTGCGACTATTTGTTAGGCACGGAAGTTCCAGACATTTCACAACATTCTCTGGCAACGAACCTTCGGACTCTCGGCCCTATCACACCGTTACGGTTTCGCGAATTAGTTTACGCATTAGAGACCTTTGAGATTTGGCGTAGCGTCGGGGATGGCGATCAAGACATCTCAGACATCGTCGGCTTACGAGCTGATTCCTCATCCGTTGTTGTGGTCGATCTCTTGTCGGTGGAAACGGAACCGGAACGCGTCGCCCTGACCACCAGAACTCTTGCAGCGTTGTGGAAAGCGGCTCGAGAAGGTTACAGCGGCGCCCTCAGGGATATCGAAGATGAAGATCAGCGGGTCCCGACAATCCTAGTAATTGACGAGGCTCATAACATTGTTCCCACATCCAGATCCTCCTCAGCCGCGGAGCGACTTGCCGCCGACATTGTTCGGATCGCCGCTGAGGGCCGAAAGTTTGGTCTCTTTCTCTTGGTTGTTACTCAGCGGCCGCGAAAACTCGACCTCAGCGTCTTATCAGAATGCGACGGTCTTTTCTTAATGAAAATGACCAATAGCAGCGACCTGAAATACGCCGCAGAGACATTTGGTTTTCTTCCAGCCGAGGCTGTAGAAGGCGCCAAGAAGCTCAAGGTGGGCGAAGTATTCCTCTTGGGACGCCTTGGTGGAACGAGCACCGTATGGCATGTTGCGCCGCGTCGAACCATGGAAGGCGGCAGGAGCCTAGACGAAAGTTACTGGACGACACCTTACCCAGATCCACCATAGCGCGTCCAAATAGGGAGTTCACGCGCTGCGGTATTCCAAAGATCCTTATTGGTGGTGGTTACAACATGGCAAAAAAATGGGAACAACCTCTTTACCCTTTTGAGCTTCCTAGCCGAAAGATTCTTGTAAATGTAACGAGATCCTGTCCGAGCTTTACAGTTCCTGCTCCGGCAATCCCCGATGTAGCAGCTGAACTCAGGAAGCAGGGAATGATGAACGTCCTTGACTTCGGCGCTGGCAAATTACGAAACACTCTTTTCTTACTCACCAGAAGAAAAGGCTTCAAGGTCTGGGCCGTCGAGTTTAAGGACTGTTTTCAGACACCAGCGGGTCAGGAACGTCATACTCAAGCGAGTCGGTATCGGGATTTCTTCTTCTTGGAGTTTCCACATAAGTTTTTCGAAAGTAAGGTTGAAGTTGACGCTGTGCTTCTTGTGAACGTCGCGAATGTGGTTCCCGATGAAGAGGATCGAAAGATTATCGTGGATGAGTGTACCGAACGCCTGAAGCCGGGTGGCTGGTTTCTATGGATGTCACAATACGGTGAACCACACTATAAACCCGGAGTGACCAAGCGCCTGAAGGCTCCAGACGGAGGTTGGTTCTACAGCCTAGACAAAGATCAGCAAACCTATTACAAAGAGTTCGCGATTCCTGAGATCAAAAGCTATTTTGGAAGTCGACAATATCGCGAACTGCGTAAAATAAACGCGGCTCATCATCGGGCTTTCATATTTGAAAAACTGTGACCTACCTCAGTTGAGTTGTCCTTACTTAACTAACCGAGAGAATGCACCCTGCGGCACCTCATAGCTAATAACGGATGATGATCCGAAACCGAGACGTCTAACCGTTGTAGGACAAATGGGCTTTTTCAAACCAAGCCTACTTGCACTCAGGAGGAATTAAGGACACTCAGGCAAGCGCAATAGGTTGTCGGTCGGTCTTCCGTCGGCTACGGTTTGCACAAACGGGGTTCCGAAACGCGAAGTTTTGGCGACAAGATAAGCTACTCCGAGAGCATCCCGAACATATGCTTGTCCACCATCTTTGACCCACTTGTGCATGTCGACTCGCGAGGTCTTGCCGGTCTTATTCGTGCCATCTTCAGTCCAGCTAAGCCAACTGATCGCGACGTGTGGATCCTCATGGTCGCCACCCGCTTTATTGATGCAAGTGATTCTAACTGACATAGTCGTTTCCTTCCTCCTCATAGCATCCGTGCCCAAATAACCAATCCCTTACGAATCCAAAAGTGACTTCGACAACCTACTTCTCTGGCAACGGAGGGAAGGAGCGATACTGTGGAATCCCAATGCTGATGCGCCTGCCAGCGAGGACGGCCCTCGCTCAGCAAATTCAATCGGATATCGGATCTGCAACCACACGGACACTGGAACACAGCCGCCCAAGGTTTTTGATTTACTCCCAACAAATACAGTGCGCTCGAATCGAGAACGTCCGGTTCATCTTCGAGAATCACCGTCCGCAAAGGCGCTGGCTGTTTTTGTAAGCGCTGGAATGCGCTCCGAAGCCAATAGAGAAAGCTAGGAATTAAGTGCTTAGTGCTGGCCATTCTAGTAACGGTTCGACATCACCTCTGCCCACATGGCGAGTTAGATAAGTACACGGAATGCCGGTTTCTTCCTCTCGTATCACCAATGTCTCCATGAAATTGAAACGGATGATTGCGCAATCGCGGTTATCACACGAACGAAAAGGATGAATCCTGGCAAGAAATTCGTTAACAGCAAGGCTTGCGATCGTAGCATTGACGCTCGCGACAGCTGGCGAGTGTTCCTCAATCCCCTCAATGTAGTTCAATCGTCGCTGCTCAGCGTACGCGCTCGGATTGGTTCGGCGAAGTCCTTCGGCTCTCACCTGTTCGAGCGTGTAGGCTTTGCGGCTCAAAAGACTTGAGAGTCCAGGTTGTAGGTAATGGACAACGCCACTCGCTTCGTCAATACCTCCGCTTCCATCTGCTGCCAGATGAACACCGAGATCCACGTACGGAAGAACATAAAATGTCGCGATTCGATTCAGGAGATGCCTTCCTTCTGCTGTGTCCATACAACCGAAAACAGCATCGCATTCCGCAACCTTAAGGACCGCTAAAGGATCGTAAAGATTCATTTTGAGAGGTAACACCTTAGTTCCGAGTCCCATGCATTCAATGGCTTCAGCGAGCACTTGAACCTTCGCTCGCCCAATGTCACCGTGCCTTGCATTGAGAATTCGATTCAAATTCCTGCTCTCAATGCACTCATCATCGACTAGCACTAGCTCCCCAACGCCAAGCCGTGCCAGGAGTTCAATGACAATACTTCCCGTGCCTGAACAGCCTACGACCGCTATGCGCAGTCTCTTTAGGCGATGTGTCGTGCCAGTCCCAAAGAGTTGTTCTTGAGCTTCGAAAGGGGTGAGGTTCTCGGCTGTTGCACTCGGCGGATACCAATAAAAGATGTTGTCTCCTGCGACCATAACGGCCGAAAACGCTTGCGAACCATCCTCTGTAATCGCGCGTCCGAATATAAAGCCGTCCGGTAGCATTACGGCACTCCCGTGCGGTTCAACGCCATCAGTCCATGCGAATCCAGCGCGAAACGTTTCGATGTCGGATTCATCATCCCAAGAGGAAAATTCTCGATACGACCCCGGATGCGAATGGACCTTAATCAGCGCGAGCCCTTTGGCCTGAACTTCGTCTAAGAGTGAAGTGAGAATTTCTGTTCGCCACGTGACATGGTTGGCGGATCGCTTGCACGCTTCATACGGAACCGGCACAATTCGCTGCACTGTTAGAATTTGCCCCGCCTTCATACGGCGACGACCACAGATCGCAAATGCAACTGCTTCCAGCCCATCACCAGGAAAAAGGCAGCGTTCTAAGACGTCATGATGGAGCCCGGATATTCGTAAAGTGCTCACTTTTGTAATTCCGTTTCGAGGAATGCCGTGACGTACAAGAGATGCGTCTGGATGTTGTCGATGTCTGGTCGCCACGCATCTTCGCCAACTCTATGGCGCGACCATTGCTGCCAGTCTTTCCCATTGATCTGGCGAGATGACAGATTTCGAATCATCTTGCTATCCGATCGTGCGAGCTCCGGCGAGAAGTAGGCCATGTCAATTTGGACGTCTGGATAGGTTGGCGGCAACAGCAACGCCACCAAGACGGACTTATGGTTGTATCCGTTGGGAACCGCGAAGTCTTCAGTGATGACCCAACGTTCTTGTCCTTCGATGATAGTCTCCCAAACGCTGCCTCGATACTCGAGGAAGTTCTCATCGGCGGTCGGAAGTTTAAACGCTCGCCTCTCGGTGCCCATTAGCCCTCGGTGTTTTCAATCTTCATCGTGGTGAATCGTTCGACGCCCGGTGCGGTCAGATCCACTTTTTCGTCAGGCTTGATGAGTTTGGTCTGACCGCCATGTATGTGGAGGTACACGTTGTATTTGTCAGGTGTCTTACCGACGAGGTCTAGCAGCTCCTTGCCTGTGATTGTCGGCTGACTCACCACAAACTTCTCTTTGTCGATTCGGATGCGATAGCGTTTATCCTTCGGAACCGGCTTGCTTTCGCGTGCGAAGTCCTCGATGTCTATCACTTCGTCGTCAATTTTCTTTTGGCCCTGAGTTTCCATTTTCTGATTCTCCTTTTCGACCTTTTGCGTTAGGACCACGTTCTGTGGTCTTGTACAAAGTTCAGCGGGATTCCGCAGAATTCAGCGTACACTCTATCGAAAAAAATTTAGAGTGTCAACTGGCTCCCAACATCAGGGAAAAGTAAGTCCACGCGTACCTTGGAAGCCGCAGGATTTACATCGAAGATCTCAGCTGCAGCCCGGATAGCTTCTTCTCTACGATTCCCGGGCAGGCTCGACATTTTGAACGTACCTTGTCGTTCTAGGAACTGCTGCATGAATACAAGAAAAATATCCTTGGGCATGAGCAACGCGCCAATTGCGCGATTTGCTTGAAACTCCCACCAGCGACCGTCGTACGTCCGCTGGCGAGGGTCGCGGCAAAGGACGCGCGTCTTTGATACATCGGGATCGTTGTCAAACAGTCCTCTGTGGTCGAACTCTGGCACAAAGAGGTGCGCGTGCATAAGGCCGTGCCCTCCTTCGTGCGCTATTGTTGAGTTCATTCTCCTTTCGGCAGCCTGCGTTCGATCCTCCGGTTCAGCAATATGCACGGCTTCGACACCGTTCGGTCCAAATTCCGTAAATCCGAGGACCTTCGCTCCCAACTGTTCATAGATGATTCGCACTTTGAATCTCTTCTCGACGAAACGATCGACGCGCACCCTTCCTGGCTCCTTCGGCAGGAATCCATTTTCAGCGAGTGCATCTGAACAGATCTGTTCTATGACTTCATCCTTGTAGTATGGCCGCTCTGGAAACGGACCCCTGTTGGTGCGAAACGTTTTCATTTCTTGTTTCGTTTTGCCTTTTCGTTCGCGAGGTTTAGCAAATCCTCAGATGAAACATTCTCATCAAGTATTCGACGAAAGGCGAAGCCCATCCTCGGATCTTGCAAAGCACGGCGCTTGATCTCTTCGACGGCCGGACGAGTATCGTATTTCTTCAACTCTTCGACACTCGTTCGAAGTCCCTTGGCTATGGCACGTAACACTTGCTCTGACGGGTGTCGTCGACCGAGCTCAATATCGGAGAGAAACGCCGGCGAAATATCTCCGGCCTTCTTGCATAGTTCCCGAAGCGAAAGATCTTCCTCATCGCGGAGTTCTCTAATTCGCTCGCCCAAGCTTTTCATAGGTGTAAGCTTATATCGGCATACACTCCTTGTCAAAGCGCGTTTTGTTATGTAAAGCTGTGGTTCGAAAGCCGTCGACGGCGCCCTGGCCTTTTCCCTTTAGCTTGGTTCCGATCAGACAGGAATCTAAAGTCCTCTTTACATAATACGGAATTATCAGACGCGATTTTGAAAACGGATCGCCGATTTCCCGATCAAAGCGCAAGATGTTGTGGTTTTAATACCCTCACAAAGTGCCAATTTCGACCTCGAAAAAGCATTTTGAAACGAAAAGCGCGCATCACAATATATTGTGCTCCACGTCAGCGTTTCTTTCGGACTTTTCCCGCCTGTCCGAGCCCTTCCCTCTTTGACGAGCCTGGCAGTCTCTCCGGCAAGTCCAGCTGATCATCAATCAGGACCGCCAGGTCGACGTTCACTATGCGCGCGTACTCAAGGAGTACGAGTGGCGACGGTACGCGATGGCCTCGCTCGTATTGCGAAATGTTGCTTCGAAATAGATGATCACTGAAACCCAAGCGATCAAGCAATTCATTCTGAGACAGGCCCAGCTTCTCCCGAATTTGTTTCAGCTTCTCCGCAAGGCGGGCTGATCTAGTCGGAGACGCCCGCTTCATCGGAAAAAACCTCCCGATGATAGCGAAAACTTGACACGCTCGCACCCGGTAGATACGATTGTATCTAGCGTTAAATTACATACTTGATTCGCCGTGAGCTGGAGCTGTCCAAACTCTGCGGCGATGCTCATCACTCGACAGACCTGGATGGTGAGCTATGCATTTGACCGTGGTCTGATTTTCAAAGACCCCATGAAAAAACGAGATCGTCGTCGACCTGCTTAAGATAACAGAACTAGCACTTTGGCAGATAGGGGGATCCAACCTCGTGTCACCGCAAGATCACAACAAGACATTAGTAATGCTTCATTCGGCGATGGGCGCATTCTACACTCTTGGCCTGATTGCCTCGCCCTGGATTATCGCGACAAACTTCAGGCGTCCGGGACAGATACCTACCGCGGTTGCGGTGTTTGGAATTGTGTTTCTAAGTGCCCTGCTTTTTTGGTCGACGGCCATTCTCATGCATAGACGAAAGCCTTTGGGCCGAACGTTAGCGCTCATTGCGGCGCCATTCACATTATTCACGTTTTGGCCGATCGGAATCTACAGCTGGTGGTTTATGCATAGCGCCGGCGCCAGGCATTTGTACGGCGCGAAGGACGTTAACTGACCAGACGCCGGTGGCAGTGACAAAGGCCGCAGTTGCCTAAGTCAAGATAATAATTCACAAGCTAACATGATTCCTTGAAAAGCTGTTTAGAAGTAAATAGCTCCTACCTAGCGCGCAATTCTGAGTCGTGATCGCATTCAATGGTCACCGCTAGCAATCAATAAATCGGAACGCTAATCAACGAGAATTGTTCAACGCAGCAACAATTCGACGGGCGGATTTCTGCCCAAAAACCGAGAATAGGGCGGAAACTAACCAACAAGGAGAAGAAAACTCAACATGCGAAAACGACATCAACGCGGTTACCTCAGGTGTGTGAAACGGAAGAATGGCCCAGCCGTATGGGAATTTCTGTGGCGCGAAGTCGGTCCAAACGGCCGCCTCATACGTCGCAAGACAGTAGTAGGTACGATCGAACAATACCCCACTCAACATGAAGCATCAGACGCAATCAATGGCCTCCGGGTAAGTGTAAATGAGGCATGTAATCGTCAGCCTTACACGTCCGTCCTTATGAGCGAACTCGTCGACCATTATGTTGAGAAAGAACTGGGAGAACGCTCCGAATGGTATTCGGCGGCTACTAAGATTATCTACGGAGACTATCTACGCATATGGATACGACCTCATTGGGCACCGCTCGATATTCGCGAGGTTCGCACCATTGCGGTAGAAGCATGGCTTCGACAACTCACGCGCAAAGACAACCAACCGTTAGCAAACGCCAGCAAGGCGAAAATACGAAATCTGATGAGCGTGCTGTTCAATCATGCAATCAGATACGAATGGCTCGAGCAGGGAAAGAATCCAATCACCCACGTACGTCAAAGCGCAGCACGACAAAGAGACCCCGAAATACTTTCCCCTGAAGAGCTTCGCAGTTTGATTGCACAATTGGAGTGGCCCTTCAATGTGATGGTGTTACTTATTGCCACCACAGGAATGCGCCGTAGCGAACTACTCGCTCTGCAATGGCAGGACATTGATTTTGAGAATCTGCTCATCTGCATCAAACGCTCGATCTTTGCCGGAATAATCGGAAAGTGTAAAACCCAGAACTCTAACAAACCCCTTCCGCTCGCTGATTATGTAGCACGTGAGCTAAAAACCTGGCGGGAAAAGTCCCAATACAGTGCGCCGGAGGATTTCGTTTTCGCAAGTCCTGCCCAAGAAGGAAAACTTCCCCTCTCTCCGAATTACCTCTTGCAGAAAATAATTCGCCCGGCTGCAACCCGAGCCCAAATACTTAAGCGAATTACTTGGCATACCTTCCGTCACACGTTTTCAACTCTGTTAATTGCGAACGGTGAGGATATTAAGGTCGTCCAGGAATTGATGCGACATGGTACCGCTCGTATCACTGTGGAGATCTATTCTCAAGCAATCAGCAAGATTAAGCGGCGCGCACAAAAACGAATCGTGCGAATGATCATGCCGAACAAAATAGTTTAAGCTTTGAGTTTCCGAAAACTCGCCCTGTGCAAAGCTGCCGTCGATAGTATGAATTATTGGCGAGCCAGTAACGATCTATTTTTCAATCCTAATTGGCTGGTATGAACCACCAATCAGGACGCCGTTCAGTCGCACTAAGTTTCTGACATGACTTGATAAGTCGCGGTTGGTATTCGGGATCAACCAGGTCAAAGAGTGCCAGTACGAGTTTCTCTGGAGCCACTAATTCCTTCCACACAGGGCCGAGTCTACGCTCTACTTCCTCTTCTCCAGCACTCGAGTTGAAGCTTACGCGAAGAAAGTACTGCACAAAGTCCGCGAGTTCCGGGCGCCTCAACAACAGCCCGGCACCGCGAGCCATCTCGTAAATTACGCTGTACTTTGCCTTCTTGTTCTCACACCGTTCAAGTATGTCGGCAATGTTCATGATAGCGGGAACGATCTCAGATCGATCGTCATCGACTGTAATCGTTCCACCCAGCGACCTGGTCCAATATATCTGATGAATAGCAAGTGCAAAGAAGAGAAACTTGTTCTCATCAGCCTCAGCCGGCAGGACCCTTCTGAATGCGTCGAGTGCTAACTCAACATCCGGCTCTAGCTCGACGTTTGCGGGAACACATTGAATTTGAGAATTGTCTTCTACACGCTTTCGGTACTGCCGAATGCGCCTAATGAACTCTCGCCGCCATTTCTTGGCGGATGCTATAACCAAGAAGGCCTGATCCATAGTTCCTCGACTCGCGTGCACGATTCTTTGAAGGTTGTCAGCGTGGGGTAAATTTTTGCCCGCTTCCACACGCATCCATTGACGGCTAGTAATCTGGGCCGCAGATGCCGCCTGTTCTAGCTCAAGAGCTGACTCGTTACGCCACCACCAAATTAATTCACCAAATAAGATCCTCATTCTTTCATCTTCGGGAACGCCGCGAAGACGAACATACACACTTTTACGTTTGCGGGCCTTCGGATGAGCAATCGAATGCTTCAGACTCTCCCGAGCAGTGTTCTCGACTGTTCGACCCTTCGGAATTAACCAACGATGGTTAGTGTTACAGCGGACACAGCCCCACTCTAACCACGTTTCAACTCGCGGAGACTTGAAACGCTCAATACCCGGCCGAACTGCGCTCGTTCTTCGGCAATTACTGCAAGTAAGTATGAGAACCATGACCATCTTTCCTCTTTGAATCTCTCTGCTCGATTAGCCCGCTAGGTTTTCCAAAATGTCACTTGGGCACGACATTTGGAACCCACCCTCTTCTCAAGAGATGCAGCTTAGCGTATACGACATTCCGCAAACAGCAACGCCATCTGTCGGCGAATACGGCTCGCTACAGCTCCGAATGCGCAAACAATATCAAAAAGGATCTATCAGACGCTCGGAGCGCAAGAAGGGTCCTGACGTCTGGGAATTCCTCTGGCGAGAGGAAACCGCTGATGGCAAGCGTATTCGTCATACCCAGCATATTGGTCCAGTCACTCAATATCCAACAAAGGAGGCAGCATCAAAAGCTGTTAATGGTCTCAAAATGGAAATCAACCAAGAATCCTATCGTCGGAAACTCCGAAATGTTTCGGTATCAGATCTAATCGATCATTTCTTAGAAACTGTCCTTTACAACGAAACTGATTCTTACTCGGCATCGACAAAACGACTCATGCCAGATTTACTCAACCGATTGATACGCCCGCGATGGGGCACTATCAACATCTGCGATGTGCGCGCGGGCGTCGTCCGTCATTGGCTACGAAGCCTATGTCGGAAAGATGGCCAACCGCTCGCCGATTCAACCAAAGCAAAAATACGCAACGTCATGCGACGTCTCTTTAACCACGCCATTGAGTGTGAGTGGCTGGAGCAAGGCAAAAACGTAATTAAGCTGGTAAAGCAAAGCGCTAAGCCGCAAAAGGATCCAGATCCATTTGAAGACAAGGAAGTCCGTCTGATCTTGGAGGCGTTGGCATCGCCGTATCGCGAAATGGTCTTGGTGGCGGTATCTTTTGGCCTTCGTCAAAGCGAAATATTTGCCTTGCAGTGGCGGGATTTCGATTTCGATGATAAGGAACTTACCATTGCTCGGAACATTTGTTACGGCCAGGTTGGGAACTGTAAGACCAGTGCCTCGAGAGCGACGCTACCAATGACCCGTTCTGTCGCCGTGGCTTTATCTGTATGGAGGAAATTCACTCCTTACAAGCGTGATCACGACTGGGTTTTCGCAAGTGTGGACACAAAAGGAAAGACTCCAATGGATTCAAAGCATGCCATGAGAAAATTTATCCGCCCAGCGGCAAAGCGAGCGGGCGTCTCAAGATGGGTTCATTGGCACGCTTTCAGATACACCTATGGCACTTGTCTACTCGCCGCCGGCGTGGATATGGGCACCGTCCATGAGTTAATGCGACACGCGTCGGCGCGTACAACTCTTCAGTTTTATATACGAGCAAGAAAGCACCTCAAACGCCACGCCCAGGAGCACATCGAGAAATTCCTATTTCCGAGCGATGATGACAGGCCGTCGGCACTAACCGATCCGAATGTCCCTCCTGACGTAAAGAAACGACAAAAGCGAGAAGCAATTGAACACATTGAGCGAATGCTTATTGGCGGTGAAGAATCAGAAGATTCACGCGAACAACAGCTAGTCGAGGATACGGAAGATGAATTGATGTGAGCATTCGCCAATCTAGAAATTCTCTTTTTTGATGCGACTCTCGCCGGTTCGCTTGCCACAGCTTGAGGGATCCTGACAAGCGCATCGTCATACCTCCGGGTTACTTTCAATCTTGCTCGGCTGGATTCCGTTAGGCCTGCTATCTAAACTGATAATTTCCGAGTGCCCCTCCACAGCCCACATTCATTTCCTGGTTAATTGATGCAACTCCCCGCCGATCTTCCGAAGTTCCCAAAGCCTTGTCCTTTCTCGTCCAACGATAGCGAAGAGCATGAAGCCTTGCTCAAATCGAGCTTCGGTACTTATGTGACGCCAGTTTTCGATATCCACATGCGAGGGGGTTGGATCGTCTTCTGGGTGCGAGTGCCACTCTCCCAAGTAGTTCAGTGTGCCGTTTGAGCCAAGCCACGCTTGATTTACACGACGCTGCGCCCTACGCCGCCGCCGAATGAAGAAGAACCTACCTTTTCGATCAAGTTTAGTGGGCTCAGTAACTTCATCAACGACCAAATCACTCGATTCAACAACTAGTCTACCCAGCATCATTCCGCCCGCTTCTGGATCGCGTTCATTCAGTTGTCGATATCGACACATCACCTCCGCAGCGGACTTGTGAAACTCGACCGTACCACCATTCGGACGTGAAAATTTCATAAAGTTGGCCCACAGGACAAACAATCGCTGCGTGCGAAAGAAGTTTCGACTCTACGATCACCAGGCTTCACCACTTTGCCCCTCGCCGATAATTGAAAACCGGCATTAGAAAAGTCATCATCTTCGCCCTTCCAACTGATAAGAGCATTCGATGTTTGTCGGTTCAACAACATTCGTGAAGCGAGCCTTGCAGCCTCATTCGCAGTGCGTTCAGCGTCGACGCCACCAAAAGGAGTAAAGGTGCCGGCGCATCCAGCAAATGCAGGTTGAAAGTGCTGACCCGGCGCAGCAAACGCAGATTGATTATGAATCCCCAACATTTCGTCCATCTCGAACAAACACCTGAAGCATCCCTTCTGATTGCCCACTCCTGTACCTAAAACATGACCGCCAACACCTAGCGGTTCAACCCAAGCATGAATTCGCGGCATCCGTTGGCCTAAAAGATCGTTTAGGTAAAGCTCTAAGGTCTCATCTCCAAGTGCAATGATCATCAAATCAGACTCCGTCACGAAGGTCGCATCGTTACCCAACACAGTTCTGATGTCTTCAGGCCTATCTTCGATACAGATATGAGGGTAATGCCTGTTGAGAAATATCCGCATTCCCTCAACTTTCTTCTGATCCAAAAACGTTACCCCCAACGCATGTCTATGGATATTCTCAGAGGTCAACACTTCTGGATCTATCAAGCGAATTCGGCCAATTCCCAGCGAAGCCAAGTCCTTGGCCACATTGGAGCCGATTGCCCCGCATCCAATAACAACCGCCGTGCGTGCAAACAATTCTTTACTTGCGCCACCTCGCGGGAGGAGATAGCTGGAATCAAGACGTCTGACTTCGGTTCGGGAAATGGGTGACTTTCGGGTAAATCGAGTTTCGATTGACGCAGGCACGTGATGAGGACGAAAACCTTTTTGAGCCCGCTGTTTTGCGTCGCCAACGGCCTCTTCGAGCTTAGCTGCGATAATCACCGAGCCTTGGTTTTTCGCTAGAGGCATTGAAAATAGAATATATGCGGGCAAGGTCTGGGAGTTCAGCCAACGCTGCATCGACTCAGTTGATCCCGGCTCTGCGGATTGTAGAATCAACTCAAGAAGTTTACTTGTTGATATTTGTTCTTCAAAATCTGGCGGTTCAAAAGCCGTTTCAATTTTGACAAAGAATGCCGTATTGAGCTTGCTGATTTTCCAACCCGCTCGCGCTATCCACAGTTCAGCTTGCGCAGACTCATCGGCTGCCAGCGTCGTCATGCGCTTCGGCTCACCGGGAACGATCAACTCAAATAGCTGTATTACGCGACTACTGCCAGACGGATCACAAATTGAGATAATCGAAGCACTAACGCCCGCTTTCCAGTATGCGGAGAATTCCTCCAAAAGGTCATCACTATTTTTTCCCGAGAGCCCATCGAGCAAGATTCTTCTCGCGCGGTTGAACGCGTCTCGAATCAGTTGTCGAGGCGCCGTAGCGTCGAGAAGAATTCCTGTCTCTGGGGCCAGACAAATCTTTCCACTTCGTTCGACGTGTGGAATTCGCCGAACCAATTTTGCCCTTTCGATAAATATTTCGGGCAACTCATCTGGGAACTCTGCCGGTAACGATAATCTACCCGGCAATTCTCCATAGGTGTCGAGATCAAAAGCGAATTCCCACAGCCCATCTGCATTAAGAGTGCAGCCGCGCTCTTTCAGTTCATCCTCAGCTTCAGACTTCGCCCCATCCCTTGCGATGCTTGGCCCCACGCGCTTTCTGCTCATCCCGACGAACTCGAGGTTACTATCGCCGGTGCATAGGTCTTCTTCGCTGTCTCTTCTGCTTCAGGAATTGGGAAATCGTCTCCAAAGATCTTTTCGAGGACCTCGCAAGCCTCAACCGGGTCCGTGACCTCATCGGCCTCACGCAGGGCCTTAGCCATCACGTCATAGCGAACTTTAAGCGAATCCATCTCTTCGTCAGATAGGCAACCAAACATATCCTCGTACTCAGGCGTCGGCTTCTTAGCGACTATCCGACCGATCGTAAGCGATACCTCTTTAGCGAGAGCTTCAAGCGCCGCCCGATCGTCCGGCAAACCCATCCAGGAAAGCGTGGGGCGCAATTTGGCAATAGACAGCAGCACAAATGCGAGACCGGTCGGTTTGGAACTGGACACAAACGGAATCTCTTCATCGATCCAACGCCGCTGGTAACGCACGACCCGACGGAACTGATCGGTTTGAGTTGCTTTATCCTCGGTGCCTTCATATGGCTTTCTGGCAGCCTTGACGTGATCGATAAGGCCAATTGGATCGGCCTCACGCCACCCATTTGTCTTGTGTGCAAGGCGACATTGGTTTTGACCCAGGTCGTCCTGCCAGCACGCATAAATCACAAGGTCAACGTGGTATCCGTCTGCATAAGTCACTCGAATGCACGGTCCCTTTTCCTCGACTTTTTGAGTGTGCCCGTCGACCGCCTTAAAGACCCACTGTCGAACGGTTTTGGCGTCGTAGTCAGTAGCCTTAATCGAAAAACGTAACCCCACATCGATATCGTATTCGAGATTCGCGATAGGAATCGTTCCGGTCTTCATCTTGTAACTTCCCTGAAGTATTTCGGTGAAGCCAGGCAGACCGTTGTCGCTCAAGTACTTTCGAACACGATTGAGAATCTTGTCTCTTTTGTCCCGTAAAGTTGAACTCATTTCATAGTCAACTCGAATCCGTTTGTGAAATTCCTCAAAATACTTCTGTACGTTTGCCATATGACCTCCTATGGTCGGAAAAAGTGCGCAATCTGATCACGGACATCAGTTCTAAATGCTTTCTCCGAACCTAGTTGGCGAAGCGTGCTGGTACTTTCTCTCGTGGCAACGTCTAAGCCTAGGCCGGCAGGTTTATCCAGAACGATTCGCACATATCGCGCATCGCCGTTAGTTCGCCAAGAAAGCACTCGGCGAAGTGTTTCGTGCGCGATCATTGATGTTGAATCAATCATCACGCCCGCCAGTTTCGTGCCCCATGAAATAAGGCCACGACTCAACAAGTATTGCTGTAGAGAGGAACGGGCACACCCGTATTCCGCCAGATCAGCCCGCGGCGTGGAAATCGAAAGGATATGAATGTCATTGGAGGATATACCGAGGTGAGAAACTGCCTCAGCATACCCCAGGACGGCAGGATGATTAGCAAAAACTCCCCCGTCGCAATAACGCTCTTCCACGTCATTAACAGGAGACTGCAAACTGACGACGGGAAAGTAAATCGGCGCGGCGGCGCTGGCCAGTGCTACATCCCGCAACAGGTAGCCATCATCGCGTGTGAGATCGTCGCTGTGATCTGTCTTAAAGACCCTTGGCTTACCTGTCGTTACTGAAAACGCGGTGATAAGTACGGACTTGCCAGAGGCTCTAATATCGCCAAGGGTCTTATCGCCAAAAACCTCAGTCAGCGCCGACCTCAGTGCTGCGTTTGAATACTTAGAAACCAGCACTCCTTTGCCCGCTTTTCGAAGGACGGATGCGAGAGAGCGGTTGCAAAACACCCTCTTGCCAAACTCCCGATACAGAGTCACCACCTCACTCCCAGCAAGCCCCGAAGCGACCGCTAAGGCGATAATCGCGCCCGTGCTCGTTCCGCAAAACATATCGAAGGAATCATGCACACGCCGGTTGAAGTGGCGCTCGGTTTCTTCCAAAAAGGATGCGGTGGCGAGGCCTAGATAGCCTCCGCCATCAAGACTTAGAATTCGCATATTGGCCTGTGTTCTGGAGGATTTCAGCGGCTTACTACTGGCCAGGCGGGACTAAACCGGCTCTTCGCTGCGGCGGGTACCTTACTGATACAACAGCAACCCTCGAAAGAACTCCTAACACGCGTTCGTCACCGTTGCCCTGCATTCCGGCGATGTGTACGCGAAATGTGATTGCAAGGATACGGATACATCAGGCCTTTGTCAAATTTTCATTGCAATGTAAAACAGAATAGTTTAAAAGGAATGGTCGTCCAGCCCCCGGCGGACCGTTACGGCACGGTCTCGGCCCACTTCGGCTCGTCGAAAAACACTTCAACATGTCAAATCTCGAACAGTTAGGGAGATCTCTACAGGAAGCACGGAAGTGGGTTCGGCTGTCACAGACGACCGTGGGACAGCGGCTCGGCGTGACTCGACAGGTAGTATCGGCTTACGAGTCGGGGAAGCGGGATATTTCAGCGATTGAACTCTACACGCTCTGCAACCTTTTCAGGCTTACGCCAAATGAATTGTTGGGAGTTCTTGTCTCTGCCGAACCCGAAGGCGCTGTATCTCTCAATTTCCGCATGAACAATGATTATAAGTTATTAACTGATCATGATCGCCGCGAGATCGATGCGATGGTAGGTCGCACTAGAGACGCCGAAGCAACCTTTCTGCAATGGCAAAGTGCTTTCGAGAAATATAACCGCATTGCCAGGAGTTCTTTTCAGATCATCAGGCTGCTAACGGAGAAAGTCAGATCTGACTTCGAGCAGAACGAGCCGCCGATTAACATCTATCTCATCATAGACGGTTTGGGAGTCTCTCTTGTGCCCACCGCTTTCGACAAAGTTGCGGCGGTGGTGGGTAGGGCGGAATCCAGTTTGCAGCGGGCGCCCTGGATTGCCGTAAACTCTTCCCAACCATCATTTCGTCAGAGATTCAGTATTGCTCATGAACTTGCTCATCTACTGCTACATGAAGAAGAACTGGTGTTGCACGCCCATTATTTCAAAAAGCAATTTGAGAAAAAGGAGATCGACGCCGATAGCTTTGCGAGCGAACTTCTACTGCCCAGAGAATTATTAAAAGCGTCCATCGAGAGTGTCGCAGCTCAGACCATAGAGGAAGCAGTTCTATTGTTGTCCCATCTTTACCAAGTCAGTTTTGCCGCTATGGCATATCGGCTCTACGCTCTGGAAATGATCACGCGGTCCAAATATGAGGAATTGGGAAAAATTAAACCAACCAAACTAGCGGAAGCGATAGGAAGGAAGGTTCCTACTAGACCATTCGACGCAAATGCCCTTCTCACGCCACTCGTTCAGCAACAGTTGAAGCTGACCTCCAACCCTCGGGCTTTTACTCAGGACGTCGTGAGGAAAATACAGGAGATGGCATACACGCGCTACCTCGGGTCCGAGACTAGAGGAGGCGCTGACCTACAAACAGTGTACGATCTAGAAAGCGCCGGAACAGTCTACGAAAAGGTTGCGCTTTGGGTCGCTGACAACTATCCATTGTTCGCCAGCATTCCGCAGAACGCGTAGGACTTTTTGAATCTTACCATCTTGTGAGCCAGCAACGAATCTCCTTTGATCTCCGATGATTAGTTGATCGGTGCGCAAAAGTTCTCTTACGGAAAGGCAAAACGGGCGAGCGTCTCCCACGAGTTTGGTCGTTGGTCGGGTACGCGCGCATTCTCACCCGCAAGGTAGCTTCCTATCTGCTAGCGACCTTCTAGACTGAAACCGCGCGCAAGAATCGCCACAATCTAACGAACAAACAATGAGTCGAGCGATTGATCACTCCTGAGTTGGTCGAAGGCTATCTTGTTTCAGTTGTCTTGTCTGAACGCACTGACGTCCTCAACTCTTATCACGGACTCAAGATTGATCGAGTAAATATCCATCAACTGAGAACGACCGAAGTTTCACGATCGTTAATAGACGCGACGTTCTGCCCTGTGGCTTTTTCTCGTGACTGTCAATGATTCTCAGAATCGCATCGCGAATTGAACGGCGATAAAGAGCTTTGACTTGAATGAGGGCGAGAAGAGTGAGGAGACATTCGAAATCGTGGCCATTCCGCAAAGTTGGACCAATCGCACTCTGTGCCATTGAGGAGACTCCAAGTTGTCGGCCGCTATGCAAGGATTTTCGATGCCGGAGCGGAAAATCAAGCGGCTATTAGGGGATTTGTGCTAATTGGAGCTTTCTGGAGCTTTGGAAAACGTGGTTGTACGGGCTAAGTTGTTGATAGATATGGTAGGCGCGTGGGGATTTGAACCCCAGACCCCTACCGTGTCAAGGTAGTGCTCTACCCCTGAGCTACGCGCCTATGAATCTTTTCAAACTACAGTAAGGTAAGTACCCGCCGAGCGAAGGCCGAAAGTAACAAACGAGTTGTCAGCATGTCAAGCTAGTCTATTTCCTGCGGTTGGTCCAAATTTCTTAGGCCGGCTCTTGTCTCTGATCTCTGGAGCGGTTCCAACTCAGTCAGTGAATCTGAGACCTGCGTTGCGGCTAACGCTTGGAAGAGCTCGAAGTGGTCTCCGCCCGCTCCCATTCATCAATCAACTCCGCCAGGCGAGCATCGGCTTGCTGATACGCATCGTTGACACGAACCAGCTCAGTGATGTCACGCGCTATCTCGGGTTTGGCCATCTCGGTTGATAGATCGGCAATGCGCTTTTCCAGTTCAGATATCTCGGCTTCGATTGTCTCGGGCTCGCGTGGTTTCTTGATGATCTTTACGCGAGTCGACGCGCCCGCGGCCGGCGCCGACTTTCGCCGCCGTGATCCTTCGGCAGTGGACGATTGTCCTGACCTTGTTTTCTTCTCACTTAACCCACCAGCTAATGCGGGTACTGACTTCAAACCGTCGCGAGTTGACGCCGCTGCTGATCTTCGCCTTGACTCGTCTTGCTGTGCATTGCCCTTCAATCGCGCGGCTCGCCAATCGTGATACTCGGTGTAATCGCCATTGTAATGTTCCGCGCCGCCTTCACCGTCCAGCGCCAGAATCTGCGTAGCCACGCGATCGAGAAAATAGCGATCGTGACTGATGGTGACGATCGTTCCTTCATAAGCCTGGAGCGCTTCTTCCAGCGCTTCGCGTGACGGAATGTCGAGATGGTTGGTTGGCTCGTCGAGGACCAAGACGTTAACGCCTGAGTAAATCAGCTTGGCCAGCGCCAGTCTTCCCTTCTCTCCTCCGGAGAGATCTCGCACGTGCTTATACACATCGTCGCCAGTAAATAGGAACTTAGCCAGAAAAGATCGCAGTTCCCCGGCAGTAGCGCTCGACGGAGCCACCCGCCGCAGTTCCATGATTATCTCGTTGCGATCATCGAGATCCTCGAGCTGCTGAGCGTAATAACCAATTTGAACTTTGCTCCCCCAACGCACCTCACCCGACAATTGTGGAAGCTTGCCGAGGATCGTTTTGACGAAGGTCGTCTTTCCCGATCCGTTGGGACCAATAACACCTAAACACTCACCGCGCCGCAAAATCAGCGAGATGTCATTAGCGAGCATTTTGTCGGGATAGCCAATGCCGGCTTCAGTAACCGTGAGCACGTGTGTCCCGGCGCGTTCGATGTCCTGCATGCGAAAGTCACCGGAGGCTTGATCGCCACGCACTGCTTCGACTCGATCCAGACGTTGCAGCATCGTGCGGCGTGATTTGGCTTGCTTGGTTTTTTGTCCGGCCAGATTGCGTCTGATGAAGTCTTCCGTCTTGGCGATTAGACGCTGCTGATTGTCATAGGCCCTTTGTTGGATCTCGCGCTGCTCTTCGCGCTCGACCAGGTAGTCAGAATAATTGCCGGTGTAGCTTGTCGCCCGCCCGTTCTCGATCTCGATGATTCGGCGAGACGCCCGGTCGAGAAAATAACGATCATGGCTGATGATTACGAACGCCGAAGGATAAGTTTGCAGAAACTCCTCGAGCCACTCGACGGCGCCCACGTCAAGGTGGTTAGTGGGTTCATCGAGGAGCAGCACATCCGGTTCAGAGAGCAACAAACAAGCCAGCCCCAACCGGTTCTGCTGGCCGCCGGAAAGTTTTTCCGTTTCCATGTGCCACGCTTCGCGATCGAAACCCAGCCCCTGGAGAATCGCTTCCGCCTTTGCTGAATATTCAAAGCCGCCTTCGCGTTCGTACTCGTGTTGCAGATCGCTGTAGCGCTCCAGGATCTTTTCCAGCTCGTCGCCGGCGTCCGCCATCTGGTGCTCAAGCTCATGCATCTCGTGCTCGATCCGCTGGAGCCGGCCAAACGCTGCCAGCGCGGATTCGTGCACGGTCGAACCGGCTTCAAAGTGAATGTGCTGGGCCAACAGCCCGAGTTTGAGGCCGCGCGCGCGTACGACTTCGCCGACATCCGGAGTTTCTTCCTGAGTCACCAGGCGAAAGATTGTGGTCTTGCCGGCCCCGTTCCGGCCGACCAAACCGACATGCTCGCCGGGGTTTACCTGGAGCGAGGCGCCACGCAGGACGTCCTGAGCACCGAAGGATTTCTCAACATCTGATAAGCGAAAAAGCATAGCGGAGTGCTGCGATCTGGGTCGCAGCTCCTTTAAGAAAGTTTAGCGCTCAACGAAAAGCGGTGACGAGTCACCGCACTCCATACAAAACGGGCGCGGCGCCAAACCACTCAGGCACCGCGCCCACCTTACTCATTCAACATTACGAACAACCATGCGCCGTCTAAGCTGAAACAAATCGTTTCGCGATCATTTCTTCGCAGGGGACGAAGTAACCACCGGCGAAGGCGCTGCCTTCGCAGCAGGTGACGAAGCCGCACTGGGCGATGGCGCCGGAGTGCCGGAAGGTTTTGTCGCTTCCGTCCCAGCCGGACGCAAGCCGAGGCTGCCCGGATTGCTCAGCATGCTCGCGGCGAAGTTGTTTACGATCTTTGCTTCAGACGTTGCCACTTCCAGCAGAGCAGCGTTCAGGATTTCCTTTCGCTGATTCGTCAGTTCGAGTGCGATTTGCTGCCGGACACTTCCCTGCGGCCCCTGACTTTCAAGAGTCAGATTCTCGGTTTGCAGGCGTTTATCCTGCAGCTTGAAAATATACCAGCGACTATTGACCAGTTTCGGTTCGGTAATACTGCCGACTGCCATCGGCCCCATGAACTGATCAATTATTTCTCTTGGAAGTCCCGCCTGTTTCAGGCCGTCCTCGCTGAAGAATCCGATGTCACCGCCTTTAAGCAAGCTTTGCGGATCTTCGCTCTTCGCTCTTGCCACGGTAGCAAAATCGGCAGGGCCACTCTTTAACTGTTGATAGATGCTATCGGCCTTTGCCTTGGCTTCGCTGTCGCCTTTGGCGTCATTGGTAATTCCCTGGGCGGTGTTGTCGGCGGGATCTACGATGATTACGGCCAGACTAACGCCGCGTTCGTTCACAAACTTTGTCTTGTTGGCATTGTAGTAGTCCTCGACCTCGCGATCGCTGATGGTGACCTTGCCGGCGTATTTGTCTTGCAATGAATTGATGGCCAGGTCCTTCTTCGCATCCTCACGCAAAGCCTCCATGGTCATGTTCTGCTGTTTGAGCTGACGAGCAAACTCTTCATCAGTCATTGCCGCCTGCTGCTTCTGTTGATTAATGGCTGTGGTTATCTGGTCCTCTGTCGGCAAGAGCTTTTCCTGCTCCGCGCGTTGAAAGAGGACTTCGCGCTGGATTAACTTGTCAAGGATCTGGAGTCGAGCCTGCGCCAGGTCATGCGCTGAAAACTGCGACTGCTTTCCCTGGGCCTGCTGATTGATTAACCGCTCGACCTCTGCCAGCATAATTTTCTTGCCATTGACGGTAGCGGCAATGGTATTGCTGGGGGCTTCGGTTCCAGAGCTGCAGGCCGCGATAATTAACGCGCCGAGCGCGACGGCCGCCAGCCACATGAAACGTTGATATTTTCTCTGCACTTTTGTTTTGCTCCTTAATTTTGAAGAGTGATGCGCGAGTTTCTGGATTGCGTTGCTTCGCGCCGGGTCAGGCTATGCGCGCGGCACTCTGCCTTGACCGCCCGGTAATTCGTTTGCTATAACTTTTTGTTTCAAGTATTAGTGCCGACCCACTCTGTGACGTCGCGCGCGTGTCTACAGGAGATCAGTTATCATGGCTAAGCGTTGTGATGTTTGCGGCAAAGGGCCGCAGTTTGGCAATAATGTCTCGCATGCGAACAATCGTACGCGGCGCGTTTTCAATCCGAATCTGCAATCAATTCGCGTCAAGTCGCCGAAAGGCGGCGTCACTCGACAGAGAGTATGTGCCAGCTGTATTAAGGGCGGCAAAGTCGCGAAGGTCGCTTAAAACCGGTTCTAAGAACGCTCTCTGGCTTGACCTCGCGGTTCCCCTCCCACTAACGCAATCGCTTCAATTTCAACTCTGGCGTCGCGCGGTAGACGCGCTGCCTGGACCGTCGCTCGGGCCGGCGGTTCGATGCCAAAAAACCGCCCGTAGACCTCGTTCATCGCCGCAAAGTCGTCCATGTTCGCCAGGAATACCGTGGTCTTGATGACCTGATTCATGGTCACTCCCGCAGCCTCAAAAACCGCTGCCAGATTGCGAAGGACTTGTTCAGTTTGCTCGGCGATTCCGCCCGGCGCGAACTCGCCAGTTACTGGATCGATCGGAATCTGACCGGAAGCAAAAATCAGTTCGCCGGCTCGAACAGCCTGCGAATAGGGCCCTATTGCGCGCGGCGCGCGGTCCGTAGCAATGATGTCCTTCACAGCAAGCACCCACCGATTTTTGACCACTCAAACAAACCCTGTACTTTAACAGAAAGATGCATAAAATAGGAAACTCGAATAGACCGTTTGCTCCACTGTAGCGAGCGCTCTGTGAGCCCGCGCCCATCGATCTCCAAACGAAATAGGATGGTGCAGTAATGAAACTACGACTCTTCCCGGCGTTACTGCTCGGTGTAACGCTGCTATCAAGCAGCCAGTTCAGGTTTGGGCAATGGAAACCCAGCATCACGGAAGATGCCCGTCTCAAAGGTAGTTACCGTTTCGAGCGCAACGGATGGATCTATGTACACCTCGAAGGGGCGCCCGAACAGATCGGCTACCAGCACGGCAAGCTTTTGGCCAGAGAGACTGAAGATCTGCTCCGGGTGCTGAAACCATTCCTGCAACATGAAACAAAACGCGATTGGGAATTTTATCGCACCGCCTCGCGCGATGTTCTCTGGTCAAAAATCGATTCCGAGTTCCAGCGCGAGCTCGACGGCATCGTCAAAGGACTGAACGACAGCGGAGTGAAAGTCGATCGCTGGGACATTGTCGCGCTCAACGCACTCGAGGAACTGCCTTACTACTACCTGCCCTGGCTGGACAAACAACAGGGCCGCCTGCCGACTACGCATGCTCCGGGCAATTGCAGTGCGGTAATCGCAACCGGGAGTTATACGAAAGACAGTCGCATCGTAATGGGCCACAATGCCTGGACGAATTACATTGTCGGCGAGCGCTGGAACATTATTTTTGATATTAAGCCAAACTACGGCCACCGCATTTTGATGGACGGCCTGCCCGGCGTAATCACCAGCGACGACGACTTTGGAATTAACTCGGCCGGCATAATGGTTACTGAAACCACGATTACCGGCTTCACCTCGTTCGATCCGGCGGGCTCGCCTGAATTCTATCGCGCTCGCAAAGCCCTGCAGTACAGCGATTCGATTGATGGCTACGTCAAGATAATGCTCGATGATAATAATGGCGGATATGCGAATGACTGGCTGCTGGGCGACAACAAGACCGGTGAGATTGCACTCTTTGAGCTCGGGCTGAAAGAGCACAGCGTGCGCCGCACCAGGGACGGCTATTTTGTCGGCTCGAACTTTCCGGTAGATCCGAAGTTGGCACGAGTGGAAACCAACTTTGACTTTAACAATCGTCAAGGCTCTCCGCTGGCCCGCAAGGAACGCTGGCAGCAAATGATTGCGGAATCGAAGAGTCGGATTGATGTCGAGACAGTCAAGCGGATGGAGGGCGACACGTACGATTCGTTCGAGAAAAAGGATGGAGCCAACGAACGCAGCTTATGCGGCTGTGTCGAGCGTTCCGCCCGGGGTATTCCTGAATGGGATTGGGGCAAATTCTATCCGGGAGGAACGGTGCAGGCCAAAGCCGTCGATAGTCACATGGCTGAGACAATGCAGGTCTGGGCTGCGATGGGTCATCCCTGCGGCTATGACTTTGTCGCCGCCACTTTTTTGCAGGAGCGTCCGGAATACGGATGGATGAAGGGCCTCTTGAACGACATGAAATCCAACCCCTGGACCGTTTTTACCAGCGGCATGAGGAAATAAAAAAGCCGCTCGGTGCTTCAACACCGAGCGGTAAATTACAGGAGGTATCGAGTGTTATCGTGTGCCATTACTACACCTCTTGCGCAAGAGGCCAGTCGCGACTTAATACGCGACTGCATGGCACTTTCGGAATAACCTCGACTGCTTCGATGGCTTGTCTGTCACTGGGGTTGCTATCTGCGAAGCTTTCAATCTGAGCCGAGTCAGATCCGCGTCGATTCGCATGACTAATAGAAGATCCGTGCCCTCATCAGAAATAAAAAGGACCTTGCAGAACTAGCTAATCAAGTTTCCCCAGCGCAATGCTATAATCACGCCTTCAATATCGAGAAAGCATTAGATGAATCCTTCGGAAAAATCAAAAAGTAAACGGTTGCGCGTTGTAAAAAGTGAGCAGGCTAGCCCAACGCCAGCCGCAGATCCAAATTCAACTGCTGAATCTTCGTGTCCGCACTGCTTTGGCACCGGCATGGAAGTCGTACCGGGCGAGGGAGCGCGGCGCTGTCGCTGCCAGTCACCCGATCATCGTCAAAGACTTTTCCAGGCTGCGCGGATTCCTCCGCGTTACCAGCACTGCACATTGCAGGGTTACGACGCAGGCGATTCTGATTCCAAATGGGTCGCTAAAATTGAAGCCGACCGAATCATCAACGACTATCTCGTCATCGATGGGCGAGGTCTGGTGTTGGTCGGAGCCGTCGGAGTCGGCAAGACGCATCTGGCGGTCGCCCTCCTGCGTGAACTAATTGATCGCTATCAAGTGCGCGGTTTGTTCTATCAATTTGGCGCGCTGTTGCGGCGAATCCAGGATTCCTACAACCCGGTGTCACAGACTTCGGAACTCGCTGTGTTGGGGCCGGTCTTTGAAGCAGATGTCCTGGTCCTGGATGAACTGGGCGCGTCAAAACCGACCGACTGGGTGCGCGATACGATGATGCAGATCATCAACACGCGCTATAACGACAAGCGACTGACGATCTTCACCACTAACTATTCTGATAAGCGAAAGACCGAAAAGGATCCAACCGAACTCCTCGAAGATCGCATTGGAGTAGCTCTGCGTTCACGGCTCTATGAGATGTGCAAGACCGTAGAGATCGAAGGCGATGATTACCGGAAACGCTCGCTGGCGCAAACTGTCTGAATTTCTCGATCTTTCCAAAGAATTCTAGTGTCACTAGTCTTCGTGGGCCCTGCCGCAAGCAACGCAACCAAACCCGCTCACCGGGCCCTCTCCGCATAATGTGTCTGGCATTCGCTGATTAACTCTCGCGCCCGGGCCGCGTTATGCCAGCCAACGATGCGTGTGGTCTTGGCCTCCAGCTCCTTGTAAATCGTGAAGAAGTGTTCGATCTCCCGCAGAAGATGCGGATATAACTCTTCATAGTCGCGGACTTCTTGGTAAATCGGATTGTTCGTCCCGACGGCAAGCACCTTCTCGTCTCCCTGCCCCTGATCAACCATCTCGAGAAATCCAATGGGCCGGACCGTCATTACGCACCCGGTGAAACTCGCCGCATCAACCAGCACGAGCACGTCGAGCGCATCTCCGTCATCGCTTAGCGTGCTGGGAATGAATCCGTAATCACCGGGATAGTGGACGGGTGAATAGAGGTTGCGGTCGAGCCGGAAGACGTGCAGCGCCTGGTCGTATTCGTATTTGTTAGTCTGCCCTCTCGGAATCTCGATGACCGCGTGGACCTTGTCGGGCGCGCCTTCACCGATGGGCAGAGACAAATAATTTGTCATGAGTCAGTCAGAAGCAGTGTTCAGGAGAACAAGCTTAGAGAGAGGGCCTCGCGTTCAAACCTTTCACCGACTCAACGGCGGCCTGGCACTCGGCGTCATAACGAGCCGTCGGCATTGCTTCCAGGCGCCGCTCGTTAATTGGACGGCCGCAGCGCACGCAGATTCCGTACGAACCTTCCTCGATTCGCAACAAGGCCTGATCTATATCCGCTACCATTTGTGATTCCTGGTGACCGAGTCTTAACGCCATCTCTTCTATTCCATCCCTTAAAGCAAAATCGGCACTCTCTTTCGCGTCGTCGCCGGCCGCATCAAGGGCAGCGGCCTGATCATCGCTGACGTTCTGAGCGTGACGACGCAACTCGGCCATCAAGAGCTGTTTGAAATGTTCCAGTTTAGTAGCTTCCATAGACCATCTTTCGAACTTTGAATTCTTTCGACCAGAAGTGATGATTTCAGCGGGGGAGTAGAGAGTATAACCCGCGTCGAGGCGCAGCAAAAGCTCGCAGGGTTGCACCGTCGAGGTTTGTTGTGCTTTTATCCACCCGTTTCATTAGCAAAAATAATACGATGGCTTGAGTCATGGACGTAAGCACGATCATAGTTCTGCTGCTCGCGATTCTTATTTTTGTAATTGCTTTGTTGTACTCGACTGTGGGTCATGCCGGCGCGTCGGGTTACATTGCCGCCATGGCTCTGTTTGGCATGGCGCCACTGGTCATGAAGCCTACGGCGCTGACGCTCAACATTATCGTTGCGATAATCGGCACCGTTCGCTTCTATCGCGCAGGTTTCTTCTCGTGGCGCACATTTTGGCCGTTCGCGGTAGCTTCAATTCCGGCCGCGTACCTCGGTGGACGGCTCACTCTGCCGATTGCGATTTATAAATCAATCGTGGGAATTGTGTTGCTTTACAGTGCCGCGCGGTTGTTCTGGGCTGCTGACACAGCGGATACCAGGAAGACCTCGCTGGTTCCTGTTTGGCTGGCGCTGATCGTCGGTGCACTCATCGGCCTGCTATCAGGATTGACGGGCGTCGGTGGTGGAATTTTTCTGAGTCCCGTCTTACTGCTGATGCATTGGGCGAAGACCAAGGAGACGTCGGGCGTCTCGGCGGCATTCATTCTGGTCAATTCGATTGCCGGACTGCTCGGACAATTTCAGGCGATTACATACCTATCCGGCGATCTGATTTACTGGGCGCCCGCGGCGCTGGTCGGCGGTTGGATCGGAACAGAATTAGGCACGCGCCTGCTGCCGGTTTCCGGCATTCGGAAATTCCTGTCTGTCGTCCTGGTCTTGGCGGGACTAAAGTTGTTGGGCGAAGCTATTCTGCTTCTGATCGGGAGATGAGCTCGGCGGCCAGCAGTGGAATGGTCAGTTCATGATGGCCGGTGATTGAATAGCCGCGACCTGCGCCGTCTGCTGTTGGTCTACGGACGACATTGGTCAGCGGCCGGTAGGATTGAATGAAATCGAAGTTCGCCGTGGTGATGTCTGTCAGTTGATGCCCGAGATTTCGCACCAGGGTAACGCACTTCAGGAACACTTCCGGCAGAGTGACGGCTGAGCCGAGATTGAGATAGACGCCGCCGCCATCCATCCTTCTCACCAACTCTGCCAGCAAACGAAAATCAGTGTGCGAAGTCGCGCCCAGGGCCGCGCCGTCGGCGCTGGGATGAAAATGAGCGATGTCACCGCCGATAGTTACATGAACGGTGAACGGTAAGCGAGCTGCATAAGCGGCACAAAGAAGTGATGCCTTCTGATGTTTTGGTTCCAGGGATAGCAAAGCACGGCCGACGGCTTCGCCTAAGCCAATCCCCTCGTCTGCACTCGCGCGCGCGGCGCTGTTCAGCAGCCTTCCTGTTTCATCAGCACCGCCAAAACCGCCGGCGCCCAGAGTCGCATCAACATCTTCAGAGGTCGAACCCGCAATTGCGATTTCGGCGTCGTGGACCAGCACTGATCCATTCGCGGCGATTGCCGTCACGAATCCCCGCTGCATTAAATCAACGATAATGGGCGCCAGTCCGGTCTTGATCACATGACCGCCCATGCCCCAAATGATCGGCTTGTTCAAGCTGCGCGCCCGTCTTATTTGCGCGGCGAGATCGCGCATAGTCTGTACCGCAAGAATATTAGGTAGCGAGGCCAGGTAATCCTTCAGCGAAGAACTCTCAGTTACGGGCGACGCAAAATCCGCGACCGTAACTTTGCTCTGACGCGAAGCGAGCGGATAGGTAATGACCTTTTCGAGATTGATCGGCTGGAGGTTTTCGTAGATGCTCATTCGTTGGAGCGCGGGCATCCTGCCTGTACAGCGCGCGCAGCGCGCTCGATGCCGAACTTTTACTCAGGAAACAATTCAGCTTCAACCAGCTCGCAGACAATATGCCCGATCAAATTGTGCGCTTCCTGAATTCGTTGGGTGTCATTGCTTGGAACAATCAACGCAAGGTCACAAAGAGCGGCAACGCTGCCACCGTCGCGGCCCAATAAGCCAATAATAGTTACTTCCTCTTTACGCGCCTGCTCACAAGCGAGCGTCACATTCGGCGAGGTCCCCGAGGTCGAAATTGCCAGACAAACATCGCCCTTGGTTCCCAAAGCTTCAATCTGCCGGGCAAAGACCTTCTCGAACCCGGTGTCGTTCGCTATGCACGTCAGCACGCCGCCATCGGTCGTCAGCGCGATCGCCGGCAAAGCCCTGCGATTCTGCAGGAACTTATTAACCATCTCGCCGGCGATATGTTGTGCGTCAGCGGCCGAACCGCCGTTGCCGAAAACTAAAAGTTTCCCTTTAGCTTTGAAGGCATTCGCGATCAGCTGCGCAGCCCGCTGCACGTCGCCGGCGTGCGCGTCAAAGAAGCGACGCTTCACGTCCAGGCTGTCGGCGACTATGGCTGAAATCCGATCGGTCACGATTGTTCGCTTGAAAGTTGCTCCAAGTCGGCAAGATCTTTAAGCCGTCCGCTCGCCTTTTTGTTGATCTTCAAATAGTGCAGGTTAATGAGACTGACGGGAACATCGTTTATCGTCGTCTCAACTCTTTCACGATAGCACTCGTCGAATTCCACGCCCGAGATCGAAGTCATCACTTCAATGCGCTTCGGCTCAACACCCATCCGCACAATCTTATCGGGTTGCAGAAACAACTCAGTAGACAATTCGGGGACGCTGAAGCCAAACTCACTCAAGGCCTTCACGACCCGCATAGCGTTAGCGGACGAGGTCGCAATCCAAACATCAAGGTCGTAGGTAGCTCGCGGATATCCGTGGTATCCAACTGCCCAGCCACCAATCAGGAGATATTCAACGCCGTGGGCGCGTAACAATCTCAAGAACTCTTTGTAGTCGTCCGCTAGCTCGAGCTCCATAATTGACTCGGCGTAAATATTCCATGTAGCTCACGCGTTCTTCTGGCGTGCGTGATAGCCAGTAAACTTTGTCAGCCGCATCGGCTTCTGCGAAGGAACTGAAAACAGACAAGGCCGAACGATCTATTCGCGGTTCCGACATGTCACTCTGTTTTGATTCGGCTTTCATTCAAGAGCTGATTGTACCACGCGAGGCGGTCTATTTCGGTGGAAGTTTAGGGAGCTGGAAGCCGACGATATCACGCAACTTTCTTTGATTCTGCGCCAGGAATCTCACGAGCTGCCTGTTCCGCTTTTTTCGAG
>DATNNY010000430.1:0-4178 GCA_035601635.1 Pyrinomonadaceae bacterium
CCTCTCGAAAACGATCGAAAAGTATGCGCCAAGCGCCATGAATTCCCATACGACAAGAAAGACGAGCGCATTTTGGACGACGGCTACAAGTTGCAGCGAGACGATCAGTAGCGTGAAAAACCACAGGTGCCCGCGAACGGAAAGGCCGCGCTCGATGTAATGAGGGAGGTAGCCAATCGCATAGAGACTCGCCGCGAGCGAGAGGAGTTGGAACGTGAGCAAAAAGAAAAGAGACAACCCGTCGAAGCCAATCACCACGGGCCCCGTGGAAGGAACTTCAAAGCGGTATTCTGCGCGTTGATATGCCAGCAGCGCACTCAAGGAAAAGATGAGACCGCATAAGAGCGCACCCGCGTTGAGCAGGTTGCACGCGATGTTAAGGTGGCGACTGTCACGCAGCAACGCGGGCAGAATAAGATTCAAGCCGTGTAACGCCAAGCCGATGATAAACAGCGCAATCATCAACGCGGTTTCTCGTTGGAGTTGCGGCTTTTAGGTGCGGCGTGCTGAACCCATTCGAGGATCGTTTCTGGTTTCGCTCGCTCTCGCAACAGCGTGGCGAACTCGGGCTGGCGAAACAAAAATGACAACCGCGCGAGCAGCTCCAGGTGCTGCTTGGGCGCGAGACTGAGCAGTAGAAACAGCGTGTGCACCGGCATGCCATCGAGTGCCTTCATGTCAATCGGTTCAGCTGTGAAGAAGATGCTAAGCACTGGCCTCGGTACGTTGATAACCACCGGTACGCGCAGGTGCGGAATCGCCAGACCGTCACCGACGGCCGTGGTCATGAGCTTCTCACGACTGACGAGCAGATCGTAAATGAGCTCCCTATCTTCCGAAGGCAATACGAAAACATCCAGCGCCGCGCGCAGCACCTCGGCAAAGGTGCGCCCCGGTAGGTCGTAGTGAAACCGTTCTGGTTCGAATAGTTCGGTGAGCGGCGGTAGACCCGGAGGCTCAGTTGATGCCATGCCAAAGTTCAGCGGATGCCCGTGCGTTAGAGCCCATTCCAGGATAGCTTGACGGTTGAATCGCAGGCGGCCCTGCACGTCAACAATAGGCAGCTTGCCCGAGTACGCCCATTCGCGCACCTTGGACTCAGCCACGCCCAACACTGCCGCGACTTCGTTTGAGTTCAGTTCCATTGTGCTCGTCAAGAACTGCTCGACTGGCGAAGGGGGAGTTTGCGTAAATATTCCAGGAGGCCGTGGATAAAGGTTAGCGGGTGCGGCGGACAGCCGGGAATGTAAAGATCGATCCTGTGTCTCTCGAAGAACTCGTGCGCGAGTTCCTTGGATCCTTGAAAGATGCCTCCGCTGATTGCGCAGGCGCCGAAGAGAATCAGCAGTTTCGGTCCCGGCACGGCTTGGTAGGTCGCTTCCAGCGCGTTCGCCATCGCGCGTGTGGTCGTACCGGAGATGACAACGCCATCAGCGTGTCGCGGCGAGGCGACAAACTCGATGCCGAAACGCCCCATGTCGAAGTTTACATTGCCAAGTGCGTTGAGTTCCAACTCACAACCATTACACCCGCCTGCCGACACTGAGCGCAGCTTGAGTGACCGCCCGAAAAGCCGATGAATTTCCTGCGTACAGCCTTCCGGTGAAATGTCGCCGCCTTCGCGCAGCAGCAATCCTTCGCGTGAGGTGGCCGCCATTTTGTAATCGTTAGTGTAAGTAATAGCGCCCTCTGGACAGGCCTCGATGCACAGGGGACAAAATACACACGCTCCAAGATCGATGCTGAGCGGGTTTAAAGAAATGGCGCCGGTTGGGCACGCATCAACGCACTTCGAACAACCCTCCGGGCAACGCGAAGAGTCAATCTTCGGCTTACCCCGAAATCTCTCAGGCAAAATCGCCGCGGCGACATCCGGGATCACCGGCTCTCCTTGGGCGAGGCGTACCGTTACGGCTCTGGAAAGGCGCAAATTCATCGGTATCTAAACGGCGATGTCATCGGTACTGCATCATTCGGTGGTGCCAGTAGAAGCCAAAAATCTCTACGAGCGCTTAGCATAGGCTCGCTTTGGTTTGAGAGGTTTCGGGACTGGAACTCGGTCCGAAGCGGAAAAACTTGCTGGTGCTGATTCATCCTCGACCAAATAGATAAATACTCCGCAATTATCACAGACATTGAGCTCCCCAGGTTTTCGACGTAGATCGCTTAGCCGGCCACTCGGGATTGATAGGTGACAAGCTCCGCAAACTCCCCGGTGTACTGGCGCGATGGCCAATTTGCCGCGCGCCTTGCGCCCATCGTAATGGCTCAGAATTGAAGTGGGTAAAGGTGCTCTTAGAGATTCGATTTTATCCCGCATCTCTTCGTATTCCTCTGTTTCATTAGACAGTTTCCTCAATTCTGCGTCGAACTGGGCCAGCTTACGTAGCCTCTTAAGTATGTCCGCCGCCTGATTCATGAATCTGACTAAGCGCAACAATCGCGCCACGAACCAGGATGCTTTTGCAAGTGACTTATTTATAGCAGGTTACATTATTAGACAGAAGCTCGGGACGATCGTGGTCTTTGTCGATAGAAGCGACATGCGCAAAAGTTGCGCTTGTTTACCAATCGCTGTGCACACAACGTGCGGTGTGGATCCCGCGAAAATTCATATTCTGGTTCTCGATAGAAATCCAAAGTCGGCTCACTCCATCGGGCAAATTCTCAAGTCTATCGGATACCAAGTGTTTGTTACCACCCATCAGTCCGAGGCGGTAGCTCTTGCTGAGGAGAAGCTCTTTAATGTGGTGGTGAAGGCTTTTGATCCCGACGCGGTGGATGCAATAGCCCTCATGGATCGCATTCGGGCGATTACGCCCGATACCCAATTCATCTTCATCAGCGAAAAGGGGTCGATTCAAGTCGCTGTGGACGCCATCCGCAAAGGCGCATACGACTATTTGTCGAAACCTGTCAACCCGGCCCAACTCATCGAATCGGTCCGGAAAGCGTTAGATTTCCAAGCTTTGATCGCGGAGGACCAACAGATTAAAATGCGTCTGCGGAGACGCTCCGACCCCGACATTTTCGCCGGAAGTAGCAGCGTCATGTCAGAGATCGATCAACTCATCCGGCAGATCGCTACAACAGATGTAACTGTTTTGATTGAGGGAGAAAGCGGTGCGGGCAAGGAAATTGTCGCTCGCGCCGTACACGAAAGAAGCCGCCGAAGTGCGCGGCCTTTCATAGCCGTTAACTGTGCGGCGCTGCATGACAATTTGTTGGAATCAGAGCTTTTTGGACACGTCCGTGGAGCCTTCACTGGTGCTATCGGCGATCGAAAAGGCCGTTTTCAGCTCGCCCACGAGGGAACTTTGTTCCTAGACGAAATCACGGATCTACCTCCCAAAGGGCAAGCCGATCTGCTTCGCGTATTGGAGGATGGTATTTTTCGTCCTTTAGGAAGTCAAAAGGTCCAACGAGCTGATGCCCGTGTCATCGCGGCAACCAACAAGTCGCTCGAAACAGAAAGCATGAACGGTCGGTTTAGAGAAGACCTCTTGTACCGACTCAATGTGGTGACGATCCATGTCCCCCCTTTACGAGAGCGAGCGGAAGATATCCCTCACTTAGTCAAATCTTTCACCGAGCACTATTGCGCCAAGCATCGGCGGCGAAAGAAGCACTTCGCAACGGAAGTCGTCAACATCTTCCAAACTCTACCGTGGCCAGGAAACGTCCGCCAGCTCCGCAATGTGGTCGAACGGCTCGTTGTGACTATTCCGCGACCGACGATTACTGCGGAAGATTTGCCATTGGCACTCATCCGCTCTGTGAGGCCCGAGCGCACGTTCTCAGTTCGACCTGGCATGTCATTAGCTCAAGTAGAAGCGGAATTGATCCGCCAGACGCTCCTAAATGTCACACCGAACCGGACTGAGGCGGCCAAAAAATTAGGAATGAGCCGCCGAGCACTGCAATACAAGATCAAGCGCTACGGACTCAGCGCCTTAACCCGATAGATCACGCATCCATGGATACTGTAGGTGTGTTTTAGAAGACGCGTCCTTCCGGCTACCATGAGGGTTTAGCCGGCTTTTTCCGTGCGCCCTTCTTCACGGCGCACGCAATATCCGGGGCTAGCGTAGAACAGCCAGCTAGATGGGCAAAGTTAGAACCAAGATCTGCACCAAGAACACTCTGAGAATCATTACCAGCGGATAGACCGCAGCATA
>DATNNY010000431.1:0-6114 GCA_035601635.1 Pyrinomonadaceae bacterium
GTAGCGCTGGCGAAAACAGACAGAACTATGCTAAACAGAAATAGACCCTTCATTTGATTTGACCTCCAAGTCGGTTAAATGGTTGCGGTCAAGGCTCGACGGACCGTTAGCGCGGTCTGTCGAGCCGCTACAAAAACTACAGTCTAGACGTTTGCGTGCTACGCGGCTTTCATAGCAGCAAACAACGTTTGGCGTGGAAGTTGGGGCATTGCGAGAAGGCGTTTGGCCCAGCGCCGCTGCGGGTTCTTCACGTTTTGGCGCTCTCTGGGGCTCCTGCCGGTGCGGTTAACCTGTTGATAAGGTGGGGCTCAACGAGCTTAGCCACGGCCTATGGTAAACGATTTCGAATGGTGAGAGCAACAATAATCTTTCGATCTCACCCATGCACGACCTGCGTAGCGTCCGCCGTCAGCGGCTTTGCTTTAGGTCAAACCTTCATCACGCCCAGAGCGGAAGAAGCGCTCCAAAATTGCCGGACAGACGGCGATTGAATTCTTGCGTCGTCACATGTCCTGTGATTTTGGTGAGCTTTCGGAAGATGACTTCCGCGAGAATGAGCTTGCGCTAAGCGAAGGCTTCGACTGTTGAGCAACTACCGAACCGGCAAGGGCCAACAGCTATATGGATCATCACTGAGGCGGATCATGGCTCAACGACGATTCTGCTACCGTCCGCCGGATCAAACCGGCGAGCGGCGCGAGTGGCCACACTCGCGCCGCTTTCACGTAAGATTGCACTTCGCAGATATCCTCCAAGATCGATAGAGCCGAAATAGGTAGTGCTCTATTAGGATTGTTGCTGGTAGCGTTCATGTAGAGCCTGGGACACTCAAGTAGATATGAAAAAGGCTCTGCCTGAAAAATCGAACAAGCCTTGCCAGTCGTTGCCACATATTGTGCCTGTACCGTGTCACAATTTGTACTATCGTCCTCGACCGCAATGCTTCCCCAAATACTTGACAGTCAGTGCTTGCGAGTCTAAAATAACTGCCCATTAGAAACCTCGAAGCTAACTTTCTGGTTGCGAGTTAGCGTCCACCACCTTGGAGTTCGTCATGGTCCTAGATCCTCTAACCCAAGCTCTCCGTCTGGTATTTGGCCCTATAGTAAAGCAGAGCGCCAAATGGCCGCCCATACTGGCTTATGGCCTCCCTGGGATAGTTGCGGTTCTGCTGATAATTGGGAGCGGACTGGTTGTTCCTCTTCGCCTTATCTGGCTTCTGGCTATCGTGATTCTAGCGCCTCTAGCTGGTTATATATTCGTTGATTGGGACACCCGGCATCGCACTATCGTTGACCGTCCGCGAGGAGGACTCTATGGTGCCATTCTCTCCCCAACGTCAAATAGTATCGTGCAGCCAACCATACAATGCAGCGGCGTTGCTTTAGGCATTATGCGGGACCACCATATTTGGTTGGCGGTCGAAGCGATGGATTATATCTGGCCCAAAGAACTTGAGGTATATGTCCCGCCAGATAATCGCTGGAATCATACGATATTTGAAGACGGTGCGGCCAAAGATTTCGCGGTGGTATTGCTGATGGCGGATCCCCACGGCCACAAGATCATTGGAGACTGGCTGGAAGCGGGTAAAACAAAAGGTGAGTATGACCTGATGAAAAGCAATCCAGGCATTCCAGGAACGAATCGCTTGGCCAGAATTGACCACGTGCGACGAATCTCCCACCACCAATCGGATGCGAATGATTACTGAGCCGTGCCATCGAGCGGCAGGTCAAGTTAGCGGCCTCTTTTAGCGCTTGTACTCTCACTGCACACCGCGCAGTTCATCGACAAGCTGGGCTCTTAGCGAGCGCTGGTCTGACAACGTGTCCTTTAGAGGATGAACGTTTAGACTATTGCCGTAAGTCTTTACGGTTTAGTTGCAAAGAAGATGGTTAAAGAAAATGCAGGCAGCACGTTCGCTTAAAAAAAGAAGAAAATATCTCGGCTTATGATTTCATCGGTCGTACCGGCGCAACTGGAATTAGATGATCTCAAGATGCGTGAATGGGGAGGATTCTTGCGTAGGGATGTTCGCATCTCTCCAGAGGCCAGCGATCGTCTCGCAACTACAATTTACCAAGACATCGTCGCATCAGATCTGGCGGACATCTTTACTCTTTCGGATGCAATCTCACATGCCGAGCGCTTCAACGAGTTGGCGCTGTTCCTAAACTGCATAGCTGAACGTCACCTGTGGAAAGCGAACGCTCTCATGAATCGCGCCATGCTCAATCTCTCAAACTACATGTGTTTGTGTATCTCGGCGACGCTTGCTTCGTTCGGCTGCGAAAGGCTCTGCCGAGAGCCAGCGCTACCGGACGCTGCTGCCGATATCTAACTGACAACCCTATACGGGCGTTCCGAAACGCGATCGCGCATGGCAATTGGCGCGTCGCGGAAGGAGTCATCGACTTTTGGGCTCGCAAGGGTGAATCTAGTAACGAGCCGCTGTCTGAATTCTCAGTTACCGAGGATGATCGCGAGTTCTGGTTCTTTTTGGCAGCATGCACGGGCAAGAGCGCGTTGGCGGCGCTCTCAGCTGTATATCCGAACGTCGCGCACAAGGAGGGCTTGCATTAGCATCGCGGCAGCGGTCCCTACGATTCGGCAAACTGGACAGATGAAAAGAAGGAAATCTGCACGCCCGCTTGACCGCTTTCCATACTCAGAGATAGGCGTCTCGTATTTTGCAGAACAAGCGTATTGCGAGAAGAGAGTCGAGCTATGGCTTCAAAACCCGACAACGAGCGGCCTTGTTTCAGTGCCTGCTGCGCTTGAAGGTCTTGCTGAGGCGCAAGACCAAGAAGATCTAGTCACCAGTGGGAAAGACTTCCATGAGGCAGTAGAGAGTGCGACCACGCCTTTATCTTCTTCAGAAATAGCACGGGCAGTTCAAAGCGGTCGCTCCTTTGCCTTAGCGGAATCACGTTTGACTGGAGAATATCGTGGAGTGCGATTGAGAGGTCGGCCGGATCATGTTTTCTTTGATGGGCGGGACGCATCTTGTGTTTTGGAATACAAAGTCACAGACTCAAATCAACTTCAAACAAGTCATAGAGTACAGTTACTTCTTTATGGATACCTGCTTGGACAACAGAATTTTAATGTTGATAACCTTATTCTTGTGTGCGTCCTTGTTCCTCGCCGTCACGACACGTGGCTAGCGAAATTGGCTCCTAGTAGAATACGAAAATTTCTAACGACTATTCGCGCCGAAGCTGAGTCGCTCATTGCGGCTCAGCCTTCGCGCAAGAATTGGCATCAAATGGGTGTTGAAATAAGTCGAGGCATTCATGTCAACCTGCGAGTATTCAGGTATGACCAACAGAGGGCGGAGAGTGAATTAGAGTTTTTCACGGCCTACTGGCTTGGTGGCCGAGACGCAATTCGGACAACTATGGAAAGTAAGTGCGCACTCTGCCAATACAATCAGCTAAATCTATGTCCTGTTGCACAAGTGGAATATAGCGGCTGAGGTACGACACCCAGACCGTCATCTCTGTGACTATTATTTCTTGAACCTGTCGCGCTCTTCGTCGTGCAACGCCATGAACTGGATTAACGCCATTTTCGCAACTCTTCGGAACGCTGGCATGGCCGACAATTGTTTTGGCTCTCGCATTTCTCTACCGTCGTCAATGCCGTGGCCTGTTGGAAACTGTCGCGAAGATCGAGTATCCCCGTGGTTCAATCACCATGCAGGACGTGTCGCGACTGACGATGACAGGCAGGCTCGAGCCGGTGGGGTTACCGAAGACATATTCATGTAAGCCTGGCTTATGCGAAGGTAACAGCCAAGCAGCGATAAGCCGAGATCCTTCCGTACGAACCATCCAACAATTTGTTGCGTAAGAGCCGCGATTGCCTGCCCTTCATCAAGTCTTTATTCCCTCAGGTTGTCGCGACTCGCGCGGCCACTTATACCACCGATCCCCCGTTGCCCTTGTAGCCCTCCAAAAGTAGCCAGAAGTACAATGTTGCAAGTGGAGAAAGACTTGCTACAGACCGAGCCCGCATCACCTGCCTCAAGTGTCGGCGGCATTCACATCTCTCGCGGTGTAAGGATGCGCATTCCACCGGGTGGGCTGATTATCTCTGAAGAGGGACCGGGCATGGGGGTCACTCGCGTGGAACTCCAACTTGACACCTGTGTTCACTGGCTAGAGATCGCGCTCGAAAATCTTGCGGCCGCAAGGTCGGCTCATAGGGCTTTACTATTAGCCAAAGGGGCTGGAAACGACCTTGCGGGTTTGCTGGATCGCGAGTTCAAGTCCAGCGTGCAAGCATCTGTGGCCGTAGCGACATTCTTTGAAGCCCTGTACGCTGTAACGCTCGACAGGCTTCCTTCAAAGCCAACGGCCCACGTTCCGGGTAAGCGCCAGCGCCGGGGCAGATATGTACGAGTTACCGAGCAGTTGCGCAAGTCGTTCGGATTAAGGAAGCAAGGCACATCGAACCTGCGATTAGTACTGGGCGAGGTATACAGGTTTCGTGACGAAGCGGTCCACCCCTCCGCCACATTCGCTGAACCAGTGCTTCATCCACAGCTTCAAATTGGAGTTGAGCGAAGATTCGTGATGTTCGGCTATAACAACACTCTTCCGTTAGTTCGTGCGGCCTTGGCCTTCTCGAAGATATTGCCGTCTCGCGACATGAGCCGGAGGCCCAAGGAAATGCAGGAGTTCGCTGCATACTTGCTTGAAGTCTGTGCACCTTTGTACGCAGTGTGGGAGGAAACCTATGGGGCCCTACTCGAAGAAGGGCCAAGTGTGACTTAATATCGTTGGTCGTTGCGCCTTTTGGCAGCGCGAGCGTTGTAACGACCTTCAGGGCACCGACCTTTCTTCGATTTCGGGCCGCTCCCACAACCTTTCTTCTTGAAGACATTTTGTCTTTTCCAGACGCGAGTGAAAGCTGGCACGTATGCTGGCGAAGCGCCTATCAATCCAAATTGAGCAATAATAAAATAGATGCTGCGCACCTGAAAATTAGGGACACGACACCCCCAAAATTCGGGGCTGTGGCGTTTAGGTTGCAAACGCCGCGTTAACTTTGTTAACGCCGGCTTTGAGGACTTTGTCTGTTGTGGGAGACGAGCAAATGAGTGAAACCAAAATATGAAACGGGAGATCGCGAACCACCGCTCCACATTCTCTGGAAATATGACCAAACGGCAGGAGTCTGTCTGGACTTGATCGTCGATGAAACTGCACCTGCCTTCCATGCTTCCAAATGTTCCCCAACTCCACGTAATAAGGCCCTTTGCGAAGGTTAGAAGGCAGCGGAAATGAGAGACAAAAACGAGCTTGCGACGTCAAGTAGGAGGCAAACATCGCCCGGCAATTAGCGGGGTCCTTTCGGCATCATCGGAATTCTCACGCTAGGACATGCCTACCAGCGAAGAATCCTTTCTCAGTGCTCAACGCCTTTCGGCATCATCGGAATTCTCACGTCGATAATTTTTCCTTTCCTACAAACCCCGAATTGTGTGCTCAACGCCTTTCGGCATCATCGGAATTCTCACTGTGTTGCAGTTGGAGTCAAGCGCGTGATCTTTACTTGTGCTCAACGCCTTTCGGCATCATCGGAATTCTCACCGTTCGAGACCACGTTGGCGTGCTCGACTTTCTGATGTGCTCAACGCCTTTCGGCATCATCGGAATTCTCACAACTAGATCAGATAAGTCTATATACTCTCACATGATCCGTGCTCAACGCCTTTCGGCATCATCGGAATTCTCACGCGCTTGCCATCGATTACCACAACGTAGGAATGTTGTGCTCAACGCCTTTCGGCATCATCGGAATTCTCACTGAATTAATATGTCAGCTATTTCGGCATCCTAAGGTGCTCAACGCCTTTCGGCATCATCGGAATTCTCACGGTAACTCTCTCGGCTTTAACTTCGCGGAAGTATTGTGCTCAACGCCTTTCGGCATCATCGGAATTCTCACGATATCATCACAGACGGTGATGACGGTTTACATATGTGCTCAACGCCTTTCGGCATCATCGGAATTCTCACTTGTACAGTACGCCGCATGAAATCAGAAATTCCCGTGCTCAACGCCTTTCGGCATCATCGGAATTCTCACATTTTTATGGGG
>DATNNY010000432.1:0-2529 GCA_035601635.1 Pyrinomonadaceae bacterium
CAAATGAGCGTCGCAGCCCTGCCGCACGCGAAATTGATGCACGCGATCGAGCTACTCGGGACGCGGGTGGCTCCTCTTGTGCGAACCGCGCTCGCGTCTAAGACAGCGGCGGCGCCTTTGCTAACGAACTCACAATATAAAGGGAACGGCAGCACAACAAACCTGGTAGGGGAAGAAGCCAAAACTCGGAGGTAACTTAAACATGATAAAGATCGCGATCATTCTCGGAAGCACACGCCCCGGTCGAAACGGCGAGGCGGTAGCAAAGTGGGTCTACGAAGTCTCGCAAAAACGCAGCGACGCCGAGTTCGAACTCGTGGACATCAAAGATTTCAACCTCCCGCTCCTGGACGAGCCGGTGCCGCCATCCATGGGCCAATATAGTAAGCCGCACACAAAAACGTGGGCCGCCAAGATCGGCTCTTTCGACGGTTACGTCTTCGTGACGCCCGAGTACAATCATGGAATCCCTGGCGCCCTCAAGAACGCGATCGATTTTCTGTTTGCCGAATGGAACAACAAGGCAGCCGGCTTCGTCAGCTACGGCGGCGTCAGCGGAGTACGCGCGGTCGAGCAGTTGCGTCTGGTGTTGGCAGAGCTGCAAATGGCCACCATCCGCAACCAGGTTCTGCTCTCCATGTTTACCGATTTCGAAAACTTTAGCGTCTTCAAGCCCGGCCCGACAAAGGAACAGTCAGTTAACGACATGCTTGACCAGCTCCTCGCTTGGAGCGACGCGCTCAAGACGCTCCGGGAAAAAATCACGCCGGAATAAAGATCGCGCTGCCAGATTCTCGCGGCGGCTTCATCGCGCGCGGACTTAAGAAAGCCCGCCAAATAATTTGAGCGACGTGCGAGTTAACGAGTCGGCCACGCACGTAGTGCGATTTGCGCGACGCGACGAAGTTGATCGCAACTGGCGCCGCCCGCTGACTGGACTGCCATTCCGCGCACGACAGTCATCACATAATGGGCCAGTTCGGCTGGGTTAGCGTCTTTCGGAAGATCGCTTTCGCGCTTTGCTCGCTGAAGGCGGCGACGCAGTGCAAGTTCGGCCGCCGTCCGTCGCGCAGCCACTTCCTTGCGAACGGGCGCATCTCCGCACGCCAACGCGCCTTGAACCATGAGGCATCCTGCTGGAATCGTCGGGTCATCCGCCATTCTGGCCGTGCCGAGGAATATTTCTTCGACCACATCTCGCGCCTTCGATGCCGCCAGAGCTTTGCCAAAATAGGCGACCGGCCCCTCCATATAGCGATCGAGAACTTTTCCAAAGAGCTGCTCCTTGTTGCCAAATGCGGCGTAAAGACTTGGGCGATTGATGCGCATAGCCCTCGTGAGATCGGAAAGCGAAGCGCCTTCGTAACCTTTGGCCCAAAAAACGTGCATCGCGCGATCCAGGGCCGTGTCCGGATCGAAGGAGCGCGGCCGGCCGAGCTGTGCAGAGGTCTCTGATTTCATACCGATAGGTAAATAAATCACTTGACAGGTTTTGTCCAGCACAGAGTTTTATACTAATCGATACACAATGAATCCAATCTCGAAAAAAACAGGAGCCAAACCATGAATAGGAAACTGGAAGGAAAAATTGCACTTGTCACCGGCGGCTCGCGCGGCATTGGCGCCGCCATCGCCAAACGTCTGGCCACAGACGGGGCCAAAGTAGCCATCACCTACTCGAAAGGTGCTGATGCGGCCGCGGCCGTGGTTAAGGAGATTGAACGCGACGGCGGAAAGGCGATCGCGATTCAGGCGGATGCCACTAATGCCGACGCCGTCAAAGCCGGAGTCGATAAGACCGTCGCGACATTCGGCAAACTGGACGTCCTGGTAAACAATGCCGGCACTGCCATTCCGAAAACGTTTGAGGAGACGACGCTGGAAGAGATGGATCGTGTGATCGACATCAACATCCGCGGCGTATTCATCGCGACGCAGGCGGCGCTGAAGCATATGAAGAGCGGCGGTCGCATCATTATGATTGGTTCGTCCGTGGGTGAGCGTGTTCTAGTGCCAGGGCTTGTCCCCTACTCGGCCACAAAGGGAGCGGTGAAGATATTTACTCAGGCGCTGTCCAGAGAAGTCGGTAGCCGCGGCATCACGGTCAACAACGTGCAGCCGGGTCCGATCGACACGGAGTTGAATCCCGCCGCCGGCGAGTGGGCCGTGCCGCAGAAGGCCGCCACCGCACTCGACCGCTACGGGCACGTTGAGGAGATCGCCGCGATGGTCGCGTTTGTCGCCGGTTCGGAATCTTCATACATCACTGGAGCGAATCTTACCGTGGATGGCGGAACGAATGCATGAACCGAGCAACACGTGCAATCGACAGAAAGGAACAGTACGATGAAAGCAGCGCTTGATAAAGGACAGTTCGGACCGTGGGCACTCGTCACGGGCGCTTCGTCGGGAATCGGTAAGGAATTCGCGCGGCAAATCGCAGCGTCGGGGATCAACGTAGTGCTGGTGGCCAGGCGAGACACATTGCTTACCGAACTGGGACGCGCCATCTCACAGGAGTTTAATGTT
>DATNNY010000433.1:0-4041 GCA_035601635.1 Pyrinomonadaceae bacterium
TGGCATGGTTCTGGTAACGGGACCCACGGGCAGCGGCAAGACCAACACGCTTTATTCCGCCCTCCAATCTCTCAACACGGTCGATACGAATATTATGACCGCTGAAGATCCGGTCGAGTTCAATCTGCCAGGTATTAACCAAGTGCAGATGAAAGAACAGATCGGCTTGAACTTCGCCGCGGCCCTGCGTTCATTTCTGCGCCAGGACCCGAATATCGTGCTGGTGGGCGAAATCCGCGACTTTGAAACTGCCGAAATCGCCATCAAGGCCGCACTCACTGGCCACCTTGTACTCTCAACCCTCCATACAAACGATGCACCCTCAACCATCTCCCGCCTGATGAACATGGGTATCGAGCCCTTCCTCGTTGCGACCAGCGTGAACCTAATCCAGGCCCAGCGGCTCATCCGCCGGATCTGTAAGGATTGTAAGAAGGAGCATCCGACTCCAATGGAAGCGTTGGTCGAAATTGGCTTTACGCCCGAAGAGGCAGGCAAGCTCAAAACTTACAAAGGTAAGGGCTGTCCAACCTGCAACGACACGGGCTACAAAGGCCGGATCGGACTCTACGAAGTAATGGAAATAACGGATGAGATCCGCGAGTTAATCCTGATTGGCGCGTCTTCGCTCGAGTTAAGAAAGAAGTCGATCGAAGACGGCATGATTACTCTGCGCGAATCTGGTCTGCACAAGATACGAAACGGAACTACCACCATCGAGGAAGTTCTCCGCGAAACGGTGGCGTGAAAGGGGTGAGTCTATGTTGCGTCGAATAGGTCTATCATTAAGCCTTTTAGTTTCACTGGTGGTCATGCTGCCCTTTGCAGTCTCCACCGCGCATAACCTCAGATCTCAGATGGCTGCGCGTTCTCATCGTTTTCATCATCATTCGCATGCCTGGTGGCGTCGGCATCGCGCCCAGATTCGCCGGAGACAAGCGATGCTGGCCAGGCGCCGGACACTGGAAGTTAATTCGCGAACAGGGTCGGTCACCGCAGGACCCGTGAAGGCTTCCGACAATCACACCGCCCTGCCAGGGGCGCTCGCCTTCCCTGACGGAGTCTATCGCGAGGGATCCTTTTCGATGTCGCTGCCGAACGGATGGTCGGCCGGATCGACAACCAGGGGAGCTTCCAGCTTTCGCATTGCTCCTCCCAATGGAGCGCCGGAAGCCCAGGCGACCTTCGCGGTTGTGGCTGTCGCGCCATCGAATATTGACCAGGTCATCGGACGCGAGCAGAGACGAATGCTGGGTGGCGTATCGTTCACAGACCTGCGACGTTCAGTCATTGACAGAATGATCAGCATCGGCGGCTGGGTTGTTAACGACCGCCAGCGCGAGATCGGTGGCCACCGCGTTTTTGAGGTGATTGCCCAGACTCCCGCGACCAGCGACGGAAAGCCCGAGCAGTTGTGGAATTACTACTTCACCGAAATCAACGGCCGCGTTTACTCCCTAACGACCCGTACGACAGGCGGTCTTACGCAAAAGATAGCTGGAGACGCGGAGAAATTCATTTCTGATTTCCGACCAAAGGGCGGAAGCAAATAAAGCTTTTGCCGGCAACTCGTAACGCTATCTAATCCGCTGAAGGAAACTGAGACAATGGAAAATCCACCACAAATATCTTTATCAGAGCTGCTTCACAAGCTAACCGAGCTGGGCGGCTCTGACCTTCATATCACCACCGGCACTGCGCCTTTGGTTCGTGTCCATGGCGAGATCCACCCGCTGGATGGATATCGGCAGCTTAGCTCCTCCGAAACAAAGCAGCTGGCCTACTCGGTGCTGACCGACGCTCAAAAGCATCGCTTTGAAGAGAACCTGGAGCTCGATTTTTCTTTTGGCGTAAAAGGCCTCTCCCGTTTTCGCGCCAACATCTTCAATCAGCGCGGCGCCGTGGGTGCGGTGTTCCGCGCAATTCCTTATGAGATCAAATCGTTCGACGATTTGGGTCTCGCGCCCGTAGTTAAGGATCTTTGTGGTAAACCACGCGGACTGGTACTCGTCACCGGTCCCACCGGCTCCGGCAAATCGACAACTCTGGCGGCTATGATCGACAAGATTAACAAAGAGCGCCACGAGCACATTCTGACTATCGAGGACCCGATCGAGTTTCTTCATAACCACAAGAACTGCATTGTCAATCAGCGCGAAGTTAACGCAGACACAAAGGGTTTTGCCGAAGCACTACGCACGGCTTTGCGTCAGGATCCGGACGTAGTACTGGTCGGTGAAATGCGCGATCTTGAAACCATAGAATCAGCGCTGCGAATCGCTGAGACCGGTCACTTGACGTTTGCGACCCTGCATACGAACTCCGCCGTTTCAACCATCAACCGCATCATCGACGTGTTTCCTTCGATGCAACAGGCCCAGGTCCGCGCGCAGTTGTCGCTTACGCTCGAGGGCATCCTTTGCCAGACGTTGCTGCCCCGCGCCGACGGCCGTGGCCGGGCGCTGGCTATGGAGATTCTGATTCCCAATGCAGCCATCAGGAATTTGATTCGTGAGGACAAGGTCCATCAAATCTATTCCATGATGCAAACGGGCCAAGATCTGCACGGAATGCAAACCTTTAATCAATCGTTGGCCACTCTCTTCCACAAGCGTCAGATCACCAGAGAGCTGGCGATGCAACGCACCTCCAACGCTAATGAATTGCGCGATCTGATCGATCGAGGGGCCGGCTTGAACAATGGAAACGGCATACTACCCAGACCCGGCATGCCGCCCCCATATTCACAGGCGGGACGTGGACTGCCCCGAAAATAGCCGCGCCAGCAGATATACACATAGAAACGGAGTGCTGAGAAATGCCAACTTACGTCTTTAAAGGCCGCAACCGCATGAATGAGATCGTGGCCGGTGAACGCGTCGCTGATGACCGAGAAGCCTTGCGTCAGATACTGCGTCGCGAGCAGGTCACGCTCACTTCGGTGAAAGAGAAGGGCCGGGAGATCGGAATTCCAAAACTGGCCGGACGAAAGAAAGTCAAATCGAAAGATCTGGCGATCTTCACACGTCAATTCTCAGTCATGATTGATGCCGGATTGCCACTGGTGCAGTGCCTGGACATTCTTTCTCAGCAACAGCAGAGCAAGTATTTCCAGCAGGTCCTGGCCCAGGTACGACAAGATGTCGAGGAAGGCTCAACTCTGGCGGCCGCAATGAGCCGCCATCCGAAGGTCTTCGATCAACTCTACTCGAATATGGTTGAGGCCGGCGAGACAGGTGGTATTCTCGACCTGATCCTGCAGCGCCTCTCTACGTTCATCGAAAAGATTGTTAAGCTGAAGCGCGACGTCGTTTCCGCCTTAATCTATCCCGCCGCGGTTATTCTATTGGCAATCGTTGCCATCGCAGTGATCATGATCGTGGTGATTCCGCAGTTTCAGAACATCTTTATGGGTCTGCTCGGTCCAGGCGAGCCGCTTCCATTGCCTACGCGAATCGTAGTTGGCTTCAGCAGCTTTCTGGCTGGGTGGGGCGGGCTGTGCTTGCTGGTGGTAATTATCGCAGCCGTGATCGGAGTGTCTTTCTATTACAAGACGCCTGGTGGACATAAGCGTATAGATAAACTCCTGTTGAAAATCCCCATACTCGGTCCGATCTTTTTGAAGATCGCTATTGCACGGTTCTCAAGGACCCTTTCGACACTGCTCTCCTCCGGTGTTCCGATTCTACAGTCGCTGGACATAACCGCGCGCACTGCCGGAAACCTAATCATCGAAGAGGGCATCATGAGTATTCGAACGGCGGTCGAGCAGGGCAAGAGCTTTGTCGAACCCTTACGCGCTGCGGATATCTTTCCACACATGGTCTCGCAAATGGTCGGCATCGGTGAGCAAACCGGCGCCTTGGATGCGATGCTGGGAAAGATCGCGGATTTTTACGAGCAGGAAGTCGACGCGGCTATTGCCAATCTTCTGACCCTAATGGAGCCGGCGCTAATTGGATTTTTGGGAGTTACCATAGGCTCAATCGTGATCGCGATGTACTTGCCGATGTTCTCGCTGATTGGCAAGCTGTCGCAGGG
>DATNNY010000434.1:0-8008 GCA_035601635.1 Pyrinomonadaceae bacterium
TAAAGGGGTTCACAGTCGTGAGCATCACAGACTGAAGTCTATGCCACATCAAGGTTGCACTTCGACGGTCGCTTTCCGCTCCAGCTTGCCCCAGCCCACCACGGCGCCGCGCACGGCGGTGGTGACCGACTTGACCATCACGTAATACATCACCTGGCGATAGCAGAAACGCTGGAGGAAAAGCCACCAAAGCAGACGCCAGCGTTCTTTGCGTTCCAGCACGAAAGCAAAACACGCCGCGCTCCAATCGACGGCCAGAAACAGCGCGTAATAAAAAAGCACCTGGCGCAGGTTGGTAAACGAATAACCCACTGGTTGCTGCAAGCGATCAAGCGCGCTCGAGGCGAGGGTGTAGACGAGAATCAAATCCATCACCGGCGAGATTAGCGGAAACAGGATTTGGAAGATCCAAACGTTCGGCAGAGCCACAAACCCGAGCGCGCCATAACGCGGCCGGAAGAGCGCGTCACGATGCTTCCAGACGCATTGCAGAGTGCCGTAGGCCCAGCGGAACCTTTGGCGCGCCAGCATTCTCAAGCTATGCGGCGCTTCGGTCCAACCGATAGCGTTTTCTTCGTAACCAATCTTGTAACCGAGCTTGCGTATTAGGAGAGTCAGATCCTGATCTTCGGCCAACGTCTCAGCGCTGAAGCCGCCGCAGCGCTCGATCAACTCGCGACGCCAGGCCCCGACTGATCCCGGCACTACCGTGATGCAGTTCATACTGGCGAATGCGCGGCGATCCATATTCTGCGAGGTGATATATTCCAGCGCCTGCCACCGCGTTACGATATTTATGCGATTGCCGACTTTGGCGTTACCAGCGACAGCGCCGATCTGTGGATCGACGAAACGCCGCGCCAGGACCCGGATGGTATTGCCTGGAAATTGAGTGTCGGCATCAAGCGCCACGATCACGTCGCCTTTGGCGTGCCGCAAACCCAGATTCAAAGCCGACGCTTTGCCTGCGTTCGGCTCGGTGAACAACTTGACCAAAGGCTGTTCGCTGAAATGTTCACGCACAACTTCACTGGTGCGATCCAGCGAACCATCGTCAACTACGATGATCTCAAAGTTGTCATAATCGGAATTCAGGAGGCTGCGAATGGTCGCCTCAATGACGCGCTCTTCGTTAAAGGCCGGCACGATTATCGAAACGAATGGTTCGTACTGTTCCCCGGAGTGCTGCCGTTCGCGGCGCCGCGAACGCACCCATTGAGCGAATGCCAGCGTGCCGATTACGCCCAGCCTGCTTAAGCCCAACACGATGCCGATGATGAAAGCCCACTGCAACAGCCACCCGCCGGTCGAGAGAAATAGAAATGCCAAAGCGTCTGTCCGCGTGTAAACGCTCTGACTCGGCGGCAGTAGCGGCATCACCTGATCGCGAGTCCAACCGCCGAGGGTTGAAACCGGCACGAACTTGAATCCGCGCGCGCGCAGTTCATGGATCAGTCTCGGCAGGGCCTGGACGGTGGCCGCCCGATCACCACCTGAGTCGTGCAGCAGCACCACCTGCCCGCGGGTTTCAGAATTAGTATCCATGGCCCTTTTGACGGTCTTCTGCACGATCTCGTCCGCGGTCGCACCCGGTTTCCAATCGCCCGGATCGATCCGCAAACCCACAATGATGTAGCCCAGCTTTTCTGCGCGAATGGCCGGTTCGACCTCTTCCGGCTTGTCGGCTTCGGCATCGCCAAAATAAGGCGGCCGGAAAAGCACAGTCGACCTGCCGGTGACGGATTCGATTAAGCGCTGGGTCGCGTTCAACTCGAGATCGGTAATGCGTCCCGGAATTTCACCAAGGTTAGGATGAGTAAAGGTATGATTGCCGAGTTCGTGACCTTCGTTGATGATGCGTCTGAGTAGTTCGGGGTGGGCCTGGCCATTCTTGCCAATCACGAAAAAGGTGGCCAGCACGTTTTCCTGTTTCAGGATATCCAGGATGTCCGGGGTCCATTCGGGATCGGGCCCGTCGTCAAATGTCAAAGCGATCAGGCCCGGATGGTCTCCGGTGCGTTCAATCACGTACGACGAAGGGATATTGTTATTGTCATAGGTCTCTGAAGTTATAAATCCAGTCGTCTGATCGACGTTCAACCCGCGCTCGCCGTCATGCGGGCTGGCTTGCACCCGCAGCAACTCTCCAGTGCCTTCAAAGTCGACTTCGTACCCACGCAGAATTCGTTTGAGCGCGTCGGCCGGAGGATTCGGCGCGTCCGTGCCAAAAATCGACCAGATGGATGGATCTTCTGAGCCTAACCGCCACAGCGCGAATCCGGCCGGGTTGTACCCACTCGCCGCCCGCATTTGATTAAAGGCGGTAACGCCGTCAAGGAACCAGACCACGTGGTGCGAGTTGTCTTCCTCGTCATACTCGTAATGCGGATTGCGTGTCGCCGGATCGAATGCGATTTGGGCGGAAGAGTCTCTGGCGTTGATTACGGCCTCCTGGAAACTGACTTCCTTCGCATCAACGCCCTCGGCCCAATCGTAACCATAATTACCCAGCGCAATGATGGTTTTTGCCGGGTTCAAATCGCGCATGCGGTTGGCCAGAGTGCCTTGATACCAATCCTGCGACGCCACCGAGCCCGCTACTTTCCCGGCCCAGTGCTCGTCATAGGCCATCAGCATGAGATAGTCGGTCGCGGCTGCATACTCGCGATAGTTCCATTCGGCATCGTCGAAGGGGACCGCCTGGACTACTACCCAGCCCCGAGCCTGAAATGCGGCATGAAGTTCCTGCATGAACCGCAGCAGGTTTGGTTGCGTGTCTTTGGTGGGCTCTTCAAAATCGACGGCGACGCCGGCGAACTTATTCTGCTCGACGAACTGCGATAGCGCCGCAACTAATCTCTGTCGCGAGTCTTCGTCGGCGACCGCCCGCGCCAGCACGTCATACTGCCACTTTTCATCGGTAAGGTTTTGCACCATCGGGATGATCGATGTTTGGGGTCGCCGCTCGCGAATCAGGTTGAGCGCTTTGGCGTCGAGCTCGATGCTGAGCGGGCTGCTGCCATTCTTTGAGTCAACCAGGTGCGCCCACTGGGCGACCACCCAGTCGAGGTGATCGAGATTTCGTTCCAGCGAGGCGTAACTGGATTCGTCCCAGTTGACATAGAAACCGATCGCCAACTGTTTCGAATTAAAACTGGCGGGGGCGGGCAGCGGTGTGTTCACGGGCGCCGGCAAGATCGGCGTCAACTCTGAACGCCGGGCCGGCACGACGCGCGTCTTGGCCGACTCCTTCTGCAAAAGGTCCACTGCTTTCTTCGCCCCAGCCTCGCGCGCGTTCAGCAGAGCCGGGGGGCGTGGCAGTTTAAGATCCGAAGTGCGCGGCAGATTCTGGAGTGGACGCAGATTAAGACGCGGCAACAAAGGATTAGCCAGGACGCTGGCGATAAAGATCGCGGTGATCGCGGTGACGGCAATACCCAGGGCCAGATAAGTGCGCTTTACACGTCTCCAGCGACGGCCGCGGGGGTCGTAAAACACAGGAGAATTTGGCGAAGTCTTTTCAGACACCTACACGCTCTTTCCGGCAACCAGGAGAAGTTTTAAGTTGCGGTTGGTATTTGATGTCTATAACGGTGCGCGGGTCAATAAGTCAAGGAGATAGCCACGTTATTTTTGTGCGCAGAAGAAAAGCCGCTCGCGATTACTCACAAGCGGCTTTCCGGTGAACTGTAGGGATTGACCTGCGGCTGTGACCGCTTCGGAAAGAAGGCGTCACAGAGAACGTCTCAGGATGACAATCCAAACAATCGCGATTATCAATTCCTGAGGCTAGGTCTCAGCCACCTCACTGTGATTAGAACTCATAAATTTTCGATCACCTCCTTTCCAGTGTTGGAGTGATAATAAAAGACAACCGCGAAGTCGTCAATCAAAATTTTATGTGTGGCGTGTCAGGTCTCGTATTGAGCGCGCTAATGTTTCTCTCAACCACCGACGCCAACAAAGCCTGGAGGGTTGTGGGCAGTAGCCGACCGTGAGGGCGTCATGGGTGCAGTAGCGACGCCCTCCCTTTCGGTCGGGCTACCGCCCCGTTGCTCGATCGAACACCAGATTGCCCGATGCATAAACTTGCCGCGCATGCTCGACGCCAAAAAAGTAAGGCAACTCGCGATAGTCTTCGCAATCATGAATTACAAAATCGGCACACTTCCCTTTTTCCAAACTCCCTATTTCATCACCGCGTCTCAGTGAATAGGCGGCGTTGATCGTGGCTGCACTGACGGCCTCAGCTGGAGTCATTTTCATCTGCGTGCAAGCCAACGAAAGAACCATCGGGATCGAGGGAGTCGGGGAAGATCCGGGGTTGAAGTCAGTAGCCAGCACGATGCCAAGCCCCGCTTCGATCATTTCACGGGCCGGCGGATATTGCCTGGAGCCGAGCGCGTAGACTGAGCCCGGTAAGAGCACCGGCTGAACCTTTGCGGCCTTTAAAGCCGCTATACCCGCAGCGTCGGTATGCTCCAAATGATCCGCGGTGGCTGCGTTGAGCTCAGCAGCGAGCCGCGCGCCCCCGGAGAGCGAAAGCTGATCGGCATGTACGCGCAAGCCCAATCCCTGACCGCGCGCGGCTGAGAGTATCTGCCGTGTCTCGTCATTGCTAAACACATCTGCTTCACAAAACACGTCGCAGTACTCAGCCAATTTTTCCTCAACGACGCGCGGCAGCATTTCATTGATCACCAGACTCACATAAGTAGCGCGGCGTGACCTGTACTCTGCAGGAATGTCGTGCGCGCCGAGAAAGGTGGAAACGTAACGCAGCGGTGTTTCGGAATTCATTTGCCTGATGGCGCGCAGGATCTTGAGTTCATCTTCGATAGTTAGACCGTAACCCGATTTCGCTTCGATCGTTGTCGTGCCGCCCCGTAGAAACCATTCGCTGTAGCGCTTGCTGGCTTTAATGAGATCGCTCAACGATGCGTTGCGCGTTGCCCTCACGGTAGATCGGATGCCACCACCACGCGCCGCGATTTCGCGATAGGTTGCCCCGCCGGCGCGCTGCTCGAATTCGTTGGCGCGCAGGCCGGCGAACACGGGATGCGTGTGCGCGTCCACGAATCCCGGCATTACGACGCGACGTCCGGCGTCGATCACCTCACAGTCGCCGTTAATTAGACGCTCGACTTCGCGCCGCCGGTCGGCGATCTCGATCCGATCGCCGCGAACCAAGAGTGCGCCGTCTTCTATGATTGAGAGTTGGCGCAACTCACCCCCAACCCGCGGCCGGCGCGGACCGGCAAGCGTCACCAGCTGCGAACAATTAATGACGGCGAGACTTTCAGGCACGGGCTTTACGGCGCGCGCGCCAGGAGAGCAGCGCGTAAACGATTGCCGAGAAGACAATCAGATCGATCAGTCCAGCTGCGGCTACCGCGAGAAACGTCGGGCCGCCGAACGTGTCACCGGTCGCGCGAGGAAAGATGTGCTGCGTAAGAAAAAGCGGCCAGGCATCGAAGTAAAAGAAAGCGGCGATCATCCAGCCAGGCGGATGGTTTGGCCGATAGACACGATTGACCAACATTAATAACACCCCGTCGGCGATCATGATAAGAAAGCCGAGCGGGATCGAGATCAAGAGTCGTTTCCAGCTCATGCAGCCATTCCACGGCAGACCTTCATTGGCGAAGGGCTCAGGCTTCCCTGTACAACCAGGCGCCGGCAAGCGTGGCCAAAAGGAACTCCACCACTTCCCAGCCGAGCAAAATCATCAGGACATTGGTCGGAGTGAAACCAAGCGCCGCATAGATAACACTTGGATAGACGACTACGCCGAACCATGCGAACAGGGCGGCGATGATTGCCGTTTTGGGGCCGGGCCCAAACCGCGGTCTGATTGCCGCATAGCCGGCGACGATGACTATGCCGAGGACAAAAGTAATGACCACGGCTATCACAATAAAGGTCGTTCCCGGCAAGGGAACACCGCACTTCCTAAAGAACGCGTGCATTTCCGTGGCCAGCACCTTATCGTTCAACAGCCACTCGCCGATGTTCAGAATCAGACCGGTAAGCAAACCGCCGAGCAGAACGCGACCAAAGTTGATCTTCATTTTCTTTCTCCTTCGGGGTAAAGAGTAAGACTTGCCTTTGTTGAGTTCAGATTCTTATCACAGGGTTGCGAACAAAACCAGTTTTCTGATGAGGAACCGCTTCAATGAACTTTGCCAGTGCGATAACCCGGTTGCTATCGCTCCCGGTACTGACCTCATCCTCACCTCCAAGCGACATACTCTGATACGGGCGAACTAAGTAGAAACCGAGGTAGCTGCCGCTCTCTCAGCGCGCTTCCGGCCCAAGGCGAACAACAGCACGCCGATTCCATTCGCGATTACCACCACGACGATAATCTTCGCGGCAAACAACCGGGGGCTATCAACCTTCGTAATTGGAATCATCGTATAGAAACCTGCGATCACCGAAACAAGAAAGCCGGAAGCTGAGGCGATTTTGAGCCATAGCGGGGCCCGAACGCCGAACCGTTTGATCGCAATCAGCGGAATAGCGAAGAGCACCATGTACATCAGCGCATAGAAGACGCTGGCGGCGTTGTCCTGAATCTGAAAAGCTTCCTGCTCTTTCACGCCGATCAAACTCGCCAGACTAAAGGCCAACGTAATCAGGCCCACAAAAAGAATCGAGTTCACCGGCGTCTTATAGCGCGCGTGCAAACGCGCAAACCAGACGGGCAGCAGGTCGTCCCAACCGGCGACCATCGGTAGCCGCGTGTTCCCGGCAAAATAGATACTCATCAAGGCGATCTGCCGGGCAGCAACTCCAAAAATAGTCAGCGAAACAAGCATTGACACCCAACCAAATGAACTGAAACCACGACTGAGCACTTGCGGGATCGGCCCGATGAGATCCACTTGATCCGGGGTGACAAAAGCCAGCACCGAGGCCGTGCCAAGAATAAACATCAGCGCAATAATCGGTGCGGAGATCAAAACTGAGCGACTGATATTTCGCGCGGGCGCGCGACACTCGCCGGCCAGGATGGCGATGTATTCAAAGCCCGAGAGCGCACCGACAGCGAGTTTGCTGAAGACGTTGATGTTGTAACTACTGAATGGCGGCAGGCTCATCGAAAATGGATGGTAGTTTGCGAGCGATCCGCGACTGGCTGTAATAAACGGCAACAGGATCAGGGTGGCGAAGGTAACCAGCAGAAATATGCCGCCAACATTCTGCACCCACTTTCCCAGGGCGAGGCCGCGTCTGGACGCGGCAATGATGCTAATCATCAAGACCACGCAGACGAGCGTCGTCATCTTCCTGTTCTCGTGCATCCAGTCGGCCCGTGGCCCAATCGCGTAAGCGATGTTCTTCTTGATGATCAGGCCAATGCCCGACATCACCAGAATGCCAAACACCCACAGGTTCCAGGCCACCATAAAAGCGACGAAATCATTGAAGGCCAGCTTGGCCCATTGATACAGCCCGCCCTCGAGCGGCATGCGGTTATTCAGAAAGATGACGACGGCGGCCAGCGGCAGATAGAAAGTAACGATCGCCAGCAGCCAAAAGACCATCTGATGGTTGCCCAGCTTGGCCGCCCAACCAACCCAGATTGTGCCGACGACAAAGACGACTTGCGTGAGCACCAAATCGAATAGACCAAGTTCTTTCTTGAAGACGGCGCTGCGCGCTTTGACTTCGCTTTCAATCGCAGCGAGTTCGTGCGTCGAAGTTGATTGGTTTGATTCAGCCATCAAGACAAGTTCCCAGGTTCAATCCTGAAGACCTCAAGGTCAGGAAGAGGGCCCGCCCCGCGTAACTTTGGCCTCTGATCCAAAAGTAGGGGTCGAGCCCCCTTGCTAATCCAAGAGACATTCCAGGAGATCTGTCACGCCGAAGAGCTATGGTCGTGAACAATTCGCCAACCAGCTTTGGTTTTCCGGAAAAGCAAACTAAACGTTCCGTGCGGCTCGTCATTGGCGCGCTTTAAGTGCCAGCGTCCCAACACCAGCGCCGCGTCCTTACTCAGGAT
>DATNNY010000435.1:0-2898 GCA_035601635.1 Pyrinomonadaceae bacterium
ACTATTGCATGTACGCCGACAATTTGATCTTCCTCGCGGAGGACAGGTTGATCACGGATACGGTCGCGAAGTTCAATTGGGACCCGAAAGTACCGTTCGATCAGTTCGATGTGAGATCGATTGATAACGCACGGAACGCGACAGAAAATCAGGGGTACAGAGATCGATTCCTGGCTTCGATAAGGGATAGGCTTGGTACCGCTGCAGTGAAGGGACAAGCATTGGACCTGTGCCAGGAGCTCTTTGTCGCCGATGGCGCGCGCTCTGACGAAGAAGACGCCGTACTTCAAAATCTGAGGAAGCTGCTCGAATAGAAGTGGTTTTCCGGCCGTTGAACCCGGGCTTCAGCGCGGGACGCTGGTTATGCAGACTGCAGACAATCAGTTTACCCGCCGTGGCGGGCTTCAGTCGAAAATAAGTTTACCCGTCCTGGTCGCCGCGGCGACCGTGGCGGGCTCGAGACATTCTTCCAAAAAATCGTCATGATTCGGAATAATCTGCGAGTTCTCGAGCAGAAGGTGAACGCGAGCGACAAACTGAGCGAAGCGGACACCGCTCGGCTGCAGTTCCTGTAAGCAAATCCACGAATGCGCCCGCGCATTCAAAGAATGGAATGTAAAAATGTTGAGATCTGACACCCGATTTCACCTGCACGCTGAGCCGCCGCATGCCAGCTATATGTTCAGCGCTCTCGGTCTGATAAGGGCAGTCGTGGCATTACTCGTTGCGATGGGGGTTTCGGTTGTGGCTGCGATTGCGTTCGGGTTCATAGCCGGCGATCTAACACCTATCACGGCGGCCGCGTCGCTGATTTGCGGCGCGGGCAGTGCCATTTATATCCTAAAGAAGGTTCGCCTTTCCGCTGAGCCGGCACGCAAACCGAGCGTGCTCGATTGGTTTGTCATCGTCTGCTTCGGGCTCTTCGCCTTGCGCGCGTTTTGCTGGCTGCTCTTCATTGACGGCGAGGATTACTCAATTCTCTCGGAAAATAACTTCAGCGACATGCCGCTCCATCTGACCTTCATCAATTACCTGGCCCGCGGACCAAGCTTCTGGCCGGACAACCCAATCTACAGCGGACTCAAGCTGCATTATCCAATCGGCACCGATCTGTTTAACGCTTTGCTAAAGATGATCGGCGTGAACGAAATCTTCAGTCTCACTGGCGTCGGACTGATGGCCTCACTCATCACCTGCGTCGCGCTTTATCAATGGGGCAAAGGCTTCGCGCTCGCGGGATTTCTTTTCAGCGGCGGCACAGCGGGCTTTTCCTTCTTCAGCGATCTGTGGGACAGCTTTCGCGAGTTTCTGCATACTGGACATTTTGCATTCGCAATCTGCGACTACCAGTTCGATGAGGCTTGGAAAAACATCGCTTTGGCCATGTTCCTCACTCAGCGTGGGTTGCTCTATGCAATTCCCGCGGGTCTGTTCCTGTTGTGGAGCTGGCGCGCGCGTTGGTTAGGCAAAACAACATCGGTGCTACCTCTGTCGGTCGAGGTAGCGCTGTTCTCGACGTTGCCGCTTTTCAATGTGCATGCCTTCATCTGGTTCTCAGCCTTACTGGGTTACTGGCTTGTGATCGGCCCTCGCAGTATTCGTCTCCATGTGGCGAAGTTACTTGGTGTTTCCTTAATTCCGGCCACCATCTTTGTCGCGCTGATCACCGGCCTTTTTTTCCCCGGCGGATCGATGGCGCGTGTGATCCATCTCAAACCCGGCTGGCTCCAAGAGGACGACGGTTTTGTCGAGTTCTGGTTTGGAAACTTCGGCGTTCTTCCGCTCTGCACAGCTGCCCTAGTCCTGCTAATCTTTTGGAAAATCGAGTTTCGCCTTGCATCGCCAGAGCGAAAGCGATGGTCTGTTTCGAGGTTCCGGTTTCGTTTAATTAAGCGCGATTGGCACGATAACAGTGTCCGAACCGCGGCCGCGTTCGTGATCCCGGCAATCTTTCTCTTTCTCCTCGCTTGTATCGTCATGTTCGCGCCGTGGGAGTGGGACAACACAAAGATAATGGTCTGGTCGTATCTAGCGCTTCTCCCATTTCTCTGGCAGTATGTCGTGAAACCGCTGCCACGTCTGGCCCGCGCAACGTTGTGCATACTGCTTTTCTTCTCCGGGTTCGTTTCGCTGTGGGGCGGGATCGATCTTTCTCACACTGGTTGGCCGATCGTAAACCGGCAGGAACTGCATGATGTTGAGCTTGCGACTCGCGATCTGCCCGTTAACGAGACCTTTGCCGCTTATCCCGATTTAAATCACCCGCTCTTGTTGAGCGGATGCAAGTTGGTCGAAGGCTTCGAGGGTCACTTGCATTCGCACGGTATTGAATATCGTCCGCGACTGCGCCAGCTAAACGTCCTGCTTTCAGGACAAACTGACTGGCGCCAAATCGCGGATCAGTTGCACGTTCGCTATCTGTTCTGGGGCGAGCTCGAACAGAGACATTATCCGCAGTCTCTCGCACCATGGCGCCAGCAATGCACCGCCGTCGCTCATGGCGAATGGGGTACGATCTATGATCTCAACCCTCAGCCGACAAGCGTCTCCGACCGGTGAAAATTCGCGCTGACTCAGTTCCTGGCTTCGATAAGGGACAGGCTTGATACCGCTGCAGTGAAGGGACAAGCATTGGACCTGTGCCAGGAGCTTTTTGTTGCCGATGGCGCGCGCTCTGACGAAGAAGACGCCGTGCTTCAAAATCTGAGGAAGCTGCTCGAATAGAAGTGATTATTCCGGTCGTTGAAGCCGGGCTTCAACGCGGGACGCTGGATATGCAGCCAGCTCGTTAGTCTGCTGAGGTCGCGCATCGCGCCATTCGGTCGCCGGGCATCAACCGAGTCAAAGTAATCGCGTGAACCGCTGCAGCGCGCCTCGGTTAGCCAGCACGCCGATCTT
>DATNNY010000436.1:0-5721 GCA_035601635.1 Pyrinomonadaceae bacterium
TCTGCTCGAGATAAATGGGATGCCGGTGACCGCGGCCGCGGGTGCGGTCGATCAGATTTACGCCAGTCTGAACCAGCTCAAAACGGGCGATAGACTCCGGAGCAAAGTACTCCGCGCCGGACAAGTAATCGAATTATCAACGATCATAACGGCTCAATAGATAAAATGGTTTGACGCAGCTCGGCCCCGTCTGGATCGGCGTGGTTACCGTCACTCGGATGGGACGAAGACCGGATTGTTCAGGACTATTAAGAATAGAGCAGGAGAGAATATGAGGGTTCAAGGTTGGCACGTTGCTATTAGTTTGCGTCTCCTGATTATCTTCTCTGTGTTGGGCTTGCCTCAAACCATGATCGCTCAAGTCACAGGAGCCAAACCGGCAGCGCCCTCGCCTGCGCAGGCAACTCAGCAAAACCTGAACCCGGGCGATGATCGAGTCATCACCAACACGGATCTGATCTCCTTTAATGTCACCATCACAGACCAGTATGGCCGTTTCGTAACTGGATTACCGAAGAGCGCCTTTACCGTACTTGACGACAAACAACCGCAGGAGATCACCTTCTTCAGCGATGAAGACGCTCCAGTAAGTCGGGGCATTGTCTTTGATCTGACTGGTTCGATGAGCGGCGGTAAAGTAAAGAGAGCGAGAGAAGCCCTCGATCATTTCTTTGAAAGCAGCCTCGAGGGAGATGAGTATTTCCTCATCACTCTCCAGAACGGGCACGCCAATCTCGCGCTTGATAGAACGCGGGATAGTCAGGCCGTCTTAAACAAGCTCACCTTCGTTCAATCGCGCGGAACCACAGCCTTTTACGATGCTTGTTACTTAGGTGTCGACAAGGTCGCACACGGCACTCATTCCAAACGCGCTCTCCTGGTAATTAGCGATGGACAGGAAAATAACTCGCGATACACCTTCAATGAGTTGCGGCGCCTGGTGAAGGAGTCGGACGTGATCATCTATGCGATCGGAATAGAAGAAGAGAGAGACGGGATGCTCGCCTCTGAAGGCCAATCGATTCTCGATGATATTGCGGGGGTATCTGGTGGCAAGGCTTTCTTCCCTCAGAGCTCCGCTGAAATGGACGATATCTTCGAGAGTATTGCCCTCGAACTTCGTCATCAGTACGCCATTGGATACCGGCCACCTAACTTCAGCGCCAGCGGCAAATGGCATCACCTCAAAGTCAAAGTCAACCCGCCCCGCGGGTTGCCCCATCTTTTTGTGCGCAGTCGCGACGGATACTATGAACTCACGAACGGGCGTTGATATTGCGTTGTGAACCATGACGGGTGTGCTTAGCTTATGGTTTGGGAGCAGATGTGAAACGGTATGCCTGATTCCCTTTCCTGGGGCACGAACTCAACGCTGCGAGACTTCGGGAATATTCAGACACGAAACGCGGTAACCTCAGGAGAGAGACTCCGTTGTCTGGAAGATAACCGAGGTCGAACATTATGGGAACAGGCAGAACGATAAAAATAAGAATCATCAAGCGGGAACCGCAAGCAACATCCCTGAGTTACAAGCGGCACCAGTGCCAGGAGAAAAGCCAACTAAAGATCCGATGGCGGAGTTGTTTTGTAGCGTGTCCGGATGGGTGGCCGAGTTCAAACAAAGGCGCCGGCCCGATCCGAGGATCACATTTCAAGCTCTATTTAAGGAAGTGTAGACCTCTGGATATATGAGAAAATATCTTCTCGGAGGACTTTTGAAGCTAGCCTCCAGCCGCTTTGGTCAACGCTCGAGTATTCAATCGCTGATGATGAACCAGCTCTCCCCGGCGCTGTTTCTTGATACGGTCAACTCCTATCAGCGCACTGCGGCAATCAAAGCTGCCATCGAACTCGATCTCTTCACCGCCATCGGTGAAGGGCACCAAACACCTCAGGCGCTCGCTCTACGCTGCGGCGCCACCGAACGCGGCATGCGTATCCTCGCCGATTATTTAGTAGTCATTGGATTCTTGAGGAAGAAAAGGGGTCGATACGGTCTAACCGTTGATTCCGCAATGCTGCTGGCGCAATGCTGCTGGATCGTCGCTCTCGCGGGTATCTGGCGGACGCGATTGAGTTCTTCCTCTCGCCGATGTTGACCGACGGATTTAGAGACGTCACGGCCGTCGTTCGTAAAGGCGGGACTCTGCTTCCCGAAGCTGGAACTATAGCACCTGACCATCATGTGTGGGTTAACTTCGCCCGGGCAATGGGTCCGATGAGCGCAGTCCCGGCGAAAAAGATGGCCAGACTTATCGATAAGAGGCCGGAACAGAAACTGAAGGTGTTGGACCTCGCTGCCAGTCATGGTATGTACGGGATTGAGATTGCTCGACGCAACAAACAGGCTGAAGTGATTGCAATTGATTGGGAGTGCGTTCTCGCCGTAGCTAAGGAAAATGCTCTGAAAGCGGGAATAGATAATCGCTATAGCACAATCGCCGGCAGCGCCTTCGAGGTCGATTACGGCAGTGATTACGACCTGATACTTCTTACAAACTTCCTTCATCACTTTGATATGACTACTTGCGAAAGGCTGCTCAAAAAGGTCCATGCGGCTCTTGCCCCGCATGGCAGAGCGGTCACGGTTGACTTCGTGCCCGATGCGGGCCGCGTTTCCCCTCCCGGACCAGCGGCTTTCTCTATGACAATGCTCGGTACCACGCCCCACGGCGATGCATATACCTACGATGAATTCAAGCGAATGTTAGGCAACTCAGGATTCATGCGCAGCGAGCTTCGCCCCCTGGTGAATAACTTTCAGCAGATGATCATAACTTATAAGTAGTAAGTTGATTCCTCTCAACCGGATCTATTTGAAGCGACTCAAAGGGAAGCTCGGAAATGCGCCCTCGTGATCTCAAAAATGTGTTTTTTATTTCGCGTTTTAGTGACTCTGAGCGCTTTCACTCTGTTATACCGCCCTCTCGCTATCAATATTCCCGGGAAAAGATCGGCTAGAGCGGGAATAAAAGTGGCGAGAGACTGGTCTTAATGGTGGATGGCGTAGCCTACAAACAGGAAGAGCGATTGCAACAGCAAAACAAACTCGCCAGTTTTGAAACAGCGGTCTTACCCCACCTCGACGCGGCCTATAACCTGGCGCGCTGGCTGACGCGCAATGACGCCGACGCCCAAGATGTGGTGCAGGAGGCGTATCTGCGCGCGTTCAGGTTCTTCGGCGGATTCCGTGGTGAGGATGGGCGCGCCTGGCTGCTGGGGATCGTCCGCAATACGACTCATACCTGGATGCAGCACAATCGCTCACCACAACTAAACATGCAGCTGGATGATGAACTGCACGAGGTTAAGAGTGACGATTTGAATCCCGAAGCGCTCCTTTTACAAAAGGCCGATGCAAGAATGCTGAGACAAGCTGTGGAAGAGTTGCCGATAGAATTTCGCGAGGTGTTGGTGTTACGCGAGTTGGATGAAATGTCTTACAAGCAGATCGCGGCAGTGGCGGATCTTCCACTTGGCACGGTGATGTCTCGCCTGGCGCGCGCCCGTAAGCGTTTGCAACAGATACTTGCGAGTCCCACGCAAACGGAGGTATTAAGTTGAGCTGTCAGACAACACAGGAGTTGATTCACGCATACATGGATGGCGAGTTGGATCTGGACAGGAGCCTGGAAGTTGAGCTGCACCTGGAGGAATGCCAGGTCTGCGCCATCGCTTATCGCAACCAAACTGCATTGCGTGCTGCTTTCAAGGATGGCTCGCTCTATTATTCTGCGCCAGAGAAGCTGAAAAAGCGGATCCGTTCATCATTGCGTCGCGAGGCAAAGTCTGAAGTCGGCCGCTCGATTGCCTGGCGCTGGCTCCCAGTTGGAGCATTGGCCTTAGTGCTTTTGATGGCGTTCGTCGTCTGGAGGGCAGTGCCTGGTCTACACCCTTCGGGAGATGAGCTGCTGGCGCAGGAGATCGTTTCCAATCACGTCCGCTCTTTGCAGCTAGAGAGTCATCGGACCGATGTGATCTCTTCCGATCAGCACACAGTAAAGCCCTGGTTCGATGGCAAACTCGATTTCGCTCCGTCGGTTAAGGATTTTTCGAGTCAGGGGTTTCCTCTTATCGGCGGCAGGCTGGAGTACCTCAATAACCGAGCTGTCGCCGCGCTCATCTACCAGCGCCAGAAGCATTTCATCAATCTGTATATTTGGCCGGCTGAGCCAGGCAATGCTACCGGCGAACTTGCTACAAAACGTCAGGGATATAATCTGCTGCATTGGAGCAACTCAGGCATGAACTATTGGGCCGTATCCGATCTGAACGGTGTCGAGTTGCATGAGTTCGCACGGCTGGTGCAGGAAGCGCAATAGGCATCTGGAGAAAAAACAGGAAGCCGCGACACTCGATCCAGACTGACCTCGTTCTTGGGGAGTGTCTTAAGGCTCTTCTCAGCGCAATCTGCGACCTCCGGGTCTCGGCGGTGAACAGACCTTCAAATACATTCACCGCAGACGCCAAGCACGGAGAGGTGACGCAGCGAATTTCAAACCAAGACAATACCGTTTTTGTCGGACTATGGTGCGGTTGAGGACCAATTTAATAACCATCCTGCGGCATAATTTCTCTCAAATCTCAGTTACCAAAGACCGTCACCGCGCACTAACAAGCCTCAAGATCTCGCCCGAGGTGAAGGCTTTGATCTGTGCCTCATCAATAATTGCTAGGCATCGGCCTGTTAGGCCCGCAAGAACATTCAGTGGTCAACCACCCAATTACCCACTCTCGCAAGATCCGTTATCAGCCATACCGAGTCGATCTCGGAAATATTCCCGCGCGGCCTTCGATTAAGCGCGGATTGCGAATTACATTTCGAACAACGCACCAGCGATCTAACCGAGCGCCGAATCTACGACGGCCAACGGGCTGTTGTTCGAAACATATGTTATTTCTCTCAGACCGAGCAGGCTGCGCAGCTTGTCTGCCGGCACATCCTTTATTGGCCCGGGCGCAGGCGCTGTGCCAGGCGCCGGCTGTGGGAAAGCAGTCGATCGCGCCGTGTGAAAGGTGACGTTGCCTTCTACCTTCTGTAGGATTTGATGAATGTGGCCGTTCAGCACCGTGATTGATCCGAACCGCTTAAGATAAGAAAGAGCTTGCGCACTATCCTCTGTTCCCCAACCCCACTCCGGATAGATCGTCCACAAAGGTATATGGGCAAAGACGACAATCGGCGTGCTGCTTGATAGTCCCTTAACATCCTTCTCGAGCCATTGCAGTTGGTCGTTTCCCAATTGACCGAACCCGCTTCCCCCGAGGCCTGTGCCAGTCCCTTGCTTTAGGTTCAAGACATTGATCAGACCAATGAAGTGCACCCCTTGATAATCGAAGCTTTGCCATCCCTGGCCCTGCGTTCCCTTGCCATATCGCTCGAGATAAATCTTTCCGTCATCCGAGAACACGTCATGCTCACCGGGAACATAATACACCTGGCTTGCCTTCGCGCTCTTGAGCACCTGCGTCGCGGTGTCGAACTGGTCCGGTGTCGAAAGCTGTGTAATATCGCCTGTGTGAATCAGAAATGCGGGCTGCTCTTCCAGGGCATTGATTCGGTTCACAGCCTCCTGGAAAGTCTTCGTCACATCCTGGTTCGGCTCTTTGTTGAATCCTATGTGGCTGTCACTGATTTGGACGAAGCTGAATACACCCTTCTGCTTAGCGCCCGGCAGGAGACTGCAAGAGGTGAGCACTCCCGCGTTCATGGCCCAGACC
>DATNNY010000437.1:0-8237 GCA_035601635.1 Pyrinomonadaceae bacterium
TCCGCCTACGTCGAAATTGGTCAAACAGTCTATGAAGAGAAATATCAACAACGTCGTCTCAATAGTATTCAAAAACAAGCACTTGCCATGGGTTATCAGTTGATCCCAATGGCATGAGTTTCTAAGGAGGCGGCATAGCCGTTTATTGATCAGGCCATGGTTCGCAGCCTCTCTTCGACTGCAGCGCCTACTTCGCTGCAGCGCGCCGCCTTTTCCTCTCCGATCAAGTCATAGGTTAAGGTTTTACCCTCGCAGAGAAGCGCCGCCACAGCTGTTTCGATTTGCTGCGCCGCCCGGAGTAATCGCGAATCTTCGTGGCGCGTGCCCAGCCAGTCCAGCATCATCTGCACCGCCAGAATAGCCGCCAAGGGATTGGCTTTGTCCTTGCCAGCATGTTTCGGCGCGCTGCCGTGAATCGGCTCAAACATCGCGTGTTCATCGCCGATATTGCCGCCCACCGCAAGCCCCAATCCACCTGCCGTTGTCGCGCCGTTGTCGCTGATAATGTCGCCGACAAGATTCGGACCAACGACTACGTCATACCATTCGGGGTTGCGAATCTGCCACTGACAGAAAGCATCTACATAAGCGTAATCGAGCTTTAGATCAGGGAACTCGCTCGCACCGACCTCGCGAAACACTTCGCGGAAAAAGCGGTGCGCGCCAATGATGTTTGACTTGTCCACGCAGGTAACTTTGTGCTGCTTGCCGCGGCGCCGCGCCAGATTGAATGCGTACCGGACCACGCGTTCAGTCGCTCGGCGCGTGATTCTTATCGGTGTTACCTGACCATCTTCAATCGGATTCGTCTCGCCCGTGTAAGCGTCTTCGGTATTCTCGCGGATCACGACATAGTCGACTTTGCCAGCGTCCCACACCTGTTTCAATTCGCCATGAATCTTGTGCTTGACGCCCGGATACAGTTTCACCGGGCGAACATTCGCATACAGACCGAGCTTTTGCCGGTTAAGAATTACCTGTGCGAACCCTGCCAACTGTGGTTCGGGATAAGGCTTGCCCGGCTTAGTGAAAACCGTCTTGCCGTCAACCTCGTGTCCAACTGCACCGAGCACGATCGCGTCAGCGGCCTCGCACTTTTCAAAAGAATCCTCGGGCCATTCGGTTTCGTGCTCGGCATAATAGTGGCCGCCACACGGAATCTCTTCGACCTGAAAATTAATCTGAAATACCTGGCCTGCGGTATCCAGGACTTTGAGGGCACAGGACAAGACCTCGGGGCCGATTCCATCACCCGGCAGTGCTACGATGTAATAGGATTGTTTAGGCATGGTTGATGTTCAGACGAAGGGTGACTATAAGCGACTGGGAGAAGAATCGACAACAACAGCACACGACGTAGCCTTGGTACAGAACTGGGAGCGGTAGCGACCGGAATAAAGACTCGACTCATTATTGCGATTGGAAACCTCCCTGGTAACAAATCCTCCTATCATTGCGGACGAACGTTGAGTCTTTAACCCGATCGCTATCGCTCCCGGTTCCGTACCGATGCTTCATCTCGTTTTCTCCCTCTGTGTCCTCTGTGGTAATAATTTGACATGCTTTCCGCTGAAATCATCGCCATCGGTTCCGAACTTCTCGCCTCTGATCGTACTGACACAAACAGTCTCTGGCTGACTGAACAACTCAATCGCCGCGGGATCGATGTGAAGCTCAAGACGGTTGTTGGTGACGACGATGCGCGTCTGGAGGAAGTAGTCAAAGATGCGGTGAAACGTTCCCGCGTGGTGATCACCACCGGCGGTCTCGGCCCTACTGAAGATGACATTACCCGCAAAGTTGTAGCGCGCGCGCTGAAACGCCGGCTGACGCTTAATGAATCAGTGCTCGCGGAAATTCGCGAACGGTTCAAGAGTTTCGGCATGAACATGCCCGAGCGAAATTCGCGGCAGGCCATGGTGATCGACGGCGCTGAGGTGCTGCCAAATCCCAACGGCAGCGCGCCAGGCCTTTATCTGGAACACGAAGGTTGTGCAGTTGCTTTGTTTCCGGGCCCGCCGCGAGAGCTGAAGCCGATGTTCGAGAACCATGTAGCGTCGCGTCTGGAAAAGCTGGCCGGCGACGTCCGTTTCGCGCGGCGAGTGCTGCGCGTGGCGGGCATGGGCGAATCCGCAGTCGATGAAAGAATCGCGCCCATCTATTCCAAATACGAAAATCCGCAAACGACGATTCTTTTCAACAGCAGCGAGATCGAAGTTCATCTGCGAGCGCACGGGCGCACCGAAGCGGATGCTGAAGCGCTCTTGGATGATCTCTCGCTGAAGATCGAAACGGAATTAGGCAACGCAGTCTTTTCGTTTCGCGGCGAAAAGATGGAAGAAGTCGTGGGGCGGAGTCTCGCAATCTCCGGTTTTACACTTGCGGTTGCCGAGAGCTGCACCGGCGGTTTGATTGCTGAGCGGCTCACCAACATTCCCGGCTCTTCAAAGTATTTCGTCGAAGGTCTCGTCACCTATTCAAATGAATCAAAGCAACGCCTGTTGGGAGTCGACAAAAAATTGATTCGCGAATTCGGCGCAGTCAGTCAACAGGTAGCCCGAGACATGGCGCGCGGAGTACGTCATCGCGCTAAGACTGACTTCGGATTAGCCGTGACAGGAATCGCCGGCCCGGACGGCGGAACTGAAGAGAAACCAGTCGGTTTAGTTTTCATCGCGCTCGCTGACGACGCGCATACTGAGCATAAGCGTTTTGTTTTGCCAGGTGATCGGGAGTTGATTCGGTGGCGGGCTTCGCAGGCGGCCTTGGATATGTTGAGGAGGAGGTTGATTTGAGATGGGCACGTGAGCCAATGAACGAGAGATGCTAGGATCTCGATCTCAATGGCGAAAGTGGCAGGATCTCTCAATCAGGGATCGCAGACATTTCTTTTTCCAAGGTTTGTCTCGCCCTTGCGAGATCCATCTTCGACAGGCGGGTCGACCAGGGTTGGTATAACTCGATAAGGTTTGCAAATGGGCTAAATGATCTATCCGACGTCGCCCCGGCGATTATGTCGTATTGGCCTGCGATAGTTGCGCAGAATGCTCCACCAAATATTGGGAAAGCCGTCTTTTCGTCTGCGATACCCGTAACGAACATTGCAGCAATCGCATCCAACATGTCTAAGGGAATGATCATCGCGCCACTTGCATATCGTTTATCAGCCAGTTCTCTCATTTCAGCGGGAATTGAATCTAACGTGAAATCACCAATTGGCCCGGTGTAGGATGAAGGCACGTTCTTGCCCAGGTTTATCGCGTGCATTCCGAGTGTTGTAAGGGTCTTGGCGTACTCAAAAGCGGCTTCAACTGCTTTTTCCTTGGCTGCGCGCTCACTCCTTCCGAGCATGTCTGACTTCATCAAGCGAAGTTGTCGTAAAGCCACCAAAGCAGCAACAGCGATCGCAATCCCTGAAACGAAATATAAAGCTTCTAGATAAGGTCGGATTGTTGTGGAGTATTTGTTCCATATTCATGCAGTCCGGCTGAATCCAAGCATGACTCGGTTTCGCGGTGCGATCAAATCCATTGCTTGCTGGGAATCCTCCGCAGAGTCTGGCGCCTGGAGTTATGCGAATTTTCTACGTCGCCGATCCGACACAGACAGATACCCATCTGCAAGAGCCGCGATTGGCCGTGCAGAACACGCTCAAAGGCTCAACGTGATCGCTGTCCTTCAACTCCATAAACGGATTCGATGGCGTTGATCTTCTTTGCTTACAAAACACCAGCTACTCGACATTCCTTTCTTTCAGATCAGTCGCCCCAAAAATTATTCAAGCCCGCTTTAGCGGGCGACAGATGGTTCCTCGACTGATTCTCTGTCGCCCGCTGAAGCGGGCTTATGAATAAATGGGTGGCTCGATCCTGGGGCGGCGCGCTGCGCGCTCTGCCCCAGGCTATTTTGTTTCACGCTTTCAGCGTGAAGAGGTGAGCGCTTTTCCTCACAGTCGGGCTACGGCCCCGTCCCTACGAGCGCGCCCTTCCTCACGGTCGGGCTACTGCCCCGTTGTTGACTCGGTACACCCAGATATCCATGCGCAGAAACCTCGAGCGGCTATGCATCACGGGCTCGAACATTTCACTGATTATTCCGCCCTTCAATTCCGGAAACAGTTTCGCCGGGGTTGAATCTACCTTGCTTACAAACACCAGGTACTCGACATGCTTCTCCTTCAGAAAAGCGAGGAAGCCGGCGCGGTCGCGGGGCGCGTCGGATGAAGTCAGAAACTTTTCTTCCGGGATTCCCGACATTACCGTCGCAGTTCCTTCGTCGCTAAAGATGGTGGCATTGGAATTCGGAGCGAAGTTGGCATGGAGATAATCTCCCACCGCGCGCTGGGCGGATGTTTGGTTAAGTGACCCCACGGAGCCAACCAGTTGGATGCTCCCATCAAAAACGCAGAGTGCGACCACCGAAACTAAAATGCGTCGCGCCCACAGCGGTCGTTGCTGTCGCAGTCTAAGGTTTGTCAACATCAGAATTGGAATGCCAAGACTGAAGAGGATCAAACCATAGCGAGGGAAAATCATCGGCTGCTGATGGGTGAGATAAGCCGTCACCAGCAGAATAAGGAAGGCGAAGAAGAGAACCACCGGCGCTAGAACCTCTCGCAAATCCCGGGGCAGATCCAATCTGGTCAAACCGCTCGGCAAACCTTTCAAAATGATCCAGCCGGCGACGAAGGCCGAAACCATCACTGCAATGTCTGTCGAGATAATCAGAATAGCGCTGTCACGCAGGACGCTCGCCAGAGTGAAGTGAGCCAGCGCAGGATTCATCGTTAGCAGCCAGTCATGATAGTTCTGACGAGCTTGAAAACATGCGAGCCAGTTTCCAGCCGCTTTCCATGAAATGTAGAACCAGAACAACGGCGGAATAACGAGAATGAGCAGCGCCGCGATCGAAATGCGGCGCTCCTTTAAGAACTGAATCGCGGGAAGCAGGGCCAGAAACACCCAGCTTTCAACGCGTGTCAGCCCGGCGAGCGCGGCGAAGATCGTCGCAAAGATCCAACCGCCCCGCAGAACAAAATAGAGGCTGGCCAAAACGAAAAACGCGTGAGGCACGTCAGTCATCGCCGAAGCTGAGTAGGTGATCTGAAGCGGATTTAAGGCGATCAGCGCAAATCCGAGCAGCGCTGCCTGAAGACTCGCGCTCAAACGCAGAGTAATGCTGTAAATCAGCAGACACGAGCCTATCCCGAAAAGTGCCGAAACAATTTTGCCCGCATAGAAACCATTCCGAATGAAGACGTTCGCTACGGCCGAAATAAACTGATAGAGCGGCAGCCAGAATCCGTAGAGGTCAGTCAATGCAAACGTTCCTTTTGACAGCTTTGTGCTCATCTCGCCGATGACGCGAATGTAAACGTAAGCGTCGCCAAACGCGTTGGGAAGAAAGAAGGCCCCGGCTATTCGTGGGACTCCTGAAACCAGGACGAGCGTCGGCCACAGTGTTCGCGGATTTTTTAGAATGTGCATTTCGATCAGGTGAAGATTATCAGCAAACCTGGACCACTCGAAGTGATCGTACTCGTTGGCGGGTGTCCGATCGGACTTTTCCGCTGGGAGAAAACGATCCACGAACAACACGAACGGATCTCGTTGCGGTTTCGTGTGATTTCGTGGATCGATTTACTTGGCAAGGCAATCTCTCATAATAGGGCTAGTGTTGCTAAAGAAGCGCGGGTTACGGACCGGGAGCGGTAGCGACCGGATCCTCCATTCAACCTGCGGACTGCTTTTCCATCTGCAGAAAACCCGTACTTCCAAGATTAAGTCTTGGATCCGGTCGCTACCGCTCCCGGTTCTGTAACTGCTCGCCCACGCAGCGTAATGGGCATCGACTCAACGAAAATGCACCAGTACCCTGCTTGTTCCGATTGCACTTGCTTGTTATAGTCGTTTTCGTTTCGCGTAACTTGATAATGACAGCGGCGACGCAAGAAAAAGTCCTGGCGACGAACCGCGCGGCATTCCACAACTATCATATCTCGGCCAAGTACGAAGCCGGTGCGGCGCTCCTGGGGACTGAAGTGAAGAGCGTCCTGGATGGCCGCATTCAATTGAAGGAATCTTACGTGGGAGTTCGTGAGGGCGAGGCGTGGTTGTTCGATGCCCATATCTCGCCCTACACACACGGCAATCTTGCGAATCACGAGCCCCTGCGCACCCGCAAGCTGCTGCTTCACCGACGCGAAATTGACAAGCTTGATGAAGCCGCATCGACGCAGGGAATGACCCTGGTCATTACGCGCGTCTATCTGAAAGGGCGCAAGATCAAGTTCGAAGTGGGCGTCGCAAAGGGCAAAAAGTTATACGATAAACGTGAAACTGAACTGCGACGCATCGTTGAGCGTGAAACCCAGGCACAATTGAAGGAACGCAATCGATAAGGCAGGAGACGCACGAATGGAAGCAATCGGAAGTTCGCAATCATGCAAGGATGTTGACGTTGAAGCCCTGGCGGTGGCGGTTTTCAAAGACGAGAAAGCCGGTGAGGGGCTTTTGAAGGCTTTGGATGAAGCGGCTGGCGGCTTGATCACCAGGGTAATTAAAACAGAAGAGTTCGTGGCGAAAACAGGCGAGACTGCTTATTTCCTTTTGTCAGGTAAAGGTCTCAAGGCCGGACGTCTTCTGCTAATCGGTTGCGGGGAGCGGGACGCGTACCAGGCTGCACAGATAAGCCGGATGGCCGGAACCGCTTCGCGTTTTCTTAGAAGCAAGAGGGCCAGCTCGATTGCGATCTTCCCTCGTGCGGATGGGGACGCCGGCAAAGTCGCGCAAACCGCGATGGTGGGCGCAATCATGGGCCTGTTTGAGCCTGATAAGTATCGGACTAAAGACAAGGAACAACGTGAGCTGCAACGAATCGCGGTGGTGATTGAGAGCGGTGACAAGAAGACTCTACAACAGGGCGCGGAACGTGGCCGGATTATCGGCGAAGCAGTGAACCTTACCCGTGACTTGGCGAACGAGCCTGGTGGTTATCTGACGCCGACCATCCTGGCAGAACGCGCGCAGAAAGTCGCGAAAAAGTTCGGGCTAAGCATTGATGTGCTCGATCAACGGCAGATGGAGAAGTTGGGCATGGGCTCGTTACTGGGTGTCTCTCGCGGATCGGATGAACCACCAAAACTGATTGTAATGAAGTACGAACCGCGCAAGGCCGGCCGGAAGAAAGGGCTGCTGGCTCTGGTCGGGAAGGGAATTACTTTTGACTCGGGCGGCATCTCTTTGAAACCGGGCGAGAATATGGAATTGATGAAGTACGACATGACTGGCGCCGCTACGGTTATCGGCGCGATGCAGGCCATTGCTCAGTTGAAGCCGTCAATTGCGGTGCTGGGCGTGGCCCCGTGCTCAGAAAATTTGCCTTCAGGAAAGGCAACCAAGCCAGGCGATATTTTGAAAGCGATGACCGGCAAGACCATCGAAGTCATCAACACCGACGCCGAGGGCCGGCTGGTGCTCGCGGACGCGATTGCCTACGCTAAGAAATTGGGAGCCACACAGATCATCGATATGGCGACGCTGACCGGTGCAGTGTCAATCGCGCTGGGCGACGTTAATACCGCGATTCTGGGGACGGACCAAGTCTTAATCGAACAGGTAATCGAAGCCGGCAGGGAAGTCGGCGAAAAGTTTTGGCAGTTACCACTGGACGATGAATATACGAATCAGATTAAGAGTGATATTGCGGATATCAAAAATATTGGTGGTAAGAAAGCCGGCACGATTACCGCGGCTGCCTTTTTAAAGGAGTTCGCTGATGACACATCGTGGGCTCATTTGGATATTGCCGGTACCGCCTGGAGCGACACAGCCCAACCCTATCGTTCGAAAGGCCCGACCGGTGTCGCATTGCGGACGTTGGTTGAATTCATTGAAGGCTCGGCCCGCCAAAACGGGAACTGATAAAAAGCAGGTCAGTACCGGGAGCAGTAGTGACCGGGTTACGGCCATCGCTATCTTGACCATCGCGTTGGCTGAGACCCGGTCGGTACCGCTCCCGCAACTGACCCCATTCCGCAACACCAACGATGACGGCACCCGTGCTTGATCTACATGCACTCAAGCCAAATTAGCACTACCCACGATCTAAACTGCTCGCTCTCACCATTCCGGAAGTGCTAAAATTGTGCTCGGATTGGATAACGAGACGGGCCGTCTCCGGTGACATTGCCTTCGTCCTCGTTACATTGCCCCCTTGCAATGACCGACTATTATCAC
>DATNNY010000438.1:0-2918 GCA_035601635.1 Pyrinomonadaceae bacterium
CGTTGCTCCTGCACCTTGAGCGCGTGCCGGGCGCGCGCTATCTGGTTGGCCATGACGGCCACCAGCTCCCCGTTCGCTTTTTTCATCTGGCGCGAAGTAGATCAGCTTATCGGCCACACATCAAACAAAATGTGGCCGAACGACTCGGTTTTTGTGGCCGTTAACCACACAATCCGTCCTCGCTCCGTTTTTGTGGCAGCACACTCCGATTATGTGGCCGAGTGACGCCGTTTCTGTGGCATTTACCGTCCGGTTCACGCCGTTTTTGTGGCATTTGGGCGATTACTAATAAGAAGGAAATTTGAAAACAGAAATCTCTTTTGGATTCGGGTCAGAGAAAACTAATATCCGCAGATACCGACAACCTTTGACGGAAGTTTGCCGTTCGAAGCACAGGGCAAAGAGTCATCGATTAAGATTGGACAAACCTATTTTTTGGATTGCATCGGAGAGAAGGGCGAATTGGGCACCGTCACTACCGCTACCGTGCTTGAAAAGCGAAAAAAAGGCTTATGTCACTGTGGCGACCGAAGACGGCGTCAACCATATAATCGCCGAACCTATTTCGGATGAGGCGCTGGCCGATTACAAAGCTCATCCGGAAGCCTTCTTTCCCCGCCGCCTTGCAACCATCCTTCCCCGCCTTGAGAAGATCCTTCGACGTCTTGGGACTAATCCACGTCGAGAAGGCCGGCCGCGTGGCCAATTTCATGGGCAGTCGTCAGCATGGTGCAAGCTGCGGTGTTGACGATACAGATTGGCTTACGAGCTGGCGTCGAAGTAAGTCCTACTGATCCCTGTGTCTTGAATTCGGCAAATACAACGGGCAAGGATATAACCAATCTGAAGACGCGCCGCAGAAGTCTGCGCGGGGAATTAAACCGCGGCCAGTTCGGGTAGCAGATTGCCGAAAGACGCCGGCGGAAATATTGTGCCGACAGGGCCGCCCTCTTCGGGAAGGCGAACTCCAATCATGACCAGGCGCCGTTCGACCTTTCCTGCCGGACAACTGGCCGATCCCGACGAGCTCCAAGTGGAGTTCGAGCGACGCGTTGCGCGGCTCTTGATCGCTTCATCGGCGAATTTCATCCCGATCAGCGCAGCCTGGTTCGTATGCGACTGGTCTCTTTTTGCCAAAGCTGGGTTGAGGATTGTCGCCGTCAGACACAGAATAAACCTCCCCTATGAGCACCCTCTATCAGAAAGTCCGAGAAAACCAACGCAAACAGCGACAACTCGCCAAGCGTGCCAAGCATCGTAAAGGCAAGGCGGCGGCGCGGGCAACCGTCCATCTAGTTGACCGTGATCTTTAGGAACCGGGCTGTAAGCAGCGAAACTTTATGGTCAAGTCTTTGCTGATACGCTGCCTGTCGGCAGGACTGTCCACCCATCAAGTCGTCACCGTGCGGCTGTCCACCGACCGCTTGATCGATGGCGTCCCGCTAACCTCTGCCAGAGAAAGGGTACTTGTAGCGACCTGAGAACATAAACGACTCGAACCAATAACATCGCTCATTTCCAGACCACATTCGCTGAGAATAACGGGACGCTACACGTATTGGCAGCAGCGGGCTTTCGTGGAGCTGAATCCGTCGCCGAATAGCAAGTGTGTTTTAAGTCAGTGAATCACGTGCACGAAGATTGCGCAGACCGCCGCGATGAAGGCCACGGCCGAGGCCGCCAGACTCACCCAGGCGATCCGCCTGCCGGCCGCCAACGCTTGCTCCAGGCGGTTTGATTACGACCAAGCGCAGCTTGGAACTCGCTCAGCAATTTTTGCTGTTGGGCAGCATTTTGTTCAAGGAGCTCCTTTTGCGATACCCACAGCGCCAGGAGCGGATCTTTCGGACCGATTGAGAGCCCGAGTTCCTTCTGAAGTTGCAACCGAAACGCTTCAATGCCGTCGTTCATACAGCCAGGCTGTTGAGCCTGGAATAAAACTCCCGTTGCGCAACTTTGAGCCGGTGTCGGTTCATCAGACTCTGGTCGGGCGATTCAATACTGAAAAAACAGACGGCAGTATTCCTGGCCGAGTTCGGCATTTTTCCCTCGTTTCCCCGGCAACCGGACGCCGCTTTAGCAATTCTCAGTAATGTGAGCCGGAGCGGATGTTTTCGGGCTGTTCTCAAGCCTGAAGACGTGGCTCGATTATCTCCGTTAGCAGACAAGCATTTCAACATGCTTGGACGCTATCACTTCATAGTGACCGATTCGATCCCGAGGGGCGATCTCCGGCCTCTTCGCGATCCCGACCCCCAGAAGAATTCTTTTGGGCAGCCGGACCGTAACGTAGTTTTGGTTCCAAAGATAGTGGGACCCCAGATAGCAAAACGATCGAGTAGTGGCAGAAGATTAAGCTTGTGCAGGGCGAAGCTTCGCACAGCAAGACTCAGCACAGTTCTCTCGTACCGTCACCCGGGTGAAGAAGCTGCTGGAAGAGTCGCTGAGCCCGCGAGGGCCATCGCTCCTATGTTCTGGCGCCTCTGTAGCATAGTTCTGCTGGCGCTCGCAAGTTTGCGGGTCAATGCGGCGAGCCTGACGGATCTAATTGTCACGAACGAGGCGGCTGGTTCTCCCGTTGTAAAAGTCGCAGTCGTTCACGAGGCGCCGGCAACAAATCCAAGTGCCTCGGACGATTTGGGCAGATTCACTCGGCAATCCCCGCGAAAACCAGCGAGGGAAAATGTCGGAACCCCGGACAGGCTCAACAATCCGGGGATTCTCGATCGCTCTCCGAACCGGATCGAGGCGGCTCGGAAGGAATTTGAGGAAAAGCTGAAGACCTACCGTGAGCTGGCCCAGAAAGAGCCGGAGACCTATCTGCCTTCCGTAGCGGCGACGCTTAACGACCTGGGGATTCTTGATAGCGACCAAAGCCGGATGGAGGAGGCTCGGAAGGAATTTGAGGAGGCGCTCAG
>DATNNY010000439.1:0-3003 GCA_035601635.1 Pyrinomonadaceae bacterium
GGCACCATCGTATCGCCATGGCCGCCGAGCACGAACGCAGTTACATTCTCAACCGAAACATCCAGCGCTTCCGCCAGAAAACAACGCATGCGCGCCGAGTCGAGCACGCCGGCCATGCCAATGACCCGATGCTTGGGAAAACCGGAACGGCGCAAAGCCACCTGGCACATCGCATCCAGCGGATTCGAAACAATGATCAGGATGCATTCAGGCGAGCGCTTGACGATCTCGTCGACCACTTTTCCCACGATGTCCCCGTTGGTGCGCAGCAGATCGTCGCGACTCATGCCGGGCTTGCGCGCCAGTCCGGCGGTGATGATCACCACATCAGAGTTCGCCGTCTCTTCATAGCTGTTGGTGCCAATCAAACGTACGTCAAAACCTTCGACGGGTGCGGCTTCAGCCAGGTCCAGAGCTTTGCCCTGCGGCACGCCTTCGACGATATCTACCAGCACTATGTCGCCCAGCTCTTTAGCCGCCAGCCAGTGCGCAGCCGTTGCGCCGACATTGCCCGCGCCTACTACGGTGATTTTGTTTCGTGCTCCCATCTTTGATCCCCTCGAGTGTTGTGGCACAGACTGAACAGTCTGTGATTCGATCCTTCTCTTGAAGAACACAGACTGAACTCTGTGCCACGTGTGTTACGATTTAAGAGAAAAGCGAGTCTAAAGGCGCCCTCGCGCGAGTGTCAAGCAAGGTTCCGCAAGTGCGATCGAATCAGCCGAGCGGAGTTTGTAATAAGTTTTCGCACTCAGTTCAGCGCCGTTGGGCGCGAAATGTTTATAGCTTGAGAGGCTTGATATTTTCAGAGCTCCTTATAGGAGCGTCAGAGAAGTTCCGCTCCCAACGGAGCTTCGGGTAAGGAAGCGAGGCGTGTGCTATAAACATTGCGCTCCTTCGGAGCACTTCGACAACCCGTATCCAAGCTGAAGGTGGACGCAGATCTCACAAAAACATTGTGCGTTGAACTCGCGGAGCTGATTCACTCCCGTGCTGTCTCACCCGTGGAACTTGTCGAAGCCCACCTGCGCCGTATCGATCAAATCAATCCGTCGTTGAATGCTATCGTCACTGTCGCTCCTGACATCCTGGATCGCGCGCGGGCCGCGGAAGCCGACCTGATTAGCGGTAAAGAAGTAGGCCCACTGCATGGCCTGCCGTTGACGGTCAAAGACACGATCGACACACAGGGTTTGCGTACGACCAGCGGCTCGAATCTGCGGGCGAACGATGTTCCGGATCACGATGCGCCGGTGGTGACTCGTTTGAAAGCAGCAGGTGCGATCATCCTCGGCAAGACCAACACGCCGGAAATGGCGATTGCATACGAGACGGACAATCCCGTCTTCGGCCGCACGAACAATCCGTATGCACCCGATCGAACGCCGGGAGGTTCAAGCGGCGGCGAAGCAGCGGCGATCGCCGCGGGTCTTTCTGCCGCGGGAATTGGCAGCGATCTTTCCGGATCGATTCGGGTGCCGGCGCATTTCTGCGGCATCGTCGGATTGAAACCTACTGCCGGACGAGTACCAATGGCTGGTCACACGCCTCGTGCTGATGGGCTCTTATCTTTAGGAGCTTGTATCGGTCCAATGGCTCGCACCGTTGCAGATCTTAACCTGCTGTTCAAAGTGATTGCGGAACCTACGTCATTCGAGAATGGTCACAGCACTTTGCAGCAAGACGTGGGAGGGCTACGCGGAGTTCGGGTCGCCTGGTACTCACACGACGGCGCGGTGCCCGTAACCGACGACACGCGGGCTGCGATCATCGCAGCCGCGAATGCGCTCAGCCACGCCGGTCTCGAGGTAAATGAGGAGAGGCCGCCCGGCATATCTCAAGGCGGGCGCCTTTGGGTCGAATTATTCTCGCGCGCCGCGAGCGAACAGCTCCGACAGTCTTATCGGGGCAGGGAAGACGAGGCGGGACCTCTGGTCTCAACCCTACTTAATAATTCTGAATCGCCGAACGATCTCGAGGGGAAAATAAGCCAGGCTGAAAATGCTGCCGCCGCCGTGTTGGAGCGCGAGCGTTTGCGGGAGGAACTCTTGCGTTGGATGAAAACAACCCCCTTGATTTTGGCGCCGGTAGGATCAACGCCCGCGTTCGAGCATGGAACTCGAAGGGTCATGGTCAAGGGTGAATCGATCAACGTGTTTCGTGCTTTCAGTTACTCGCAAAGCTTCAACGTGTTTGGGCTGCCGAGCGTAGTCGTCCCGGCTGGCCGTTCTAAAGAAGGTCTGCCGATTGGTGTACAAATCATTGGCCGGCCGTTTGAAGAGAGAGTCGCGTTAGCGGGCGCCGCGATCATTGAAGAGGCACTCGGAGGCTGGCAAAGACCGGGGCAGATGTGAACGCTCGTCCCGTATGGGTGCGATTTGAATTTCTCAGCTTTTCTAATTAGCACCGTGGCTTTAGCCCGGTGATTCGTGTTTAGGGCTAACTGGCAAAGTGCTACTACGCCTTCGCCGATCTTCTTTCATTAGTGCACCGCTTTCGATATAGTGGCGCCGCGCGTTTTCAAAAGTAGCTTTGTCGGAGGTGAGTTATGTCGTTCGCGTCCTTGATCTTGTTGCAGGCTGACGGAGCATTGCCAGCGTTTCTGTTTGTCTTCTTCCTCTTGTTTGTTGGGATTTTCCTGCTGATCGTCGCAGCCAAGACAATCAAGATTGTGCCGCAAGCCACCGTGATGTTGATCGAGCGTCTGGGCCGCTTTAACCGCGTGGCGGCGAGTGGTTTGAATATCCTCGTGCCTTTTCTCGACAAAGCCCGCGCCGTCTATTGGACTAACTCCCGCGGCGGGGTCACTTCAATCGACCTGCGCGAACAATACATCGACTTGCCGCCTCAGCCGGTGATCACTCGCGACAACGTAACCATCCACGTTGACTCAGTCGTGTATTGGCAGGTTACCGATCCGATTAAAGCGGTCTACGAAATGAACGATCTGGTCGGCGGCATCGTGCAGTTGACGATTACCGGCATGCGCGCGGTGATGGGCGA
>DATNNY010000440.1:0-11034 GCA_035601635.1 Pyrinomonadaceae bacterium
TGCCGGTGGACTTCTTCGTGAATTGCTTCTGCCATCGCGGTTCTCCTCTAGCGGAAAGGAAGCAAAATCCGTGACTCAGTACTGCGGTAACTGATACTTGTTAAGCAGCTCATCTTTGCGCGCCTGGAACTTATCCTGCGACAGGTTGACCAGCTCGTTGAATTCGTTCTCAGGTAAAACCAGCATGTACGATTTCATCTTGTAGTGATTCATGCCGCACAACTCAGCGCACGCCAGTTCGTACTTACCTATCTTGGTGACGGTAAAGTGAACCGGAATGGCCATCCCCGGAACCAGGTCCTGCTTGAACCTGAGTTGCGGCACAAAGAAGCTGTGCGTGACGTCTTTGGATTTCAGAATCAACTCGACGGGCCGATTCACCGGCACCACCAGGGTCGAGACGACCGAGTCGTCCTTGGCATTCGGATCAGTGTCATCAATACCGACATAGTTCAAAGCCGAGTCGTCGATTAACTTCGGGTCGGTGCGGCCGAAGACGTTGTCTTTGCCGTGGTAGTGAAAATTCCAGCTGAATTGCTGCGCGACAACTTCAACCGTGTAGGACCCGGCCGGCGCGGCGTGCAGGTGAAGCGAGGCCCAGACCCTCTGGCCCATGATGGCGAGACTGATGAAGATGACCGCGGTCACTATGGTCCAGACAACTTCCAGCCGGTTGTTCCCGTGTGAATAGGTGGCGCGCGTCGCGGCTGCTGAATCGCGATACTTCCACACCACCCAACCCAGTCCGATCTGCGCGGCGGCGAATGCAATTCCGACCACAATGATGGTGATCATGAACTGGCGGTCAACGGCTCCGCCGTGCTCAGAGATGGATTCGGGAAACCACCAATGTTTGCTGACAAACATTCCGACCGACCCGAGCGTTATGAGCCAGATGGCAAGTCCAAGAACGCGTCCCATCGAAGTCTCCTTTGTGGCACAGACTTTTTAGTCTGTGTGGATTCGCACCAAACAGAGACTGAAGTCTGTGCCACTCTTTATCGATTTAAGACCATCACCCCAAACAACAAAGGCAGATAAAGCACCGAAGCCAGCAATAACTGACGCGCATGCTGGTTCGATTTTGAAAGCGCCGCCCGAATGCTGCTCCCCAGAAACAAGAGACCCAGGACCAGGGCGGCGACGAGATAGAATCTGCCGGTGATGCCCAAAAACGCCGGCAGCAAACTTACCGGCACCAGCATCAACGAGTACAGAATTATTTGCTGTCCGGTTACCCGGCCATCGGGTTCGACCACGGGCAACATGCGAATGCCTGCCCGCCCGTAGTCTTCGCGATACATCCAGGCGATCGCCAAAAAATGCGGAAACTGCCACAGGAACAAAATCGCGAACAGCACCCAGGCGGCGACGTCGATTTCGCCGCGCGCGGCAGCCCAACCAATCAGCGGCGGCATCGCGCCGGGGAACGCCCCGACTGCGGTAGACAGCGAGGTCCGCGTCTTCAAAGGTGTATAGAGAAACAGATACCCGCTGATGACGGTTAACCCGAGCACCGCGGTCAGCAAATTTACTGATAGAGCGAGATAAAACTCAGCCCCCATAGTGAGCGCGACGCCGAACCACAACGCCTCAAACGGCGTCAGCCGTCCCGAAGGCAGCGGACGGTTCTCAGTGCGGCGCATCAGGCCGTCAAGGTCGCGCTCCATAAACTGATTCAACGTCGCGATGCCCGACGACAGCAAGGCGATTCCCACCATTGCGTGCGTAAAGGTCAGATAGTTGAGCGCGCCCCGCGAGCCGAGGCAAAAGCCCGCCGCCGAAGTCAGCACGATCAGAAAAGTAATGCGCGGCTTGGTGAGCTCAATATAAGCGGACGAGCGGGCCTTCACGCTCGCGGGCGCGACGGTTTCGGCAGCGTTTGAATGCAGATCTATCGTAGCAGTCTTCATAAAATACTTGCTGATGGTCTGAGGGATCGGTCTGGAGTTCAAGCTTTAGCTTGTCCCCTTCCAGCAACCTGAAGGTTGAACTCTGAACCCGAAACTGCCCGCAAACGTCGAAATCTTTGCAAACTTTTTGAGAACCGTTTGCTCCGAACGGTTTAGGCCGGAGCGAGGACGTATTCCCGGCGATCTACTCGCAACACCCGGAATACTCTCAACGTCAAAACGATTGTCGTCGCAAAAACCAAAGCGCCACACGCAACGTGGGCTACGGTGACCGATACCATCGGAGTCAGCGGCTGCGGATCGTAGGGCGATGCCGCCCGCGTCACGTAAGCAGCCAGGCCCAGCAGCAACTGAATAAACAGGAGCGCCGCCGCCAGCAAAGCTGGCCGGGCCAGATACTGCTCGTCGCGATGGCGCCACAGCACGGTAGCCACCGTCGATCCCAAAATCAGCGTCACTGCGATCGCGCCGCCAATATGCGCGAGCAACAACCCTGTCGGCAGATCCTGATCCCAAGTCGCTGAGTGACGCAGCGTCGCGCCCAAAACCAATTGGGTAAGAATCGCGGCCAAAGCCACGACGCACAAAGTGCGCAGCGAAACGCCAGTGCCGTTTTCGGCGACGCTGGAATCCGGAGTCACCCACTTGCGCGAAGTGAAAACCGCCAGGCTAACCGTAATGAGAAAGAACAACTGTGCCAGGGTGGCGTGCGCGGCGGAAACCGCAAGCGGCAAATTCAGCTTGACCGTCAGACCGCCGAGCAAACCCTGCGCGATTACCCCGCCCAACGCGATCCAACCAAGACGCTTCACCCACGGACGGCGCTCGCGGACCTGGAGATAGACAGCCAGCGCGATCGTCAAGATTCCAACGGCCGTGGCCACTATGCGGTGGCCGTGCTCCCAAAACAGATTGCCAACCATTTTGGGAAAGAACGTTCCGTTGGATCGCGGCCAATCAGAGGTCGCCAACCCGGCGTCGTGGCTGGTGACATTTGCGCCGGCGATTATGAGCAAGAAAGTCGCGCCCGCCACCAGCAATGCGAAGCGATGAATGCCCTTTGACATTTTCGATTGCCAATTGACGTCGCCGATTGACTCCGATTGCCATCCCACCGAAACCAATCGGCAATTGGAAATCGGAAATCGGAAATCGGCAATGCCCTTAGTGCTTCATCGACATCATCGGGAATTCGATCGCCGGCATCATCTGCAACGAACTCGGCTGACCGAGAGCATTGGCGCCGAATGAGAAATCAGCCGGCGCTGCGCCTTTAGCAGGGACTGTCACTTCCATCGTCTTTTCGGTGCCGTTGGCGCCACCTTCATGCCAGGCCACCACGGTGTATTTGCCCGCCGGCAGGCCTTTGATCGTAAAGCTGCCATCCTCGGCGCTGACCGCAAAGAACGGATGCTTGGTCACGCCCACGTAAGCCTTCATCCACGGATGCTGATTGCACTTCACCGGCACCAGGACTTCAGCCACCGCCAATTTGTGTGTCAATGGCGCGGCGCCATTTGGTTGTGATTGGTTCCAGTCCGGATTGTTCTTCGGCGTGAAGTGAATATTGTGCGTGGTCGGGTCGCTGTTCGTGATCGTGATCGGTTCGTTGACTACCACACCCAGAACGTGCGGCTTATAGTGACAGCCGTTCTGATCGAGAGTGGCCGCCGTTGGCATATCCGGCCATGTCGAGTAATCAGTAATCTTCGAACCATCAGCCAGAGTTCCGCTCTTGATGTACACATAAGTGTTCGCCAGCTTGCCATCCTTAACTACCCAATCCTCGGTCGTGAGGTTCGGGCTCTTTGAGGTGCAAGCCGCATCGGCGGATGTGTCGATCTTTTTCGGTTCCGGCGCAGCGCCGGTGTAAGAAACCTTACCGGTAATGCTGCCTTCGTCGCCTTTTGAGGTGTAGGCCTTGCCCTTGGTGTCTCCGGCAGTGTTCTCGTCTGTTCCGGTCTTCGGGCCACCGCAGGACGATGCCAGCGATAACAGGCTCAGGGCGGCGATCAGCCCCAGCCACATTCGTGCACGTTTGCTAAACATAGGTTTCTTGAGCTCCTTCAAATTGATTTGACCTTTAATTTTGCGACCCAGCATACCCCAGTTAGTAACGTGAGGGATAGCTTGGAATACCCAATCAATATCGGCTCCAGCCATTGAATTAGCGACGGCGGCCCGCTCGATGCGCGTAACGCAGCTGCGCCAGTGTGCGAGGTCTCTGTTTGGAGCGTCTTGAACCAGCGATGACCCGGTCGCTACCGCTCCCGGTTCTGACCTTGCCGCGGCCCGTCTTCTGTGGCGCGGGCGCCGCGCTCGCCGCTGGCTTTGGCGGCGCAGGCGTCGCGGACAACAGACGCTTCTGCTCGTCCGGCGTCATCAGGAACATGTAGCGCACCAACAGCCGCGCGTGATCGCCGTGATAGTTCATGACATCGGACGGCGGATTCGGCAAGTTCACTACCCAACGATCCTGTTCCTTCTTGAACAACCCGGTGGGCATCGCCGTGCCCGGTGCGATCTGGGCCGGATCAAGCAACCAGCGGAAGGTCCATTCCGGTTTCAATCTCTGCGCAGCCAAAAGGAAGTTGGGCGCGATCGCCCTCGCGTCATGGGTCGGTTCACCGGTGATGTGACACTTCAAACAGGGAGTGCCCGAAACGAAAATGTTCCGCGCGATCGACCTGTCCTGGTCTGTCATCGGATCCAGGGGCTCTTTGATATACGGATCGTTCTGTGAAGAGACGGCCATAAAGAACCGCACCAGCACCCGGAGTTCATTCGGCGAGAAGTTGAACGTCGGCATGTGCACCTGCAGGTAAGGCCTCACGCCGTTGCGATTCGCGCCAGGCTGCGGCATCAGCCGGCCCGCGCTTTGATCGCTACTGTTTCCGGTTGCCGGCTTGGCTGCTGCTGGTGTTGAAGCCGGTGTGGATGCCGGCGCCGCGCCGGACGATGTTGGCGCAGGTGGCTTTTCACCCGGCTGCAGCTGCGAAGGATCTTTCAAGAATCTCATCAGCCAATCGGGATCGACACGCGCGCCCTCGCTGGTCAATTGCGGTGGCAGAAACTCTTTCTGGCCGGAATAAAATGGCAGCGAATACAGGCCCGCGCCACTTATCACCGTCGGCTCGGCTGAATTGTTATAGACACTCACATGTTGGCCCGGCTGGAGCACGTGGCAACCCATGCAGTTGTATTTCTTAATTACCCACCAACCGTTTTGGATGTCCTGACGCCGCTGGTCAGGCGGGTTGTAGAAGAGCGACGCCGGCACGTTTGCGCCTTCCACTCCCAGACTGCCGAGCAAGAGCGTCGTCAATCCCGTGCGCCATTCTTCGGTCAGGTAAGGCTTGGGCATGCGCAGGCGGTCCTTCGATTCGAGATACTGCGACTTGCCGGTGTCGTAAATCTTGGGCTCAGTCAGCTTGTGCTCGAAGAACCCGCGATGGTTGTACCACTCCTGCTCTTTGTCTTTCGGATGGATCTTCAGAGGATCGCGGCCGTATTCGGCATCCTGAGTCAACAAGGCAAAGTCCAAACGCTCCAAAGGCGTCGCGCCTTCGGTCGTCAATTCCTTGCCGATCCGCTGCTCTTCTTCGAAGCCTTTGATTTCGTGGCAACCCGCGCAGCCGTACTGCTTGATCTCGGCCTTCCCGTCCTCGGCCAGCTTCGGATCATCCATGTAGGACGCATCGCCTGACGTCTGTGGTGACGAAAGCGAGAACAGATACGAAGCGACGTCGCGCGCATCCTGTTCCGAAAGACGCAGGTTCGGCATGACCGTCATGTTCTGGACTTGCAACTCAGCGCCGTCATTCGGACACTTCGAATGAAGCTCGGTATCAAACAGGAACGGCAGCCCATGCTTGGAATAATCTTCCGGCGTCAGATCGCGATGTTCTTTCGGACAGTAAGGCGCCCAGCGCTCGCGCGGGTTATAAATCCAACGCACGATGTAATCATAGTTGTCTTTCTCGCCGACCTTCGACAGGTTCGCGGCAAAAATGCCGCCCATCTTGCTGTCTTCTTCTCCGATTGAATGACAGGCGAGACAGCCGCGCGATTCAAATAAGGTCTTGCCGTTATTCTTGTCTCCCTGCTGTTGCGCGGGGACTTTGCCGTCGAAGCTGTTCTGCCAGAGATAAGCCGCGACTGCTTTCAGATCATCAGCGCCTTCTGCACCGTCTTCGGTGAAACGCCAGAACGTGGGCATCTTGGTGCCCGCCCGAAATGCCTGCGGATCTTTCAGCCAAACCGGAATCCAATCTTTGCGCAACTTCAGCCGCACGTCCTTAAGGTTCGGTCCCACCTTTTTCTGATCCTGTTGTAGGTAACGCGTCTGTACGTTGAGCTCGTCGATGCGCGCAGCCAATTGACTGTTCGCCACGCGCAACGAATCCGCGTGCGCCAGCAGGCGCTGGACTTCCGCATCGTCACTCGCGCTGGCGCTGGCGTCAGTGTCCAGTCTGGCCTGACGATCATTAGCGGTAATCTGATCCTGAAGCTGAGTGATTGTCTGGCGCGCGTTTGTCAGTGCATCAGCCTCGCGATCGAAAGCCTCCATGCGATGACAACCGACGCAGCCACGCTGGTAGAACAGGTCCTTGCCCAGGTTCAAGGTGTCCGCGCCCTGCGTCACGCGGTCATTCGCGTGACACATCTGGCAACCAGCTTCGGTGTTCTCTTTATGAAAAAGCGGATGCAGCCAGAAGGGATTCTGGCCGTGCGCTTTGACAGCGCTGGTCGTCGCCCGGCCGTTGCCGCCGTGACAGGCGGAACAACCAAATCTCTCGGGATTGTGAATCTGCAGGAGCTCTTTGCGCGGGTGACTAACAAACGCAGCGGCCAGATCGTCTGGCTTCTTGCCCGGCCCGTCCGGCGCCATATCCGAAGCTTTGATCGTCAGAGGTTCGCGGGCGCCGAGATGGCAAATCTCGCAGCGATCGACTATTGCATACTGGTTAACGTTGATTTGGTGCCCCAGAATTGTGTAGTCAAAAGAGTTCTCGTTCTTCTTGATCAGATCATCGATGCTCCTCTGCGGCAGCAGACTGACGTGGTTCTTCAGATATTCGTCGCGCTTCTTGGCTAACTCGCTCGGCTCCTTGGTTAACTCGGCCTTCTCGCCGAGCACTTTCGCCTTCTCTTCCCGCAAACTATTAAAGGTCTCTTCCAGCTGGGCATAGTTCATCTTCTGCGGAGTGGGTTTGCTGCCATTGTCTGATGGCATATCGACAGTCACCACTTCGTTCTTTTTTTCTTTGAGCTGGCTGTCGTAGCGCTTGAGCCAGAAATCACTGGGCGCCGTCTCGAGCTTATAAGTAATGACTACGATCCGACCGCGCTGATTCTGAAACGGTTCAGTAACTGCGTCGAGCTTCGCCTGAATCTGAGCCACCTGATGATCTTTTTCCGTGACATCAGCTTTGACTTTATCAACCGCTGCTTTGGCCTCTTCATCCAGTTGCTGGTATTCCGGAGTTTCCTTGACGTCGGCTTCCGACTTGCCCGCGTCTTTGCGAATGCTCTTGAGGTAGGCTGTGTAACGCTTAACAAATTCCCTTTGCGTCCCGCGCCACGGCCGCTGGCCAAACCCCTCGTCGTAGAGCGCCCAACCCGCCGATCCAATCAGCAGCAAAGTGCAGACAAGCAGAATCGCGCTGGTCGAACGGCTGACGATCGGATCGCGCTGCGGCTCCGCTTCTTTTTTTACCAGGGATTCGACCGGTTCCGGAGATTCTGCCACTGTTTATTATCCTTCGGCCGCGCTCAGATATTGAACCACGGGGTTACCCAGACGTATTTGATCGTAAATACCAGGCGCAAGAAAAGCTTGACGGGCATCGCCAGCAGCACGCTCACGGCGAAGAACTGAAACGTCATGTATTGCAGGATGCTGGTATTGGCCAGCAACTTTAACTCAAACGGATCGGGGATCTTAGCCCACGCCAGGAATTTCTTCGGTGATACGAGGTAACTGAACTTGAATGGTCCTCGCCTCATCAGCCAATGGAAGAACAAACCACCGAGGATAAAGAAGCCGCTTACCACGATAAAGCCGAAAATCCCCCTCACCCACGGCAGCAGGCTCATGTGATTCGCGAAATTCGCGGGCGTGATCCCGAGGATCTCGTGCAGATCGCGGTTGCGATCAAAGACCACCGTGTTGTGGTCCCAGGTCTGTCCGGGCCAGAACCAGATCCAACCGGGCCCGCGAATGAAAGTGCCGATGACGATCAGCAGAATCCACATCAAAAAGCCCCAGCTGAACATGTTCACCGCGAAGCGTCTCTGCCTCAGCGTGTAGTAACCATTGCCCAGCGGATTCGAATCAACATACGGAAATACCATCAGGCCGATCATGATAATCGAAGGCATCACCACGCCGGCAATCCAGGGATCGAAGTAGACGAGCATCTCCTGCAATCCGAGAAAGTACCAGGGCGCCTTCGACGGATTCATGGTGAGATTTGGATTGGCGGGCTCTTCGAGCGGGGCGTTTAGAGCGATCGACCAGACATACAAAACGACAGTCACAATGACGGCGGCCAAAAATTCTATGCGCACGAGATAGGGCCAGACATGCAGCTCTTTCGCCCAGCCTGGCCGCCATGGCTCGACCTTGCGGTGATGGGTCTTGGCCAGCTTCGCATCGCTTTCGAGCTCACCGATCAAATGATCGTTCGCGTGCGCCTGCTTGATCCCCAACCAGGTAAAGAACGGCACCAAAAACAGCATGGCCACAATCGGAACATTGTCTGGCGCGGAAACGATCTTCCAGATCTGGTGCCAGTCCTGAACGGAGTAAACCCACAAACCAATCAGCACTACAGCGACGATCAGACCGATCAGCCGATTGCGGCGAGTGTTCGGTTTCGGATTCTCGATGGTAGCTTCAGATCTCAAGTTTCAAGTTTCTTTCAAGTGGACGAATATCTGTGCTGAGACAAACTGGTCTGGAACGTGAGACAGCCTGGTTTAGGATGTCAGCCAATTTAGTTGAACGTACGCGAACTCCCATCGTAATTTCAGATCTCAAATTTGAAATTTAGAATTCCAAAGTCCTCACTTCTTCTTGACCGGCGCTTTCATTTCCGACTCGAGCATTACCGGCGCCGGTCCTGAGATCCCGCCGTCCTTGCGTATCCGCCAGAAATGCACCGCCATAAAGATCGAAGCGACCAACGGAATTCCGATGCAGTGCCAGATGTAAGCGCGCAGAAGCGCATTCGCATCCACGATCGATCCGCCCAGCAAACCGAATCGAACATCGTTGTAAGGCGTCAATCCAAGCTGCGCACCGAACGGTCCTTCGTTGCCAAACATCGGGGTTGCGCGCGCCATGTTGGTTCCTACGGTCACCGCCCAAAATCCCAGTTGATCATCTGGCAGCAGATAGCCCGTGAACGAAAGCAAGAGGGTCAGCACCAAAAGGACCACGCCGACGCACCAGTTAAATTCGCGGGGCTTCTTGTAAGAGCCAGTCAGCACCACGCGAAACATGTGCAGCCAGGTCGTAATCACCATCAGGTGCGCCGCCCAACGGTGCATGTTGCGCAGCAGCTTGCCGAACGGCACGTCGTGCTCGAGATAAAGAATGTCGGCAAAAGCCTGAATCTTCGCCGGATGGTAATAGAACATCAGCAGCACGCCGGTGAAAGTGAGCACAACAAAAAGGTAGAACGTGATCCCGCCCATCCCCCAAGTGTACTGGTAGCGCACCGCGTCGCGATTGATCTTGGCCGGATGAAGATGAAGAAAAACGTTTGAAAGAATTGCCAGGCTGCGGTTGCGCGGATCAGAACGCTCATGAGAGACGCGAAAGATCGATTTCCAAACCTGCGTTTGCTGCGGGTCCTTATAATCTTTAGCTTCTTCGAGCGCACGGTCCTTGAGCGCCGCGGCCGTGTCCCTGGCGCGCTCGACTAAACCGACGTTACTCTTTTCGCCGGTTAGTTGCTGGGTTTCTTTTTGATCCTTGGGCTCGTCCATCGGTTATAAGGGAATGTATGCGCCGGGGTCGTTAAATTCGTTTCTTTCCCCCTTGGGCCACTTGAACAGGCGGCTGACATCTACCCTGATCTGACCCTCTGGATCTAATTCGACGTAAGCTCGATCCATAGGTCTCGGCGCCGGACCTTCAAAGTTGATCGCCTCGCTGTCGTAACCGCTGCCATGGCACGGACACTTGAATTTGTTTTCGCTGGCCTTCCAGTCGGGCGTGCATCCCAGATGAGTGCATCGCGCATAAACGACAAACAAACGATCCGAGGTCTTATCTACCCAAATGCGATACTGCTGTTGATACTTCGTGTCGACGCCCATCGAATAGTCGCCCGGAAAACCAATTTTGAAAGTGCTGGACGGTTCAGTAATAGAACGCGGCAGAAAGAACCGGATGAACATCAGAAAGCAGGTAGTCAGAAACCCGGCGATGCTGAGCCAGATGATGCGGCGGCGTTTCTTGTTCACCGGCGGGTCGGGCACCGACTCGACTATCACCGCCGGAGGTTTTCCGGCGGGCCGGGCCACAGCCTTTGGCGCAGGCGGCGCCGCGGCGGTCGCCGGTGGCGCGGCGATGGCTGAACCTTCGTTCGTCAAATTACTATCCACTCCAGAAAACCTCCGCCTTGACCAATCGATTTTCGGCCTTAGCCTGCGCTCACACTTCAACGCAGGGGATTGCTTTGAAAATATACAGTTCCCCGCGACACAGGGATTGCCGTCTCTGTGACAACCGATTTAGCCTTGTTCACTAGAAGTGCGACCGTGCCTAACTTTAATAAAAAATATAAACTTGACCAGCAGAACGCCTTTTATACAACTTTCGCGATTGTATTGGCAAGAGGATAGTTGCCTGATCGACAGTCTAGCGTGGCAGACATGATAGAGATTTAGGAGAAAGAAAAGTGGAATCACGAGCGAAGGTAACTCTGTACACCAGGCCCGGCTGCGATCTTTGTGAAGAGATGAAGGAAGTTATGCGCAGCTCCGGCTGCGCCGAACTCTATGCGCTGGAAGAAGTCGACATCGAAAGCGAGCCTGAGTTGTTCGCCCGGTATCAGTTTGAAATACCGGTCCTGTTCATCAACGGCGTCGAAGCCTTTCGGCACAG
>DATNNY010000441.1:0-4098 GCA_035601635.1 Pyrinomonadaceae bacterium
GCGGCTCAAACGACAAAGCCGAGATTCTGAACCGGAAATCTACTCAAGTTAGGAAATACCGTCGGTATATCGCTCGGGGCGAGCCCATACCACGCGGCCAGGGTTGCGGCATACTGATCGATCGATGTGGTCGGTATCCAGCGGCCGCGGTTGCCACCGTCATCGTCCGGACTGTTAAGCGCCAGGGTCGGATAAGTACCATAGAACGTGCCGCCCTGGACCGCCCCACCAAGGATAAACGCGTGACTGCCCCACGCGTGATCGGAGCCTACCGACCCTGCGCCGCTGCCCGAAGGCTGGAACGTGCGGCCAAAATCAGAAAGAGTGAACTGAGTTACGCTGTTGCTGTTTCCCTGGGCCACCATCTCATCGTAGAACGCCCGCATAGCCTGACTCAATTGGGTAAGCAGGTTGCCCTGGTTTCCGGCGCCATTAGGAACTGTCGGATTCGCCGAGGTCTCGTTTGTGTGAGTGTCGAATCCGCCGAGTGAACAGAAAAAGATCTGCCGCTTCATACCGAGGTTGTCTTTGATTTTGATTAGCTTCGCGACTTGCCGCAATTGATTTGCGATAGACGTATTGAAGCCGGCAACATTATTGGCGGGGAATGACGTCAGCGGGGGATCGGGCTGATTCAAGATGGCATCCGCGGCCAGCGCCGAGTTTGTAGTATCGCTGGCTACTTTGATCAGGGACGAATCGATATCAAAGCCCAGATTCTGCCGAAAGCTGCTGCCGGTCGTAAATGGATTTGCCGAACCTGGTCCGCTCCAGCTCAAGGCCAAAACACTCGCCAGGGTTCCAGTGCCGATTGCCAGTTGCCGGCTTGTTACCCCGGTCTCAAAAAGATTCGTGCCGGCAACAGAGACGTTCATTGGGATCGCGACCGGGCCATTCAGGCCGCCGGTCAAATCGGATACGCGTCCGCCCCATCCGGTCTGACCAACCCTATTGGAGATGGAGGTCATCTGTTGCGCAACTTGATCCGAATGCGAAAAGAGTTGGTAAGGTCGAAAGGCCCCGTTCACGTTACTCTGATATTGGGCTTTGGTCGTCGGCTGTAAAAGCGAGCCCACATTGCAAAGAATCGCCAGTTTGTTCTGCGCCCACGGTCCCATCAAGCCGGACGCCGTGCCACTGGGGCCGGCTACTTCCGGCGAAAGATTAGGATGCAACCCAAACACGTTGCCGGCCTGATTCGGCGGACTGATCTGCAGCAGGGCGGACTGTGGAATCGCCAGACCTGACGGATTGCGCACATCGGAATAGCCCCCGACATCGCTGTAGTGCGTATATGGCACGACCATGTTATTACAGTCCGTTCCGCCCGACAGGAAGATGCAAACCAGCGCTTTGTAATCAGAGGCCACAACGAAATTCTGTTGCACCATCGCATTAACGAGCCCGAGCCGATCGAGGCTGGACACCATCGCTGCCGCCGTCAATCCGCAGCCTGCATCCCTTAAGAAGCGTCTTCGTGATTCGTTCATGTTTACCTCTCCACCTGATATTGCGATGACGTCGCCACTAGATAGATTGCGGTGCGGGTCCGGCCCGCCGGGTCAGAGCCGGCGATGGCCGTGACGGCATTAATGATGCTCGTCCTCATCGATGAAGACATCGTGCCATGCATCATGTTGGTGTTCAGCATGTCAACGAGAGCCGACGGATTCCCCGCCTGAGCCTGATACGCTGAGTAGTTAAGCTGCGTACCACCCGGGCGATTGACATTCGGCGAGACGCTCGACGGAATGCCATTGCCGTTGTTCCCCAGGAACAAAGTGTTGACAAAGTTGGCACGCTGGTAAGACGTGGACGTGTCCAGGATGCCAAACTCCGGGCCCACAAGATTCGTGCCCGGCAAGCCATAATCCGCGGGAAAGTAACTGAACACTGTGGGCGGGTTGAATTGATCCTGCCCCAGCGGAGTTGAAAAGCTGCCCGCGCCGGAAACGTTGGTGGTCAGCACGCCATCGCTGGTCGCATTAAACATCCGGAGCAAATTGGTCATGAACAAGATCGGCTCGCGCAAGTGGCCATAGCCGGGGTCCGACTTTGTGTCGCCACGAGCCTCGGGATCCAGAAGAATCTCAGTGATGATCGCTTTCATGTCACCGCGCGTCCCCGATCCGTTGTTAGCGAAAGCCGCGGCGCAGCGACCCACGTACGCCGGACTTGGATTGCTGGTAACCAAGTGATGAATAAGCTGGGTGCAAAGATACGGCCCGGTGTTTTGGTGATTGAACAGATTATCCATGGCCGCGTCCAGTTCCGCGTTTTTGTAGGCCGCCATATTGGCGGCGTTACCGGTGCAATTTGAGCACGCCGGCAACTGCTGTCCGTTCAGCAGTGTCTTGGCGCCTATATCGAAGACACCATTGGCACCATTGTTCGGGCTGAATGGCATTGGTGATATGTAATTAGGGACGCTAAAGCCTTGGCCATTGATGGTCACATTTGTGTTTTGAATGGTCCAGCCGGTGAACACTCGCGCCAGGTTCGTGATTTCCGTTTGCCCATAGGTCGGGATGCGATTCCCGTTAATATCGAGCACCGGGGTGCCGTCCTGGTTCAGCATATCCGTGCCAACTGAGAAGAGCTGCATGATCTCGCGGGCATAGTTTTCATTCGGCGCCACTCTCGAGTTGCCGGCCATGTCGAGATATCTGCCCATCCCGGGATTCAGAGTGACGTCCTTTAACAACTGCCGGAAGTTACCGAATGCGTTCTTATCGATCGCCTGCAGATAAGGAGCGTACCAACTCGCCTCGTTATTGTTCATGTCGCGTCCGGCCACGACGATCATCTTGTGCAGAGCAAACGCCACTCGTTGCCGCAACTGATCTGGTTGGCTCAGGGCGTTCGTCATGAACTGCTTCTGAAGTTGATACAGCGTGTAGTTGTCTCTCACACAGTTCGTATCGCAGACCGGTGGAGTCGGCTGGCTGACAGGATATAGAGGCATTGCAGGATAATCGGACGCCATAGAAGGATTCGCCGAACCGTCAACGAACAGTGGGGGCGTGCTGAATTGTTCGTTCAGATAAGCTTGCATGCCTACGCTCCGCAGGTGCGCCAAATCTGCGTCCGTCGGTCCCCACGTCGTCTGTTCCAGAAACCTGATCCCATCAGTGCCGGCCGCCATCGATGGATTGCTAAACTGCGCCTGATACTGCGCCAACGTTAACAGAGTCGTTGCGCTCGGGGGTGTTTGCGGTGCTGGTGTGCCAACCGCGCCCGGATCATCCGCCGGTCCACCACCAATAGCACCAATCGCCACTCGCACGCGGTTGCTGCTCATGCCGTGCAAGTTCAAGCGAATGAGTACGTCGCCCAGATTGCCGCTCATTGAGTCATTCAGTCGCATGACAACCATGTAGATGCCTTCGAAGCTGGGCACCTGACCGACGTATTCGACTTTCAGCGGATAATGAACATGCGTCCCATCCTCCGCATCAACCGTCAAAGAGTTCACCGTTTCGCCGGCCAGCAGATCGAGACTCATGACAAAGAGCGTGATGCGCGTCCGCGGATCGTTGGGACTAAAGTTGGTCTCGGCAGTGAGCGAGAAAGGTTCGGACAACATCGACACGGACTCCAGCGCCACGGCTCGAGTCGAGCCGGCTGAGACGCTGATTAATGTCGGACTAATGCTCGTGGCTGCTAAAGCCGGCGCTGCGGCGCCGATGGAAATTAGCGCCAGACCTACGCACAGAAATGATGCGAGGCGCTTGCCTGAAGCAAAAGCACGGGTTTTCATAGGGTTATGCTCTCTCTGTTAAAAACGACTGATCGATCTAATCGAGATGAGGCTGGAAAAAATAGAAAAGGTGGAGGGGCCACCGGGCACTGCACCCTGGTTCAATTGAATATACACAGCGCGCCAGAGAGCGGTCAACAACTTTTAGACGAAGCAAACAAGAAATTGTATGAAGCTTTTTGACCGATGAAGTGTCGAGGTCGAAGCAGTTTTCGGCACTAGGACAGCTTGGAAGTCATACGAATGAACTGGTAAAAGCCAACCACTGCGCCGAGCACGATGCCGGCGACGAGCAGCCAGGGCCGAGTTCCCAGCCAACGATCCATTAACCAACCGGC
>DATNNY010000442.1:0-6712 GCA_035601635.1 Pyrinomonadaceae bacterium
TGGGGCTTCGATCAGGACAAACCACCACGGACTCAAAACGATCGCGATCCAGCCGGTCGAGAATCATCGCCACGACTCGCTCAGCACCGCTGACGGTCCCCGTGTGATGGTAGAAAAGTATCTTCACGCAAACGCCTCAGATGGTGATGATTTCCCGTTCGATCTCACGACGCGCGCTGACTGTCTCGGCGCTGATCCATCCGATGAGCAGCCAGACAAGCGGCGCGACCGAATAAAGCGTGAAGGTAAGACCAAACACGCTGTTGAGAACCAGCGCCGGCATCAGCGCGGCGACGATCCGCCGGGTAGTCATGTTTCGATTATTGGCCGGTGCACTGCGCGCCATCCTCAGCGACAGCCAGGCGGCGCGTCCCAGAATCCATAGAAACAACAGGACACCTGGTATTCCGCAAGAGACCGCCACCACCAGGATGAAACTATCAATGGCCGGCAGATCGGAATCCGATTTGAAGCGCACTTCGGAAAGCGATCCCGCGCCGAGACCTGCTCCCAGCGGCCGATACGGCACCACGCTCGTCAGCAAATAGGTCCAGTTCGTGAGTCGAATTTGAAAGCTCTCTTCGTCCGCGGGTTTCAGAGTGCCTCTTTGAGTGTGCGAAAGCAGAGTGCTGATCGTTTCGTTCTCGCCTTTGCTCCACATTTCCTGGTCAGTCGGCGGCGAGACGAAGACCGCGACCAAAACGATCGGCAGCAGTAATAGACCCAGCCGAATGAATGCGCGCGGCAGGGTTGGGGCGCCCAGTAAAACCAAAGCTGCCACTCCGAGGATTAGTCCAAACACAGCGGTGCGCTGGGCTGTCAGCAGGACTGCACACATCAACGCCGCACCGCTCAATAACCATCCCAAACGTATTCCCAAACGTTTGGCCCCGGCGGCAAAACCAAACGCCGCGATGGCGCCGAACTCAGCATAACGTCCCCACTCCTCTGCGCTGCTGAATGTGGCCAGAGCTCGCCGGACATGTCCCACATTGATCGAGTCGTAGAAATCAGTGTTGTCGAGCCAATACTGTTCGAATGCGGGATAGCCATTGACGAGTTGATAAACGCCATAGAGCGACGTCAACAAACCGAGAACTACCATCAGCTTTAGTATTTTGGAAATGAACTCTTCGTTTACTGATTGGCCGAAGTAAAACCAGAGCAGCGGCACAAACATAAAGAGCGCGCCGGCCAGGCCCACAAACAAGCTGCCTTGTAGAGGATTGAAGATTTCAATCAAGTAAATCAAACCTAAGATTGAAACTGCGCCGGCCAGCGGAGTTGAGTGAAAAATCTCGAGACGGCGCGATCTGATTAGCAACAGAAAGGCAAAGAGAGTGACGATTGGCGTCAGCAAGTGAATCGGATCCTGGCTGGCATAGTCGACAAACAAATATTGGGCGCGTCGAATCAAACCCCGAAACGGTTCAAACAACGCCATTGCCACAAGTCCCGCTTCAAGGCTCACGAGCAGCGGCAAGGCCAACAGCCAGACCAAAGCCGCCAACAGCCAGGTGCGCAGCATCTGGCCGCCGCTGGTAACCGCGATCACACTGAATACGACTGCGGCCTGCACGGGGGCAAACCAAATCCAAAAAGAGCGCGGTTGCGGTCTGGTCTGTATTTGTACGACGCTACTCATGAGATAAAGATCTTCGTACCTTGAAGTTGAATTGAGAACGTCAATCGCATTGCGGCTTTGCCGCCTGATGTGCGGAAAGCCTCCGGCTTTCCGAGAAGCCAAACATTACCTTTGTAGGCTCTGCCTCCAGAGCCCGAGGCAGAGCCTCATTACTCTCTTTAGAGAAGTCTTACCGGTAAGGCAGAGCCTTACGCACATCAAGCGGCAGAGCCGCACGGCTACTCAGCTCAATAGCGATCAGACTCCGGCTGACTTTCATGATGCTTCTCCCGCGTCTGGTTTCGCGAAGGTGAACCCCAACAGGGACCTCCAATTGGGAACCAGAAGATCGCGCCAACGCGGGCGCAAACAACTCCATAAATCAAGCCGGCGTTTCTTAACAAAAGCGAAGAGTGCGATGACGAGCATGACGGTGTAGCCGATCAACGAGGCGATAGCGGCCCCGGTGATTCCCCATCGAGGCAACAGAACCAGGAGGCCAACCGTGGTGACCGCCGCCGCCGAGAATTTCGCCAGCGTACTCAGGCCGGGATAGCCAAAGCCGCGTAAACCGCTGATGACGATTGAGCCGAGACTCCAGACACCCGCGGCCACGAGCAGCCAACGAAAGGCGCCGGTCGCGGGAACGAAACGGTCTCCGAACAGGATCTTCAGAAACAACGGCGCGCCCAACCAAAGAGGTGGCAGCAGCACCAGGTGCATATAGATCGCCAGCCGCAGGCTGCGCGCCCATAAGAGTTCGGCTCTGTTTTCGACTTTCGACGCGGCCACTTCCGGCATCAGCGCATCCGCAATCGCATCGGCGGCGAGCGTCGTCATTTCGGAAAGTCGCACGGCGACTACATACAAACCAATCGCTACATTGGAAGCCATCGCGGCCAGCACTAACTGATCGAGTCGCAGCGTGGTGAAGTCGGCTACTCCGCCCGGGTAATCACGCACGGCGTAGTGCATTGAGTTCTTAAACTCGACCCAACTGGGTTTCCAGCTCGGGCGCAACTGACTCAAAACCGCGATGAGAGCCAGCAGCATCGAAGAGGTCTGGGCAATGATCATCGTAATCATTGCCGTAGCAACCGTGAGATGGCCCGCCGTCCACAGACCGGCGAAACCAAAGGCCTGCACGCCAAAGAAAATCATTCGGGCCGCGCCTGCCCAGCCAAACCGGCGCGTGCCTTCCAGCAAACCGCGCATGAGATCGAGAAACAGGGCGGCAGGAATGTTCACCTGATAGATGCGCAGAAGCATCATCACCTGCGGGCTGCGCTGGCCCACCAGATGGGGAACAATCAAATCAGCCGCCGCGACGCTGAGGACGCCGACGGCGATCGTATAAAGCACGGCATTCGAAAACAGATACGAAACGCGTTCCGGCTCTCTGGCCATCCAGTAACGATATGCCGTCGGTAGGCCGAGACCGGCGAGCATGGCCACGACGGGCGGCCACAGCACAATGACCAGCAGATCACCACGACCTGCCGGACCTAACGCTCTGGCGCCGACCAGACTCGAGATGATGTTGGATAGCAGGATCGTAATGTCCGCGATCAGGATTAGTCTGGCATTGCGAGCAATCAAAGTGATTCAATTCCTGGTTTTGAAAAACGCGAACGCCTCAGCTGGCGCCGCGAGCCAGAACGATGGCAGGTATGGTGCGAAGCAGAATGGACGCGTCGAGCCCGAGCGACCAGCGATCGATGTATTCAAGATCGAGCTGCATCCATTGATCGAACGAGAGGTTGCTGCGGCCCGAAACCTGCCACAGGCAAGTCAGGCCGGGCTTGACGCTAAATCGTCTTTTCTGCCATGCCAGTTCCATGCGGGTCGCATCACGCAAAGACAGGGGCCTTGGTCCCACGATGCTCATGTCTCCCAACAGCACATTAACCAGTTGCGGCAACTCGTCGATGCTGGTCCGCCGCAGCCAACGACCGACCGAGGTCACCCGTGGATCGTGGCGAATCTTGAAGATCGGGCCGCTCTTTTCGTTCAGGTGTTCGATTTCGCTCATGCGCGCTTCGGCATCGCGTTGCATCGTCCTAAACTTGAGCATCTTGAAACGCCGCTTGTTGAGGCCCACTCGTTCCTGCACAAAGAAGATCGGACCTTTCGATTCAAGCTTTATAATTATGGCGACGAGCAGCAGCGCCGGTCCGGTCAGCAAAAGCAGAAATGTCGCGGCCACAAAATCAAAAAAACGTTTCGCCTCGGTACGCCAGCTGAACATCGGCGCACTGTGCAAAGAAACGAGGGGCAGACCGTCAAGGTCGGTGGACTGTGATCGAGCCAGTTTTTGTGGGAAAAGATCGGACAACAGGTGCGTGGTTATTCCCTGCTCTTCGAGCAGCATCACGGCCGCCTCGACTTGCGAATATTGCGATTTGATCGGGAGCGCGATCGCTACTTCGTCGATGACTTCGTTCGCCATGATTCGCGGCAAATCTTCGATTGTTCCCATCCACGGAGAGCCCTCGATGTCTTGACCAGCAAAGCCAAGGTCGCTGTCCACATAACCAAGCAGCCGGTATCCCAGGTCCTGGCGCTGAATGATCTGGGCTGCAAACCGACGGCTGCGGGCGCCGCCGCCCACCAGCAACAGAGACTTTACGTTGTGTCCGCGCCGGCGCAATCGGCGCAGGTTTAGCCGCAGAAAGAAACGTCCGGAACCTATTAAGGTGAAGCTCAGCAGTCCAAACAGGGCCACGGTGAGAATATTAATCGTCGGCCATTTGCCGAGGTTGGCGGCAACCAAAAGCGATACCGATGAAATCAGGACTGCCCTACCAACTTCCTTTAGTTCGAGACGAATCGCGCGCAGCCGGTGTGAAACGTACAGGCCCTGGACCGCAAACGCCGCATGCCATGAAAAGAGAAGGCCGAGTCCCAGGAGGGCATTCGTTATTTTTACGCGGTTGGAAAGATAGTCGATGACAAAAGTCGGATTCTTAGCCGGCGAGTACCGGTAGACAATCGTCAGGCCGAGCGAAACCAGAAGCAAAGAGAGGTCGCTCAGCTTGAGAAAGAGATTGGAAAGAGATCCGTTGTGATCAGTCATCGAATGGTTAATGATTCCGCAAGCGGGCGAATCCAGGATCCGCCGTCATGAAGACCGCCATTACAATCTCGGCGCCATGAAAGCTGCGACGCTCGCCAACTTCATGAATCGCTCAATTCTTGAAATCTTGTCGCGGGGCACAAACACCATATCGCCCGGTTGCAGGGTCAAATCGTTTTCCAAATCCGCAGTGCGGCGAACGCTTTTGAGATTCAGGAGTTTGACTTCCGCCGTGTCTGTGTTGATGCGACGAAAGACTACGACCTGGGAAGACCTGGCGGTTTCTTTCATCCCACCCGCCAGCATAATCGCCTGCAGCGCGGTTACCCGTTCGCGCATTTCGATCTTCCCGGGCAGGCTGACTTCGCCGGCTATTACAAAGTAGGGTTTCTGGAATTCCTTGAGGACGATCGTCGCGATCGGATCCTGCAAACGCGATGAAGCCTTTTTCAGAATTGCCGCGCGCGCCTGTTCAATTGTGAGGCCCGCAACCTTCAGGTCTCCACCCACCTCAAGTGAGACATAGCCGTCAGGCTGGACTGTCACCGTCTGATTGAATTCGGGTGAATAGCGGAACTGCACCTCGAACACATCGCCGGGTTGCAAGCGGTAGCGCTCTTCAGTCACGGTCGTGAGCCGCGGCGCGGTCTGCTGCTGGGCAATGGCGGCGTCAGCGCTGGCAAGAAAACAAATCGCGATCAGTAAAAGCAGGCTCTTCTTCATTAGCACTCCCCAAAAACTCTTCAATGAGTTTAGAAGCGGGCTACCGCCCGCTTAGTCGGGCAGTAGCCCGACTCTAAACAAGACTCAACTACAATCTTCGGTACAGCCACTCAGGAACGGGATAGCGGCGTTTGTTCAAAACAAAGCCCAGGAATTTTCCGCCTGCGTTTTCGATCGTGCGCTGTGCATTTATGATTTCGTCGCGCCGCGTCTGGCCGGCTTCGACAACAATGGCAACGCCGTCAACACTGGAGCTCAGCACCGCAGCCTCTGAGGACGCGCGGAGCGAACGACAATCAATCAGGATATTGTCGAAAGCCACACGCAGGGCATCGACTGAATCCAATCCAGTGTCGACCTGTTCCCCGGCTTTGCTGACTCTGACCAGGAAAGATCTCTGGGGCAGTTCATGGCCCGCGTCTTCGTCCGAGTCGCCTCCTTTCTTTCGCCCCGTCTTTTTTGCCGGCAGCATCCAGACGTTTTCAATGTTTGTCGGGTGACAATTCCAGGGCATTTGCAGATAGTCTTCGACGCCGAGGCTCGGCATTCTTTCAGCGCTGACTATCAACGTGCGACGGCCTGTGTGGCGCGCCAACTCAACCGCGAACAATTGTGCGACGTGCGAGACGCCTTCGCCCGAGGAAGCCGAGGTAAAAGCGATCGCCGCGCCCGCGCGTAGTCTTGGCGCAGAGTTCTGCAGATTCGCCAGCAGCAACTGCAGGTTATGCCGCCGGCCGTTGCTCCGGATGCGCGCTACAGGCATCTGGGTTCCGTTGATTTGCTCTTCGATTTGCACAGTTGTATCCGCTCGATCAGCCCTCCAATTGGGCTATCGGGTTGTTCTCGATCTCTTTTGTTTTGGTCTTGCGACGGCCCATCAGCTTGTTACTGTTTTCGGGCACCGTGGCCAGCACGGTCGCTCCGGTGAGCGCTTCTAATTGCCGCGGCGTATTGATCGTGTCACCGAGCATTTCCGCGGAGAATACAGTTCCCAGACTCAAAAGGCCGGCGACAAAGACGCCGAGTACCAGGTTTAGCGGACGATTCGGTGAAGAGGGGATCTGTGATAATGCCGGAGCCTCAGCAATCGACACGTTGGTGATCTTCTGCCGATCAAGTTCGTCGGCGATGCGGGCTTCCTCGCGCTTCTTGGCATAGAGCTGATAGTTGTCTTCAGCTTCCTTGACCTGGCGCTGCAGGTCGTTGTGTTTGGTGGTGTTGCCCTCCAACTTTTGCAGCGAATTCTCGTAATCGCGCAACTGGGCGGCGAGCGTGTCGCGGCGCGCTTG
>DATNNY010000443.1:0-10523 GCA_035601635.1 Pyrinomonadaceae bacterium
CGCCAGGAAGTTCGCTTGCGGAATTTCCCCGGCCAGCAACGCAAAGACGGTGCGGAAGCAGCCTGATGGTACGGTGCTCGTCACCGATGGGCCATACACCGAGACCAAGGAGCATATGGGCGGTTTCTGGATACTGGAAGCTGCCGATATGGACGAGGCGCTGGCGTGGGCGCGCAAGGGTTTCATCTCATGCGATGCGGCGGGCGAGGTGCGCGAGCTTCTTTTCTACCCGGACCCGAAGGGAGCAACGGAATAGTCTGGCCGCCGCGACTTTGCAATATGCACCTTGCCCAAAAAGTAAGATTGTCAGTCCGCAAAGCGGACGAATGAAAATAGCCCAGCAGTTCACTGCTTGGGGAAAAAGCGCTGAAGTGGGTTTAGGTAACGTGTGCGCACTGTCAGGAAAATTACGTAATGCCCTGCCTTCACCATATAGTCGAACGGCCGGACCGGAATTCGACAACTCGTCCTAGAAATTTTTTCTTCCGCGGTTTAGACTAGGTTCGAGTTCTACCTGCGGAACCATTTTCCTGCACGAGGGCGCCGGATGAACGCCGGCGGCCTTTCTGTCTTTGCCAAGTTGTTCGTAATTGCAAGTAGATTCTGTGTAATATCTCGCGACTCAAAGTTTGCATTTCGTAAAACCTTGCCGTTCTTCCTTGGTTCTATATTTTCATTTCCGGGTTGAAAGGAACTCAAGCCATGAATCTCACCCCCCAGCGAATCTTTGATGCGCTTTATAAGGTCCTCTCAGGTGAAGATATTTTCATATCTTATGCACGAAGGGATGGAGGTAAGTATGCAAGAAATCTTTTCATGAAGCTGACCGACAAGAAAGAAGGATTCAGTTGTTTTATCGATGAGCTGGGGACGGAGCCCGGACAGAAGATTCCAAGCTCATTAAGGCGGAAGGTTAGGAACTCATCGACGTTAGTGTTGATTGGTAGTCCCTGCTCTACTGCTTCAACGGCGATGGGTGACGAGATTGATGAGTTCCTCAGTGTACAACGGAATCGCGAGAGCACAATCCCAATTGATGTTGGGGGAGTTGTGCGAAATGCAGATTGGCATAAAAACATTGCAGGAGTTGACATTGAAGACGAAATCGAACCGGATGCACTAACTACCGGCAAGGTTTCAGATTCTGTTATCGATCGCATTAGAACAGCAGCGAAATACAGGAAGCGAAATGATCGACTGCGGTTGGCTAGAAACTGGATGCTTGCGCTTCTCATGTTCCTCCTCATGCTCAGCGGAGCCGCTGGTTGGTTTGCTGAACGAAAAATAAGAGCGGCTACAGACGCAGAGGAAAGAGCGGCAAAGTCCGATCTGATGGCGAAGAAGGCTCAAGAGGATGCAGACGCAGTCATCGCCGATGCAGGAACAAAGATCAAGACGGCGAATGGTCTCGTGACCGAGGCTCAAAAGGATGCAGAAACGGCGATCACCGATGCCAACAGAAGGATCGAGCACGCCAATGATCTCGTTTCTGCTGCTGACAACAAACGCATCGAGGCTGAGAACAAAGAGAAAGACGCGCGCATTAAAGCGGAGGCAGCCGAAAAGCAGAGTAAAGTGCAAGAAGCGATCGCTGAAGCTCGTCGACTAGCAAACCAGTCCACGGAGTCGATCAACAAGAGCGCAGCAAACATTGGAAAAGCCGTCGGGTATGCAATCGACTCCGCGCAAACGGCGGGATCACAGCAGGTACGGCTTTTCGAAGCGACGAAAGCCCTGCGAGATAGCCTGAGTCTAATGCCGCTGCGGCGCGACGCGAGAGCGGTGCCAACGATGGATGAAGCGGAAGCCTATGTCTTCACTCCCGATGCCAGACACATCGCATTGCTGAAATCAGTAAAGGGCCGCGCAGGAAAAGTTATTCACATCTTTCCGGTAGTTGAATTACCAAATGATCAAGAACAGGTTTTGGCGCCTAAGCATGAATTCATTTTTGAAGGAGAAGGGCACATTAGCCATATTGCAGTTAGCGATGGATTTCGAAGAGCGGCGGCACTTAAAGAAGGTCTTTCTGAGCCCGTTCTTCTTGTTAAAGACGTCGAAGGTAAGACTGTTTTTGATTCGACTAAGGTTCAATACTATAAGAATAAACTTCGTGTCACCGGAGTGGCGTTAAGCCCTGACGGAAAGCTTTTGGCGATGTGCGGCGTTGATGAAAGCGGACCGAAATCTATCTACAAGGTTCTGATCGGTGATCTCGATAAAAAGATTTTTCGCGAGATTTACGCCAACCAGTACACGACTCTTAAGAACGTCACATTCGGCGGACAAGGAAAGATCCTTTTAGCAGTAGGCGGATCGCCCTCTGGTGATAAATTTTTATCTAACAAATCCGTTTTGCTTTGGCAGTTTTATGGTAAAGATCTAAGTAAGTTGGTTGAAGAAACCGGTAATCTGATTCCGGAGGATTTGTATTTCCCCCAGGGACTTGAAAACGTCGCAATAAGCGACGACGGCAACTTGATAGCTGTTTCCTCCTGGTATGAATCGGTCAGCGTATGGCAACTAGATAGCTTGTCGAGCGAGCCGAAATTACGGGAAATCGCTCGAGTCGCGCCGGAGGTGGGGGGCGATCAGGTACGGCTCTCTTCAGACGGCAAAACGCTGAACGTTCTCTCAAGAAGGTTCTTCTCTTCGTGGGATTCCGCGGGATACACCTTTGCTTTAGAGGCGAGAACCTGGGATCAGAATTTGGAAAGACTCTTCCCGGGCGCGCTTAGCAACTCGCTGGCATCGGGTCAGAACGGGCTGGTCGTCACAGAAGCCTTAACCAGCAAATCATATAAAGTTGTCACCGAGGCCAGGCTTCCTGGGCCTCCTGCACTCTTTTCATCCTTCACCTCGGATAGTAAGACTCTGGTCGTTCTAGCCGTGAAACCTGACGGCGCGCAGGAGATCCATATTTACCAGCTTGAAAATAATGAATACGTTGACCGGCGAACGATTCCGCTTGGACAAAGGGCCACCGAACTAATATGGAAACGGCCGGTCGACGTAACAATTGAGCCTGAGGGCGAGACATATGAACAGATAGCCATTAGTCCTAAAGGAAACTATGTCGCGGTTCGGTGCGCGGCGTCTGTGAAGAATAAAAGAGGGTTGTGTGTTTGGGACGTTTCCAGCGGGACGTGGCTGACAAGAGTTGTCGAACATGGTTCGGCGAACATCAGCTTCGTTTTCAGCGCTGATGAATCCTCTCTGGGTTCATTCACACGCGAGAAAGAGTTTCAGATATTAAGTCTAGTCGACGAATCCACAAGAATTGTGCCTTTGAAGGACGGCGTAGTAAGAATTGCGCTTGACGCGCAGGGTAAGTTTATTGCTTTAGTTACAATCTTGAATGAGATTGCTATTTGGGATCGAAAGAATTTTGACCCCGTTATGGTGTTATATCCGACAACTCTGTTTCCCGAAGTGGTTTTCAGTCTTGATGGTAAGCGCCTGTTAACGAAAGGCTATGACCGTAATAGTGATAAACGCCCTTTCTATCAAGTGTGGGAACTTGATAACAATGACTTGATCTCGAAGGGTTGCGAGAGATTGAAGCGCAACGCGTTTGTGGACCCATCACAAATCTGCCCAAATTAGCTTACTCGTGGCGTCAACAAGAAGTTGCGAAGATTGTCCACTGTGGGGAAGCCAAAATTATGTAAATGCTTTGCGGCTGGTCATCCCAATATCTGCATTGGCTTCTGACGAGTCTTTTTTATTCCAACTGCCGAATCCGCTCCTTCAGGAAGTGCCGCTCCGGTTCCTGTTGGGTCAGCGCCAGAGCTTTCTCATAAGACGCCCGAGCCTCGGCTGTCCTGCCGAGCCTGCGGCACATATCTGCGCGGGCGGACTGCGCCAGGTAATAATTTGCCAATTCGCCCTGTTCCAGCACCGCGTCGATCCGCGTCAGACCGACCTCTGGACATAGAACCAAAACACCGGGGTCAAGCTTGCGATCTTTGCGATTCTCCAGGTACTGGGCCCGATGCTAAGCGACGTGAGAATCGCACAAATCGCGACCCTGACCCAATTCTAATTTTCTATCCTACAATCTACGCAATATAATAAGGATCAACTATGAAACGAGGCTGGGCGATCTTCCTTCAGGTAGTAATCGTACTTCTCGGCGTAGGCGTTCTTGCCTTGCTGCTTTGGGAACCCCAGGTCGAGGGCCGGAACGTGAACGCCACGCAATTTGAGATTTACTTCAAGGATCCATTCCTGGCGTATATATACCTGGCCTTCGTCCCGTTTTTTGTCGGTCTTTACCAGGTATTCAAGATATTAGGGTATGCCCGACGAAGCGAAATATTTTCCCAGCGTTCTGTGCGAGCTTTGCGGATCATCAAGTACTGCGCATTAACAACGGCGATCTTTATTCTCGGGGCGGAAGCCTATTTATCCATCTTTATGCGTAGCAAGGATGATATTGCCGGTGGAGTCATGATGGGTGCCTTCATTATTTTGGTCTCTGCCATCATCGCCACAGCCGCCGCGGTGTTTCAGCGGACCTTACAAAATGCCGTGGAGATAAAATCTGAGAGAACCTGACTGTCTAAACGAATATTCCAATGTTTGGAAAAATGCAAGAACGATCTCTCAAAAAGAAAGCACCGGAAGACTGCTCGGCTGAAGAAATTGCAGAGTTCATGACCATGGTTCTCGAAGGCGGTCAGGTTCAAGAACAACGACTGCGAGAACTGGTCATGTCGGCTGATTCATTAGGGTTCGCCAGAATTAACGAAGCGCTTGTCTCCGTCGCCGCAGTCAAGATGCCGCGAACCCGATATCGCGAGAAAGTGTTCCAGCGTGCGCGGTCTTCTGAGAATGCTGCTGAGTTCGAACTTGAATTTGGCTGGGCCTTCACGCGGCCCGAACACGAGGGACAGGGATTAGGCTCCGGCTTGGCTGACCTCCTGTTCCAACGGATCTCGCAGCCAGTCTTTGCCACAACCAGCGCCGATAATGAAGCAATGCGACATATTCTGGAGAAGCGTGGTTTTTGTAAGTCTGGCAGTCCCTATCAGGGTCGCCAGGAGAAGAAAGTCTTGTATGTTCGAATTGGAACTTGAGAAGAAAAGCACTCAGTTAGACTCCCATGCTTATAACCGAAGTTACGCTTCCCAACTCACTTCGTTTAGAAAGGATCAAGTGGAAGCATTAGGAAGAAGGCTATGGATCTTAGAGTCGGTGACAATGTCTTTGGCGCAACTGAACAAGACAAGTACACAGTGGTCCGCTTAATTGACAGTGGCGGATTCGGAACTGTATATGAGATCAAAGATCAGAATGGCAACCGGTTGGCGCTTAAGACAATTCTGACAGCTTTGCTTGATGATACAAAATTAAGAGCGCTTCAAAACGAATCTCAACTAGCCACAGAGATTGTTCATTCGAACGTTACTCGAGTCTTTTATTTTCACGACGGGAGACAACATGCAGGGCTTCCGCCTTACATGATAATGGAGTATGCCGACGGAGGAACTCTTAAAGACTGGCTGGCTGAAAGGAAAAACGCTTCTCAGTTCATTTCTTCAAATGAGCTGCGGCAAATGTTTGTTGAGTTAGCATCAGGCATGCGAGCAATTAACTCCAAGCTAGTACATCGCGACGTAAAGCCAGACAACATTTTGTTGGTGAGTAACAAGTTGAAGATATCAGATTTTGGACTTTCTAAAGTTGTCGGGGCAGCCACGAGAACGCAAACCTTCAAAGGTATAAATCATGTGATGTATTGCGCTCCCGAAGCGTGGCGACAGGAAAAGAATCTGCCAAGCATGGACATGTATTCAATGGGAATTACCTTCTACGAACTTGCTACTCTCCAGCATCCGTATACGGTCGTAGCATCGGGTGATTTCGTTGACGCGTGGAAGACGGCCCACTTTTCTCAACCAGCTCGAGAGCCACGACAAATTAATGAGCATCTAGATCCTCAACTCGCTCAAATTATTCTCAAGATGATTTCTAAGCGGCCGTTAGATCGATACCAATCATGGGATTTACTGCTTGAGCGACTTAATGTTCAAGAATTAGATCGGAAGACCACTGCCAATGTAAGTCGGTTGGTCGACGTGGCATCTAGAAATCATCAGAGAAGTGAAAGCCATCGTCTCAAGATAGAAGAGCAAAATAAACGGCGACAAGAGCAGAAAGAACTCGTCTGCTTTGCCTTCACAGAAATTTCCGATGTTGCTGAAGGAATTGTAGCCTCGTTCAACGCTAGCTCGGAGTTCGTGAAATTGGAAATCAGAAAACAATCTTTAGGGTTTTCAATATTTTCAAGTCAAGGGGCGGGGGCTCTTCCAACTGTCCGCTGTGGAGTAGACGTGTCAGATGACAATATACAGATTTCACAATGGGAGCTGATTCGCGCATTAGGATTAATACAAGCTCCAAGCGGCAGAGGTTTTAATCTTCTTCTTGTTGCATCTGGAAATGAGGACCTCTATGGTCGATGGCAAGCTCTTAAAGTGACACATAATCCAATCGTTGCTTCGACAGATAACCGACCGGAACCGTTTGGCCTTGAACTACATGAATTGCGGAATAAGATTCAGAGTCTAAACGCAATCGGTGTTTACCAATATGAGAGACGGCCGTTCGATGGCGAAATGCTACTAACACTTGTCGAAGAGTTATTGCATATCTAATACTAAAACCGAAACGGTCTCCCTCCCCTATCATTTTCTACTTCAACTGCCGGATCCGCTCTTGCAGGAATTGCCGCTCTGGTTCCTGTGGGTCAGCGCCAGAGCTTTCTCATAAGAGGACCGAGCCCCAGCTGTCCGGCCGAGCCTGCGGTACATATCCGCCCGGGCTGAATGCGCCAGGTAGTAATTTGCCAATTCGCCATGTGGTTGGAAACCTTTAGCACGAAAAGCCTTGTGCTATAATTTCCACCATGGAACAGCAAGAACTAATCGATAAAATCAAGCGACTTCCTCAGGATCGGGTCGCTGAAGTCGAGGATTTTGTGGACTCCCTGGCGCGTCGCGAACATATTAGCAATCGAGAGAATCTTCACCAGGCACTCACCGATTACGCAACTCAACACGCGGGGACCGAGGCCGACATCGATCCTGATCTCGAGGCCGCCGCGTCCGATCATTTGCTCCAACAAGCTACCGAACAATGAAACGGGGCGAAGTTTACTGGGCCGATCTCGCTCCTCGTTCAGGATCCGAGCAGCGGGGCCGACGTCCGGTCATTGTGATCTCGCACGACGCTTTTAATCAGACTCAAAACTGGCGATCTATCATCGTTGTCCCGCTTTCCACTTCGGTGGCGCAAGCCGGGCGCGGGCCTTCGGCCGTGTTGCTGCCACAAGGCGCAGCCGGTCTCGGCAAAGACAGTGTCGCTCTTTGTCATCAAGTGACCACTCTTGATCGCTCGAAGCTTACCCAACGAATTGGCGAATTGAATTCAACAGAGTTGAGGCAGATCGAAGATGGGCTCAAGGCTGCGATGGATTTGCTGTAGGGGTTTCGATGACTACGAAGGCAAGCTATCTGATCCCTATGACGAAGGGCCGTTCCGAAAAGATCCGATTCTTCAGCAGTACAAGACCCGCCGCTGGACCATCGCACATGGCTACGGCCACGGCACGGTTTAGCTGCACAATCGGCGAAGGGTGAATTCGTAGCAATCGGTCGTAAGGCGCAACGATCTGTCGCCAGTCGCTGTCAGGAAAATTACGTAACGAGCTTGATCTGGAACGGACAGGACCGCTCCTAATATTTGCAACAGTTAACGAACGGATCGTGTCAGGAGATTTAGGTAACCGGACTGGGCCGGACTTCGGACCATTTTCAGCGCCTTCCGGGGTTGGCCTGCGCTTGACACCCCTTTAAACAGGCTGTTATCGTACGCGGTCTTTTGATTTCACATTGGTGTCTACTATAAGCACGTAAAGCTTTTATTGGAGGAGTTTGAATTGAGTAACAATCATCGTGGAGTTTTGTTCACATCTGAATCAGTTACTGAGGGACATCCCGACAAGATTGCCGATCAGATATCGGACGCAGTTCTGGACGCCGCGTTGACCCAGGACCCGACCTCACGCGTGGCCTGCGAGACACTGCTGACTACCGGCATGGTAATCGTGGCCGGCGAGATTACAACTAAAGCGATGATCGATTATGCCGACGTCGCGCGCGAGACGATTCGGGAAATCGGCTATGACCGCGCCAAGTACGGATTCGACTGTGACACCTGCAGCGTTTTGTCGGCCGTTCACCGTCAGTCCCCGGACATCGCGATGGGTGTCGATCCGGGCGGCGCCGGTGACCAGGGCCTGATGTTCGGGTTCGCCTGCAACGAGACGCCCGAGTTGATGCCGCTTCCGATTCAACTGGCGCACCAGTTGGCGCTGAGGCTCTCTGAAGTAAGAAAGTCAGGCGCGCTTCCCTATCTTCGCCCGGACGGCAAGTCGCAGGTTACCGTTGAGTATCGTGATGGCCGCCCATTCCGCGTGGACGCAGTTGTCATCTCGTCCCAGCACGCGCCCGAGGTTGGCAACGATCAACTCCGCTCCGAGATTCTTGAGCAAGTTATCAAGCACACTGTGTCCGGCGAACTGCTTGACGATCAAACTAAGTATCACATCAACCCGACCGGGCGCTTTGTTACCGGCGGCCCGCAGGGTGATTCCGGATTAACCGGACGCAAGATCATTGTCGACACCTATGGCGGTTATGCGCCTCACGGCGGCGGAGCGTTCTCTGGTAAGGATCCAACAAAGGTGGATCGTTCGGCGGCGTACATCGCGCGTTACATAGCCAAGAACATTGTGGCAGCTGGACTGGCGGAACAGTGCGAAGTTCAACTCGCTTATGCCATCGGTGTCGCTGATCCTGTTTCAGTTCGTATCGAGACCCGAGGCACTGGCCGCATCAGCGAAGCGGCGCTTTCCGATCTGGTTCGCGCGCATTTTCCGCTGACACCAAAAGGAATCATCGAAGGGTTGAACCTGCGCCGGCCAATTTACAAAGCCACTGCGTCCTATGGCCACTTCGGTCGTACCGGAGAGGGATTCACCTGGGAGCAAACCGACAAAGCGGAAGCTCTGCGTGCCGCGGCCGGGGTATAAGAGGTGGTTGTTCTCTTTTGCGCCTTAAGTTTTTCCTTAGCGCCTTTGCGTGAAACTGCCGGTCGGGATTAGGTTCACGCACAGCGCAACGGAAGGGCCGAACTCCGAACTTAATTTCACAGAAGGAAAGAATTTAAAAGATGAGTACAGCAATGCCTGCAATTGAACATGACATTAAAGATATTTCCCTCGCTCCCCAGGGAAAGAAACGCATCGACTGGGCCGAACGAGAGATGCCGGTCCTACGTTTGATTCGCGAGCGATTTCGGACTGAGCAGCCGCTGAAGGGCGTGCGCCTGGTCGCCTGTGCGCACATCACGACCGAGACGGCGAATCTCGCCCTCGCCCTCCAAGCCGGAGGCGCTGAGTCTCTGCTCATCGCTTCCAATCCCCTCTCCACTCAGGACGACGTAGCCGCTTCGCTGGTAGCTGATTCTGGAATTCCGGTGTTTGCCATGAAGGGTGAATCAACCGATACCTATCGTCGTCATGTTCAGACTGCTTTGGATTTCGAGCCGCAGATTATTATCGATGACGGCTCGGACGTCGTCGCCACGATGATCAAGGAGCGGCCGGCCCTGAAAGACAAGCTGATCGGGAGTACGGAAGAAACCACAACGGGAATCGTGCGCTTGCAGGCGATGCAGGCCGCCGGCGTACTCACGTTCCCATCGATAGCCGTCAACGACGCACAGACCAAGCACTTCTTTGATAATCGCTACGGCACTGGTCAATCAACTTTGGACGGCATCATCCGGGCGACAAACATCCTGCTGGCGGGCCGCAACCTGGTCGTAGTGGGTTATGGCTGGTGCGGCAAAGGCGTGGCGTTGCGCGCGCGCGGTATGGGTTCAAATGTGATCGTTTGCGAAATTGATCCCATCAAAGCAGTCGAAGCAGTGATGGACGGGTTCAGAGTGATGCCGATTGCAGCTGCCGCATCCATTGGCGATATCTTCGTCACCGTCACCGGTAATCGTCACGTGGTGGACGGCCAACATTTTGCGCAGATGAAAGATGGCGCAATCGTCTGCAATAGCGGTCACTTTGATCTGGAACTCAATCTGGTAGCACTGCGCGAGATGTCCGCACCGGTCGAGAAGCTGCGTCCCTTTGTCGAAGAATACAAAATCAGCAACGGCAATCGGATTATCGTGCTCGGCGAAGGCCGGCTAATCAATCTCGCAGCCGCCGAGGGCCATCCCGCCAGCGTGATGGACATGAGCTTTGCCAACCAGGCTCTCTCTGCCGAGTATCTGGTCAGGAACAAAGGCAAGCTCGAGCCCGGCGTTCACTTGCTGCCGAAGGAAGTCGATCAGGAAATCGCCAGCCTGAAATTGAAGTCGCTCGGCATGTCGATCGATACCCTGACCTCGGAACAGATCGAGTATATGACCAGCTGGGAAACAGGAACGTAAGTAGT
>DATNNY010000444.1:0-3322 GCA_035601635.1 Pyrinomonadaceae bacterium
GTGTCGAGAGAGTGACTAGAGCCAATCAAAACCAGATCGCTAATTCCACGTGCGATCAGTTCCAACCTTCGGAGGATAAAAGCGCGGAGAAAGATATCGCTGAGCTCACTGTCAGTTTGGACCAAAGCCAGCAACGGTTCGCGCTCAATCTCGACCAGCTCGCTGGCTTCGGCTGCCTGTATGCGTACCAGTCCACGCCGTCCGGAAAGCACGTTCAGTTCGCCTGTGAACATGCCCGGACGACAGACGGCTATGACTTCTTCCAGGTCCCGGGACACTTTAAGCAGATTCAATTGACCGGTAACGACGACAAAGAACTTATTCGGTTCCGCGTTCGCTTCAACCACCGTTTCGCTCTTCTGCACCTGCCGCACTCGGCCATGCGCAGCAACTCGCGCCTGTTGCTCCGGCGTTAGTGCTGGAAACATGTCATCAGGCTTGGCGCCGGGTAGCGGTGGTGTGGTCTGCTCGTTGTCGCTCATCGATCTTCGTTTGCCGATTCGAGGCGCCCCCAGGCTTTATGCCGGCGCCTGCTCCGCAGACTAACCTACTAATCGTGATTAATCCTAAAGAGCAACGTAATTATCGTCACAGGCGTGGTCAGCGGCAAACCTCTCGACGTGAGTTTTTGATTTGAGATTTTCTGATATCTCCTAAGCTGTCATCGACGTTGGTTGCTTCACACCCGAAGTGAGTCGGGAGACTTGTTCGATTAGCTCATCGTTGTTAACCGGTTTGACCAGGTATCCCTGCGGACCAGCAGCGAACGCCTGCTGCTTGTCACGCTCATAGACAGCACCGGAATAAAATAGAATGGGCGTTCGGGAATCGAACTCGCGAAGCTTCTTACATAAATCGATTCCTGAGCACCCTGACATCCAGTTATCGATCAGGTATAAATCGAATAGATTTGATCGCGCCTGCATCAATGCGTCGTCGCAGTTGTCGATCGCAACGACTTTGTAATTGTTCCGGTGCCGGTCAGGTTCGCAGACGCGAACTCGTTGCTCGCGGCAAACAGATGTGGCCCGGTGTAGTTCCTGAACTCGCGGTAGCCCATTGCCGCTTGTATTTTGGGAATCCTCGAAATTATGTAATTGTCGGCAGGAGATCTTGTGACTGGGCATACCGTGACACTTGCATCTTCGCCACTTTCCTCAGGGACGAACCGCCAGATCAAGCGCGGGAATCTGTAATATACTAGGAATCGAAAAATCGAAGAATTTCATCTAATTCCACCCAAAGACTATGCTGGCCGATTACGTTAGAGTATATCAGCGAGTGAAACGGTCGGGAACATAGAACTGACTCTGGCGTTGCAGCCGGTGATTGAATTACGCTGGCGACGCATTACAATGATGAAGTCTGCAAAGCGATTGGCAATTTCGCTGTTGTTCTCAATTTCGTTTGCTGGCTCAATAGCCGGCGATGAGGTAAAGCGTCCTCGCGTTCTCGGTCTGTCACACATGGCGCTGTTCGTCAGCGATCTAAAAAAGGCGCGCGCATTTTATGAAGAATTCCTCGGATATCAGGAGCCATACGTCTTGAAGCGCGAGGACGGCTCAGACCGGATTGTTTTCATCAAGATTAACGACGACCAATACATTGAGCTCTTCGCGGAAAGTCCCAAACAAGACGGCCATCTTAATCATATCGCTTTCTTCACTGACTCAGCCCAGGGCATGCGCGATTATCTGGCGTCCCGCAGAATTAAGGTGCCGGATAAGGTAACGAAAGGCCGAATCGGAAACTCGAATTTCAACGTTATCGACCCCGATGGTCATCAAGTGGAAATTGTTCAGTATGAACCTGACAGTTGGACTAGGCGCGAAGAAGGGAAATTCATGCCCGATACTCGGATTTCGACGCAGATGGCACATGTCGGTGTCCTAGTTGGCGCGCTCGAGCCGTCTCTGAAATTCTATCGCGATATCCTTGGCTTCCAGGAATTCTGGAGGGGCAGCTCATCCGGCACAGAGCTGAGTTGGGTCAATATGCGAGTTCCGGATGCGCAGGATTATCTCGAGTTCATGCTTTACTCCAAGCCGCCTGATTCTGAACAGAGGGGAACTAAGAATCACATTTGCCTGATCACACCCGATATTAATAAGGCCGTCGCTATGCTCGAATCGCGTCCAGCGCGCAAGAACTACACCAAACCGATCGAGGTGAAGGTCGGTAAGAACGGCAAGCGGCAGGCGAACCTTTTCGATCCCGATGGAACCCGAATCGAATTGATGGAGCCAAATACTGTCGATGGGAAACCAGTGCCATCTTCGACAGCTCCACCTCCGCATTAGAGAGTCAGTACATCCTGATTATCCTTGGGATGGGACTGGGCCTTTGCCTTCCCACCACTTCTTGCGACTTGAAGATGTAAAGAACTACTTGACTAAGTCCGTCGACTTCAAGAAGATTAGCGGCCGAGCAATGGGTCGGTTTGGATTTGGCAAAACGCATCTTGCGCGAATTCAGAGCGAGGCCCGTTTCCACGTCTTCACACTGACGGTAAAGCGAACGGTTTCCGCCGTGGTAACGAAACTTCAAGTTAGGAGCAGATCATGACCAGTGAAAAAATCGAACGCCGCCAATTTATCAAACAAGCGGCGCTCGCCGGCGCCACCATCGGACTGACATCATACGCGACGAGCCGCGTACTGGGAGCGAATGACCGAGTTCGCGTTGGCATTATTGGCTGCGGCGCTCGGGGTCAGGAAGATCTGCGAGAAATACTAAAAATTCCAAACGTCGACTTTGTCGCCGCCGCTGATGTCTACACTAGGCGTCACGAAGAGGCGAGGCAACTTGCGCCGGGAGTAAAAACTTTCACCGACCATCGCAGACTGCTGGATCTGAAAGACATTGACGCGGTCATCGTGGCTTCACCCCTTCACTGCCACTCCCGCCATTTCATCGACACCATAGCGGCAGGCAAAGACTTGTACAGTGAAAAGACTATGACCTGGTCGATTGAAGAGGCCGAAGCCTGCCGCAACGCCGCGCGAAAGTCGGATCGCGTGGTTCAGATCGGGCTGCAACATGAGAGCTCGGGCTCCGTCGCCGACACCCGTTCATGGATCAAGAACGGAATGGCTGGCAAGATCACACACGTCGAATCGTGGATGAGCCGTAATACGCCAAAGGGCAAAGGCCAGTGGGTCCGTCCCGTTCCTGCGGACTGCACTGCCGGCAACGTTGACTGGAATCTATTCCTCAACGGGCGGCGTTCTCGACCTTTCGACCCATATAAGTTCATTAATTGGCGACTATTCTGGGAGTTCTCGGGCGGCAATGTGACTGAGAACATGGTCCATCAGATCGC
>DATNNY010000445.1:0-5899 GCA_035601635.1 Pyrinomonadaceae bacterium
CGAGAGCACGCCCGCTGCACCCTGCTCGATTACTTGCGGCACAAACTTGTGCGCATCAAACAACTCGCCGCGCACGGCGACAAACAGACTTCCCTGGCCGGCCTGACGCGAATCATGCGTTACGTCGGTCACCGGAATGCCGCCGTCGCCGATCAGCTTTGCGTCGGTTGCCTCGCGGACTTCTTCGATTGTCACTGGTAGTTTCTTGATTGGTTCAGATTCAATTCGATGGTTGGATTCCGGGGAAAGTGTAGCAGAACAATCGTCCTCTTCGAAATTGCATCTCCCGAAGGTGACGGCCGAATCCGTAGGATAAGGCAGCCTCGTTCGGCGAGACAAAATAGTCTCGCCGAACCCGCTGCGATGAGCGCAAAGACATAATGTTCCGGCCAGTGACTACTTGAACGTCACTGCGAGTGTCGGTTGATGCGCCGGGACAAATGAACTGCTGTATAGCACAGTGCCCGCATCGTCTTTAATCACCACGCCCGTTATGTGAGCGGTGCCTTTGGTGTGCGTGTAAGTGTAGCTGCCGGCGGTGTGCTGGAGACAATCTTTCCCGTGATTGGCGCCACACTGAATAGACATCGAACCGCCCTTGATAATGATGTCGTCACCGGGCGCCACTGTGATTTGGCCCGGCGGATGAATCAGTCCAAAGACGCCGAGGGCGAGGGCCAAAATCGTTACGAGGGCTACGATAAGTAGGCGAAAGCTGCGCATTGTTTCTCTCCTTGTTGGGGGTTAACTGTAATGACGCGGACTGGCCGCGCAAGTCTGAAACTGCCTGCAATATCCGTTCTTGAAAATCAAAGATAACGCGAACCGCAAAAGATCATTTGGCCGTTCCGGTAATGTGCTCAAGCTGTTTTCTTAGTCGCTGCACATCCGGGCGTGAGAGGAAACCGTCGCGATTGTCTTTACCCCAGATGGGTTCAAGTTTCGACAATGCCTCGTTTGCCTGCACAGCATACTCCTGCGCTTTACTTTTGTCGCCTAACTTTTCTGTCGCCAGCGACACCAACGCAAGCGCCCGCCATTCGGATGCCTGGTGGCCCAGTTGGGCAAACACCTGGTGCGCCTGGAGGGCAGTATTCGCCGCGCTTTGCGAATCACCTGACACTAACAGCGTTTCGGCGAGCGCGAGCTGCGCTTTGGCCGACTGCCAGCGATCATTTAACTGCCTCGCCAATTCGACCGCTTCGGCGCATTTCTGTTTCCCGCTCGGAGTTCCGCCATACGCTAAAGCCATTCCCAGCACCCAGGTGCCATTCATTGAAATTTCGGGAAACTTGGCGGCGTCCAGCGCCAGCAATCTCTCGGCCTTGTCTCTCGCTTCGGGATTGTGATCCTGAGTCAAAGCGATCTCTGCACTCGCCAGCTGTCCTTCAAGAGAGAGTCGCTTGATCTCACCGCCAGGTTTATCCGCAATGGCCGCTGCCTGGCTCAGCAGGGTCTCGACTTCGCCGTAGCGACCGATACTCCCGAGCACAAAAGCGCGTTCGACCAGGTTGTAACCCATGCTCCGCTGAACTCCCTGTGAGTTGTAGATCGCGTAGGCCTGCGTGAGATGATCAAGGGCCGCGGTAAACTTTTCCTGGCGGGCCAGCGCCGAAGCCAGCTCAGCATGTGCCAGCGCAATAATCGACTGATCGTTCACCTCCTGGCCCAACTTTAGTAGTTGTTCATGGGCTTTGTCCGCGGCCGCGTAATCGCCCTTTTGCAGATCAGCCCGCGCCAGCAGAGCCAGACACGAGGAAGCTGCAGATCGATAGCCGGCCTGTCGATAAAATGTCAGTGCCGGCTCGAGATATTGAATCACTTCGTCGGGCTTGTTCTGTTGTTGGCGTAGGCTGGCCATCGCGCCACGCGCTCTCGCCTCGTTACTGCGGGCTTTGACTCTCTGAGCAGACTCAAGTGACTGCAGAAAATATTTCTCAGCTGCATCGGGTTGGCCGCGCACAAGAAAGCTGTATCCGAGATCAGTCAATCCCTGCGCACTCAAATTCTCCATTCCATTTTTCTGCGCCAGCTCGACGGCGTCTCGAGCGTAATCGGTCGCCTGCGCTGTTTGTCCGGCGTCTACGGCGACGGTGCTCAATTGCAACAGCGTCTTGATCTTCTGAGACGTATTGCTGCTGGCAGCGGCTAAGGTGAGTGCCTGATCCAATTGAGCTTTCGCGTCGGACAACTTGCCCAATTGATTAAACAACGCGCCGCGCTGGTAGGCGACTTCCGTGCGCCCTTCGAGATTGCCCAGTGCCTGATACGTCTGATCTGCTTTGTCGAACGCTGTGATCGCGTTCGGAAGATCGCGCTGCCGGCCATAGAGAACGCCGAGGTGCAAAAACGCAGTTGCGTAATGTGGATTTCGATTCGCCGCTTCGGTATAAGCCTCGATGGCTTTCTTAATGTCTTCGTTCTTTTCGTAAGCGCGCCCCAAATCGACGAGCACGCGAGGCTTTTCTGAATCAGAAGACTGTTTCACGAGGGCCGCATAAGAATCGATCGCCGCGGAATAGTCACGCCTTCCAGTCGCGGAAATTGCGTCGATGTACAACGCGTCAGTTTTGGGCAGCGAGCGATCGGCGGCTAGCGCTCCGGCGGTCAGGAGCTCGTCCTTGGCCCTGTCGAGATAGTCCAATTCGATCAGGCTCTCAGCCAAACGTGCATGGGCCAGGGCATACTTATTATCGATCGAAATGGCTTGCTCCAGGGCCTTGCTGGCTTGATAGAAAGACCCGTCTCGCAAAGCGTTCGACCCGATCTCGTACCAATTTTGAGCTTCCGCGGGCGGAATGTGTGCCGCCGGCCTCCACCATCGCCAAACTATCAATGACGCGACCGCGACAATCGCCACGCCAACCAGAATGTACCAGACGGGCACCCGTGGCCGGCGCAACATTTGTGAGAAATTGGTCAGCGTCGTGTGCCGCGTGCTCGACATCGTCGATATCGGCTGGATCAGAGTATTGCCCAGGTCTTCCTGCAACACGCCGCGAACTGATTGCACGTCTGAGATCAGTTCGGCTGCCGACTGATATCTTTTTTCAGGATTCTTCGCGAGCGACTTGAGAATGATGGAATCCAGTTCGGGCGGAACCGCCGGGCTAACCGAGGATGGGGGCGGTGGCTCGAAGTGAATCACGTTGGCGGCAATCTCGATCAAACTGGTTCCGGGAAAGGCCGCGTGGCCCGTGAGACATTCATAAAAGACTCCACCGAGCGCGAACAGATCGCTACGCCCGTCAACGTTGCCGCCCATCGCCTGTTCGGGAGATAGATACGCCGGCGTTCCGACCATGGCGCCGCTACGGGTGTGCACGGCGAGCAGTGTTTGCGCTTCGGGCTCCGATTCATGAAGCTTGTCTTCATTCATCTGTTTGGCGAGACCAAAGTCGAGCACCTTAACCTGACCGCGATCGTTAACCATGATGTTCGACGGTTTGATATCGCGATGAACGATGCCGCGAGAGTGGGCTTCATCCAGAGCCGAGGCGACTGCTTCTACGATTTCCAACACCCGCGAGACAGTCAGTCCTTTCCGCATCAACCTGCTGAGCGTGCGGCCGCGGACATATTCCATTACCAGGAAGGGCCGGCCTTCGCTGGTCTCGCCATAATCGAAAACCGTCGCGATATAAGGACTGCTCAACTCAGAAACGGCGCGGGCCTCGCGCAGAAAGCGAGCGCGAAAATCGCGTTCATTAGATTCGAGCATGGGAAACTTGATGGCCACGCGCCGGCCCAGGTTCGTATCTTCCGCCAGATAGACTTCGCCCATGCCTCCCTTGGCGAGGGCTTCGAGTATGCGGTAATGCGAAACTACCTGGCCGATCATTTATTTTGATTCAGCATCGTTAAAAGAGAATGAGATGACGATGCCGCGGGATTCTGAGAGCGCGGTCACCCCTAATGTAAAGCATCCTTAATCGAGCCGCATACTACGCCAAAGCTAGAGTCATTTCAATTATGATTCTTGCTGGACACGACAAGCTGAGTCTGGACAGAATTTCCGGTTCCGTTTACGATGCCGTGTCTTGAATCCTACCCGAGGCGCATATTCGTATGAATGTCAGAATTGCAGTCGCGTTGACGCTTATCTTATCGACTATGACGGCAGTAACTTCGGCCTTAAGCAAGGCTTCGGACTACGATCTGATCATCAGGAACGGTCGCGTAGTCGACGGAGCGGGACGGCCTGCTTTTCGAGCCGACCTGGCCATTAAAGGCGATCGCATCGTCCGTCTTGGGAATCTGCAAGGCGCCAGAGCCAAGCGAACCATCGATGCTGCCGGCCAGGTTGTCGCGCCGGGCTTCATCGATATGCTGGGCCAGTCAGAAACCTATCTGCTCGTCGATCCGCGCGCGATGAGCAAAGTAATGATGGGAGTGACTACCGAGATTACCGGAGAAGGAGAATCAATCGCTCCGATTAACGATCGCATTCTCAAAGAGCAGGAAGATTTCAACCGTCGTTACCACCTGACAGTAGATTGGCGCACGCTCGGTGAATATTTCAATCGACTGGGAAAGCAAGGCTCCGGCGTAAACCTCGGCACCTTTGTCGGGGCGACCCAGGTGCGCGAGTACGTCATCGGCTATGACAATCGGCCGCCCACGCCGGCTGAGTTGGAACAAATGAAAAAGTTGGTCGCCGAGGCGATGAAAGACGGCGCGCTGGGAGTCTCGACTTCACTTCAATATGTGCCGGCCCGCTTTGCCAGGACCGATGAAATAGTCGAACTGGCCAGAGTCGCGCATCAATACGGAGGCATTTACATCACTCATCAGCGCAGCGAGGCGAACGCAATCGACGACTCGATGAAAGAAGTTTTCGAGATCGCGCGCCGGGCAAACATTCCGGCGGAGATCTGGCACTTCAAAACGGCTTATCAGAAGAACTGGGGGCGCATGCCCGAAATGCTGCGCCGCATCGAGACCGCCAGACAGCAAGGACTCAAGATCACCGCCGACGTTTATCCCTACGTCGCGGGCAGTACCTCTTTAAGTGCCTGTCTGCCACCGTGGGCGATCGAAGGCGGAACAGATCGAATGGTGACGCGGTTGAAGGATCCGGCAACTCGCGCGCGATTGAAACAGGAGATAACCACCGACTCAAAAGATTGGGAGAACATTTACCTGGGAAGTGGCGGGCCCAGCGGGATTCTGATCTCATCCGTGGTGAATAGCGATCTCGATAGTTCGCAGGGCAAGCGGCTCTCGCAAGTCGCGACCGAACAAAACAAAGATCCTTTGGATGCTCTCTTTGATTTCATCATTGCGGATCACGGCCAGACGGGAGCCATCTTTTTCATGATGAAGGAAAGCGATATGCAGGCCGCTTTGAAATCACCGTTCGTCAGCATCTGTACGGACAATGGCGCGCGCGCGGCCGATGGGCCGCTGGCCGGATCGAAATCGCATCCCCGAGGTTGGGGCACGTACCCGCGCATCCTCGGCCGTTATGTGCGCGATCAGCATTTGCTGACGCTGGAGCTGGCAATTCATAAGATGACGGGCTTGCCGGCCGGCAATCTGAGCTTGACCAATCGCGGCCTGATCCGCGAAGGCTATTTCGCCGATATAACTATCTTCGATCCTAAGACAGTAATCGATCGAGCGACCTTTGAAGAGCCGAATCAATACCCTGTGGGCATCAACTTTGTGATCGTCAATGGACAGATCGAAGTGGAGAACGGCCAACGCACGCCGGCATTGGCGGGGCGAGTGCTGCGCGGCCCGGGATATCGTTGATAGAGGATGGAGCGCGGACATCCTTGTCCGCCTGAGCGCGAAGCGCGAAAGTCCTTCAGACCCTAATGAGGACGTTCTTCCTGAACAGCAGCCACATGAAGAACAGCCACAAAAGAACGAAAGATATCGCGAAGGCGAGCGA
>DATNNY010000446.1:0-4362 GCA_035601635.1 Pyrinomonadaceae bacterium
TAGCTATTTTTGGAAAAGGTTCTTAAGAAACCTGAACTGTAGAGAGTCTCGGTGTTGACTCTTCGCTCGCTGAAAACCAAGTTTTAGGAGCCAGCGAGTACAGCCTTCCGTTCATCTTGGTTAGTGCCGAAAGTTTAGCCCCTGCGTGCCCTATTGGTCAAGCATCATGTTGACCGCACCTGATACATACAGGCTCGCATATATTGCCTTCCTTACATTTCAATTACCCTTGCCAAATCAACGGCGCCAGTAGCACGACAAGCAGGGCGCAAATCTCTGTGAGTGGTGTGCCTACTTTCACAAAGTCCGCAAACTTGTAGCGCCCCGGACCATAAACCAGCAGGTTGCCGTGATGCCGGTGCTTTCTTTCCTGGGACAAGAACGATCCACGAATCCCACAAAACTGTTCGACTTCGTGTGATTTGGTGGATCGCTCTACCTGGGCAAAGCAATTTCTCTGACAGAACCTCCACCGGCATGAATCCCTTGCTCTCGATTAATTGAGACGATTGGCGATCGCAAGCTCGCGAAAATTTCTGTTAAGCTCTATCGCTATGGAAATCACGACTGAGACCCCCGCGGATTTTAGTTTTCGCCGCACGGTTCGCAGTCACGGCTGGTACGGACTCCTGCCTTTCGAGTTCGATCAGGAGAACTGGACGCTGGTACGCGTGCTTGACCTTCAACAAGCTAAGCCGGTGACCGTTGAAATTTCGCCGGGAAACCGCGGAATCAATATCAGCACTTCGGGGCGAGTGGGAAAACAAGCAGCGGCCGCAATTGAGCGTGACGTCCGTCATATGTTCCGGTTGGATGACGACCTGGGCGAGTTTTACCAGGCCGTCAAGGCCGATCCGGATTTTGCGTGGGTCGCGCAAGAAGGCGCCGGCCGGCTGTTGCGATCGCCCACGGTCTTTGAAGATCTGGTGAAGATGATCTGCACTACGAATTGTTCCTGGGCGCTGACAGACAAAATGGTGATCGGACTGGTCAACGAGCTGGGTCGCGAATCGGCAGACGGCCGCAAGTCTTTTCCTACGGCTGCCGCCATGGCCGAAAAGCCCGAAACGTTTTTTCGCGAACAGATCCGCGCCGGCTATCGTGCCCCATACCTGGCTGAGTTGGCGCAACGGGTAGCATCCGGATCGCTTGACGTCGAAGCATGGCTTACCAGCGACCTTCCTTTGAGCGATTTGATCAAAGAAATGAAAAGCATCAAAGGCGTCGGCAATTACGCGGCCGAAAACTTGTTGAAGTTAATCGGCCGCTACGATGGTCTGGCATTGGATTCATGGACCCGTGCGCGGTTCGCGCGTCTGCGCAACAACGGACGGGTCGCAAGCGACAAGAAGATTTCACGCTTCTATTCACGTTTCAAATCATGGCGCGGACTGGCGCTCTGGTGCGACGTAACGCATGATTGGTTGGATCCTGAAAATATCGCCAAATAGTAAGCCGATATTCATTTCTTTGGATCGCCCTACAACTTCACAGACTCTTAACTTTCTTCACACTATATTGATAATTTTGCAACGCAACCTTCTGGGCTGCGTGATCACTAACTAGTTACAAAGGACGAAGCAGCTCAAGCGCAAAGGCGCACTGAGCACAACAACAGGGAGGTAAGTGATGAAAGTTTTTTTAAAGAATACATTCATGGCACTCTTGATTTGCGCGCTCGCGTCGATCGCCGTTGTTACCACGGCAAAAGACAAGGTCAAGGCGGAAACCGTGACCTTCACCGAGGATACAATGGTAAACGGTACGCTGGTAAAGGCCGGAGAGTATCAGATCAAGTTCAACGAGCAGACCGGCGAGTTGTCCATTCTTAAGGATGGAAAGGTCAAGGCCAAAACCACGGCGCAGCTGCAATCGCGTAGTGACAAAGCTAAGAACACCGCGGTGAGGACGCTGGACAAAGGCGGCGTTGCCGAATTGATCGGGTTCAGTTTTGGCGGCTCGAAACAGGACCTGGTAGTGGGTGCAGGCAGCGGAGCAGTATCAGGGAATAATTGATGGTGCTTCGCAGGGGTGAACAAGACGCGCGCTTCGGAAACACGAGTCTCCGGGGCGCGTTTCTTTTTTGGGGACAGACTTAGGAAAATCTAATCAACTCCCTCGACGCGTAGCGTCGTATGAATCTAGCCCGGCGCTTCCACCCCGCGCGGGCAGCCCGCGTGGGGTGGAAGCGCCGGGATCAGTGTTCCGATTACCCTTCGTCGCGTAGCGACGATTGAATGCGCCCAGGTTCAGGCGTCACTACGCGACGCGAACTGGTCTGTGGCCTTGTCCCCCGGCCTTGAAAAGGCCGGGCTAAATTCAGATCGACGCTACGCGCCGAAGACTTATTCCGACCTTCCTAATCAGTGATTGAAAAAAGACTTCAGACTAAAGGTCTGTGCCACTACGCGCCGGTGCGATATCGCAAACCGAGCGCTATGATCTTTTGCAGCAGTCCTTCATAGTCGATTCCGCAGTGCAGGGCGGAGTCGGCGAAATCTTCCGCATGAGCAATTTGCGGATTGGGATTAGCTTCCAGCACGTAAATCTGTCCATCGTCAGTCACGCGATAGTCGAGCCGCGCGTAGCCGCTCAGGAAAAGCGTCCGGTAAATTCGCTTCGACAGCCGCTCGATCTTTTCGGTCATTGCTTTGTCGATTTCGGCTGCTTTGGTGACCACGCCGACTTTTTCCTGATAGGCCGGATCCCATTTCAGTTTCGAGGTGGCGATGTTGGGCGCGCCTTCGGGAAGCTTTTCAATTACCAACTCCCAGGGCGTGTAGGTTTGCAGGCGCTGATTACCAATCACGCTCACGTAGATCTCGCGGCCGGCGATGTACTGCTCGGCTATGGCGTGGGTTTTGGTTTGGCGGTGAATGAACTCGACGCGTTCGGCCAACTTTTCATCATCGTTTACGATGGAGGCGCGCGCGATGCCGACTGAGCCTTCCTCGCTGATGGACTTTACCAGCAGTGGAAACTTCAGCCGCTTCGATCGTTTCACTTTGCGGTTCATGTGAAAGACCGCGAAAGCCGGCACATGAATGCGATGATAGGCCAGCACCATCTTTGAGAGCGCTTTATCGCGGCAGATGGTGAGCCCGCGGGGATTGCATCCGGTGTAGGGCTGCTTCATCAGCTCGAGATAACTGACCACGTGCTGGTCGTACAGGGGATAGCCGTGAAATTCTTCCAGCAGGTTGAAAGCGATGTGCGGCTTGTGCTCCATTAAAGCATTGCCGATGACTCCCAGGTTGTTATAGACGCCCACTGGTGACACGTCATGCCCGATCTTTTTTAAGGTCGAGATGACGTCCCACTCAGTTTTGTAAGGAGCGATCTCTTTCGCGCTCAGACCTTCGATGCTGTCGGGCGGGACCAGATCTTCGTGACACAAGACTATGACCCGAAGTCTTTTGAAGGTTTCTGTGCTCACAATGAGATCCTGTGGTAACCGGAATGGACCACGTTCATGGTTTGCACCGTAAGCATGATCATTGTTTCGCGTTTGGCTTGTTCACGGCTTCCCTCGAAGCGCAGTTTCAATTGGCCGGCGCGCTCAATCATGAGTTCATACACGTGATCGATGGCGTATTTGTGCACCCCGGTGCCGTCGCCGACGAGTTGTTCGGCTTCACGCTTGATTGACCGTAGAAAGCTCACCGCGGTCATGCGCGATTTAGGCCTCGGCTCGGCTGAGAAGATGCGGCGCAGGTCAGCATCCAGATAGGCCGGCCATTGAAATTCGTATTGACGTTGCTTGCGTGCATAGTGCTGGCGCAACGTAGTTCTGATCTCCGGCAACGTTTCGACTTTTCGGCGCACGCGGTTCTTCGGGCGCGTGCCGGCGATCTCTTTCAGTACTTCGTCAATGTATTCCAGCTTGCGCAGTGCCGGCCAACTTCGATAGCGCCGCCGCCAGTTTGAGCGTGGTTGGAGCCAAACTGCAAACGTTTCGGCGAAGTCTTCCGCCGGATGCGCCTGCGCGTACCAGGCGTCCAGGTTAAGCACATAGCGCCGGCTGTTTGGTTTTGGCTTGTAAGAATCGGGATAGCGTTGCGTGAACAAACCAAAGACCTGATGCCAGCGCCGTTTGAAATGCAGGCGGAAGGCATTGTCGATGGCGTGACCGGCCTCGTGACGCAGGATGCGCATGCATTGGACGTCAGTGCCCCCTTCGACTTCCAGCATCTGTTTTCTTTCGAGCTTCATCAATCGCGGATGGCCCAGATAAAAAGGAATCGCGAATCCAGGAACACCGTCCGGAGTAAACCATTCCGCCGACAACCACACATGCGGCTTGAACCGAATACCGCGCTCGTTCAGTTCGCTATAGAGACGTTTAATGTGAGGCTCAAGAAA
>DATNNY010000447.1:0-26794 GCA_035601635.1 Pyrinomonadaceae bacterium
TTGGTTTTGTGAATATGAGGCCAGTACCACCCGCGTGAGCGGGTGGGTCAAACGCTCAATGTGAAGTTGTCCGTTGGACCCACCTGCCCACGCAGGTGGTACTGACTTCATTACGCCGTTTGAGTTTTGGCGCGTTTTCAGTCGGGCGGTAGCCCGACTCTAAACAAAAGAGACTTACCAATGAGTACCGCAACCATTTCAGCAGTAGTCGTGCGCGGCGCGCCCACGTGGTCGCTTTCGCCGGAAGAATTGCGCGTCATCGTTGCCGAAGCGCTCGACGGCATTGAGTTGAGGGAGCGCGTGCTCGCCATCGTTCCCGATAAGACGCGCGACGACAACACCGATCTTCTCTTTCCATTCGCGTCGGAAATCCTGGCACAAAAAAAAGTTGCGCAGTTTGACGTCTTGATCGCGCAAGGCACGCATGGACCGATGACTGAGGCCGAGAAGCTGGAGAAGATCGGCTGGGGCAATATCCCGTTTGGCTCCGTCGGCCACATCTTCGATCATCAATGGAACCGCGAAGACGAACTGGTCACCCTGGGCGAGTTGAGCGCCGAACGCATTGCCGAGTTGACTGATGGACTGATGCACGAATCGGTACCGGTGAGGCTAAATGCACTGCTCGCGCCCGGAAAGTACGAAACGGTTCTGGTCTTTGGGGCCACGATGCCGCACGAGGTCGCGGGCTTTGCCGGCGGCGCAAAGTATTTTTTCCCCGGCGTCGCGGGTCCGGAGTTGACGCACCTGACGCATTGGCTGGGCGCGCTGGCCACGATCGAAAACGTGATCGGCCGCGTCGAGACGCCTACTCGCCGCGTAATCGAAGCGGCCGCTGCGTTTGTTTCCGCGCACGTTATCTCTTTCACTTCGGTGTCGACGCGCGATCAGAATGGTTTGCGCACTCACGCTCTGTTTGCCGGCGATATCTATGAAGCCTTTCGCCGCGCCGCCGCCATCAGCCGCGAAGTTCACATCAAATACATTGGCCGGAAGTACAAGCGCGTGGTTGCGTTGCTCGATCGGCACTATGACGAACTTTGGGTCGGAGGCAAGGCGAGTTACAAACTTGGGAGCGTGATTGAAGAGGGCGGGGAACTGATCATCTATGCGCCGCACCTTACTCAGCTCTCGGCAACGCACGGTCGCTTGATCGAAAAGTATGGGTACGCGCCGCTCGAGCAAGTGCGGGAAATGGTGGAAGGCTCTGATGAGTTGCGCGCGAACCTTTGTGTGGCCGCGCACCTGGCGCACGTCAGTTACGGGAGCACTCGCAATGCCGCCGGCCAGCTTACTCCGCGCTATCGCATTACTCTGGCTTCATTGGTTTCTGAAGCCGCCTGTCGCCGGGTGAATCTCGGCTTTCTCGATCACCGAAACTTTCGCCTCGAAAATTATCAAGCCGATCCGGATACGCTGGTGGTCGAAGACGCGGGCCGCGATCTCTATCTGGTTTAGGGTCAGAAGTCCGACCGTCAGGGAGCGCCCGATTCGTTAGCAGCCCTCCCTGACAGTCGGGCTTCTGACACCTTTTTAACCCAACAACTCGTAGACTTCCGGCTCAGGCGAAGTCGACGTCCCAATCTCTTTTTCCGTAGCGGCGCTGCCATGATTCAATTCGATCGAGGCCAGCTCGCTGATCTGACGCAGTCGAGCGCGCAGCCTTTGATTTTCCATCCCGAGGAGGTGCTTTGCTTTCATCATCTCGTAATGTTCCAGCGCGCGGCTGGCCGTCAGTTTCAAATCATCATTGTTCCAGGGCTTGGTCAGATAGCGATAGACCAGTCCGGAGTTGAGGGCTTCGATTAGGGCGCCCACGTCGGTGTACCCGGTCAGCAGGATCTTAACCATTTGCGGTCGGATGGCGACGGTTTTCATCATCAGCTCAATACCTGTCATCGCCGGCATGCGTTGATCTGAAATCAGCAGCGCGACATCGTGCTGTTCAAGCAGCGCCAGCGCCTCGGCGCCTGACGGTGCGGTCACGACCTGGTAATCCGGGCGGAACAATCGTTCGAGCACCCTGAGATTCGCGGGCTCATCGTCGACGATCATGATCTTATAAGTCATTCTGGTTTCTCCTCTTAATCCTCTTATTAATTTTATAGCGGCGGATTCAGGTCCGCATCGACAGGTAAAGAAATTGTGAACGTTGTTCCGTTGCCGCGGCCGCTCTCAACTTCAATCTTGCCGCCATGCCGTTCGATGATTCCGTGAGAAATGGACAGGCCCAGACCGGTACCCTCTCCGACCGGCTTGGTAGTAAAGAACGGATCGAATATTTTCTTCATCTGCTCGGTTGAAATCCCAGGGCCGGAGTCGCTAACGGAAACCAAAACCGTTCGACCTTCACAGCGCGTTGTGATTCTCACCTCGCCCGCGTCATTTCCAACTGCCTGCGCGGCATTGGCCAGCAGATTCATCCAGACTTGATTCAGTTGCGCCGCATAACAGTTGACCGGAGGAATCTCGCCATAGTCGCGGATGAGGCCGATGCGTCCCGACCGGTAGTATTCGGAAAGCAAACGCAGGGTCGATTCGATTCCTTCATTCAGATCAACTTTCTTCACTTCGGCTTCGTCCAGACGAGAAAACAGCCGCAGGTTCTGGACTACGTCGCGAATCCGCTCAGCGCCGATCTGACAATCCGAAAGAATCGACTCCAGATCGGCGACAATGTTGTCGTAATCGTTCTCTTGCTTGATCGCGCCAATCCGGGCCAGGGCTGCCGCCGGAAGTTCCAATTGTTCATAGCCCGACAAGCAACGCTCCAATCGCTCGATGTACCCCTTCAGCAGATCAATGTTGCTATAGATAAAGCCGGCCGGATTGTTCAACTCATGCGCCACGCCGGCCGCCAGTTGACCCAGCGAAGCCATTTTCTCGGCTTGTAAGACCTGCGCTTGAAGCCCCACCATTTCTTGCTTCTGGCGCGCGAGTTCAGCGTTCCGATGCTCCAGATCCTGTTTGTAACGTCGGGCACTGCGCAACAACATTCGTCTTTCCAAAGCGCGCTCTACCGAGATCGTAAGCACGTCGAGGTCGCACGGCTTGATCAGGTAATCGGACGCGCCCACTCTGATCGCGTCCATGACCCGCTGGGTGCGAGCGATGCCGGAAACAATGATTACAGCGGTGTCTTTATAGTGCTCGGTAATGCGGCGAAGCAGCTCGATTCCGCTCAGCCCGGGCATCTGCATGTCGGTGACGACGAGAGCAAAGGGTTCACGTGCGAGCAGCTCCAGAGCCTCTTGAGCATTGGCCGCCGTCTCGCAAGAGTATGTTTCGCCCAGATAGGCGGCAAACAGATTTACTACGCACTCTTCATCATCAACGATCAGAATGCGATGATCATGACTTTCCGCGTATTCGGAATCCGGGAATGATCCGCAGTTGCTGCTGCCTATTGGCAGCGACGGATTGGGCAATCTGTCTGAGAGGTCGTTTGCGGCGATTTTCATTTGGCGTTTGGCTGGTGAGTTAAGAGAGGGGCGAGATGGCTGGAGTCATTTTCCGGAACCCGGCGCGACAGAGAAGATGGTCGTGGGGTCGACGCGCAGGCCTGGGCGCGCCGCGAGGGGGGGCAGGCCCGTGTTGCCGCGATAAAATTCAATGTGCGAATGTTTGTATGAAGCTGAGGAACCTCCCGGACCGCCCAGGCTGCCGATGCGAACGCGGTCGCCTTCATTGCTGATCTGAAAATCAGCCACATGAAATACAGCCAGCGTGACATCGGTCACGTTTCCCAACCGCGGATAATAAAAAATTACTGCCGCGTCTATGGGAGAAGGTTGCGCGCTATGTTGAGTAAAGCCCGCCGGCACATACAGAGAAGAATCGCCGGTGCCGTCCGGACTTCCATACAGGTGCATGGCATACGACAGATGTCCGCGCCGTTCGATCCCATCGTCACCTATGATGTCTCCGCGATAAAACGGATACGCGGCGGCCAGTCCGGCAGGTTCGAATCCATTGGCGCCGGCCACGGCGTTGGGTCCGCCAAAAATACGAGCCAGAGTCTGGTCGGAAGCAGCCATCGCAGCTGTGTATGCGCGAATAGTGGCGTTACTGGGCAGTGCCTTTGCGAACAAAGGTGCAACTGCGTGCGAGTACTTCACTTCCGAGTTGAGAGCGGTCGCCGGCTGTTCGCCGACCCGCCAAGTCTTTGTCAACCCTTCTGAGTTGCCCATCCAGGTCTGCGTCACCGACGTGATGCCATCGCTTGCATAGTTGAAGGTGATGGTGCGGCCCGCGGAATCAACCACGCCATGCAACAACAAACCGTTGGCGGTGTAAAGCAGACTGAGAGAGGCTCCGCTGGAGTCTCGAATGCTGGCGCACCTGAATTCACCATTGGGATAGCGAACAAAAACATATCTGGTCCCGTCGCTGGTTCGCAGGACCTTCATGTTGTCATTGTCGACAAGTTGAATGTTTGCGCCGTCAACTGAAGTGTAGGTGTTCTTAGTCCCGCTGGGTACGAATTCGATGAAATGGACGCCTTTGCTTTCCTTCGAGAGGGCGGGCAAGAGATAGCGAGCATGCTCGTCGTCGTAATTTAGGGCCTGGAAGATGGGAAAGCTGAACTGGGCCAAAGGATAACTGAGTGATTGATCGAGCCCCGAGGTCAAATGAGTATTCGGCAGGCCGAGCAGCGGTAATCCTTTGTCACTGACGTTCCATTTGAAGGCGGGGCTCGCGGCGTCTAAGGAACCGGGGCTCTCTGTTTTGGCGGCGATGAAACGGACATGATTGCGGGCGGTGTCGACTTTTGCCGTCGAAGTTAGAGTGGCGCCGACGCAAATATTCATGAAGCAGAGAACCAAAGAAGCGAGGCGAAACGCCCGTGGAAGTAATGTTAGGTGGACTGCCATGTAAGTTTCTCCGTGTAAAATTGGCGTGCTTGCGTCCCGGTCGGTGGTGGTTTGCTGGCTGGTACCACGCTTGGCAAACACTGCTGGCGATTTCAAGCCGAAGGAAATATCGATCAGTGATCTGCTCTATTCTTGGAAAGGGTGATTTGCGGCAGCACTTCGGGCTACCTGTGGTGGTGACGGAGCGGGAAGTCTTTGGATGGGGGCTGCTCCTGGATGGCTATCACCGGTTCGTTGAGCTTCGCTGTGAACCAAGACACCGTGCGCCGCTCTATCTCGAGCAGTAACAGTGCAAGGATTGTGCCGCCAATCGCATTGCTAACCGACCGGTGCTTGAAATGATTTTTGGTGTTACTTCTGTGGCATAAACCGTGCTCAGGATCTATGGTCAGAGGCGCGGGCCCATGGACCGAAGGCTAATCGCGGCATCTCTCCCCGGCTGATCGACTTACTTGTCCTATTTCGCCTCCCGGCATCCTAAAAACAGATTGGATCCTGCTATGGCGCGTTTCATCGATTGTGACGAGCATCAATGCGATGGATGAAAGGCCGCAGCCACACTGAAGCGACAACAAAATGTACGAACGCACACAAACGACAGAGGCGGAGTTCTTCCAACGCGGCGGTGACGTTACCTATGCGTATGATCTCAGTGGCAACTTCACTTTTCTAAGTAAGGACGGCGAGCGGATCTCAGGCTATAGCTGCGAGGAAGCTTGCCGGATGAACATTGCGGATTTACTGGACTCAGAAGTCGCCGGGCGCGTTCACGAACAGATTGTTAGCGATATGACAAAACACGTCGGCGCGGTCTATGAGATCGACCTGATTGCCAGGGATGGAAGCAGCGTCCAGGTCGAAGTGAGCACGCGAGTCGTCTTCCGCGATGGCAGGGCGATTGAGATTCAGGGAATTGCAGTACCGTCGGTGATTCGGCGTTAGTCATCAAAGCCCGTGAGGGCGGTGTTTGAACGAAGAGTTCTTTCTCGGAGGCTCGCCAATCGCGTCAGCGATCATGGTCCGCATCATTTGAGTCGTTTCGCCTGAAGGCAAGAAAACAAAACCACAAGTTGCAATGTGCGGCTCTAGTTGACCGGGCCGATTGGCTTTGCACAAAAGCCGTTCTATCAGTCCGCGTCAGCGGACGAATCAAAATAGGCCAGCAGGTTCACTGGGGATTGCGAGCGATAGGAGTGTGGTCCGCGAAGCGAACGGCTGAAGTCACCTCCGATAGCCTTTTCCCAGTCGACCGCTTTACGGACTTGGTCGCGCATTCGTTGCTACCCAGCGATAAAGAGGCTGTGTCAAAAGTGAGCTTCCCAGCGCCAAAGGCGCGAAATGTTGAAGCCTGGGCCATCGGTCCAGGTACAAGTTCGATCAAGTTTCCGCACTGAAAGCGCGTAATGATCGAGGCCCCACCTTAATGGCCAACCATTTCGGTGCGCGAGTCGCCATTTCGCGCTTTCAGCGCTTGAAGACTCATAGGCGTTCTCACCCTGGGCGTTGCCTTGGGCTATTACATTTCGCGCCCTTGGCGCTGGGGATTCAAGTTTTGACACAGACTCTAAATTGCTGGGCTATTTTCAGTCGTCCGCTAGCGCGGACGGCAGCGCTCAGCGCTTTTTGTAGAAGCGCATGCTGGTTCGACTTTTATGCCGCAACCTTCGTTAGCCGTGCGTCAGAACGCTTTCGCACTGCCTGACTACCGATTGCCAGATGCAGCGTCCGCATCAGTTTTTCAGTCGTAAAAGGCTTTGGCAAGAATGCCAGTGCGCCCGCCGCAAAACTCTCCGTGATAAGATCAAGCCGGTGGTCGCCGGCGACGATGACCACTGGAATTCGCATCAGTCGCTTTTCGGTCTTCATATGCCGAATGATGTCTACGCCCTGCAGATTCGGCACCGCCATATTGAAAACCGCGGCCGCGAAGTTGGCGTCCAATTTCAAAATCCGATAAGCCTTGCGAGCATCGTCAACACTAACTACCCGATAACCTTCCTTTTCGCCCATTGCGCCCAGTAACTGAGCGGTGGTGGGATCGTCATCGACTATTAGTACGCGCTCAGGCGTAGACTTGCCGAACAAGGCCCTTTCCAGGTCGGGTTGCAGAACTACGGTTCTTTTTGAATCGTGCGTGAACATTTGAAGTCCTGAGAGATCTACTATTTAAGTTTTCGCTTGAATTTGAAAATGCCTGTTTGTCCGGCTTCCAGGGTGGTAACAATGTCGGTGAGCGAGGTCGAGCCCATCTGGTCGCCAATGATGAGTCCGCCCTGGCTATCGGAAGCGCCCACGATGTGCTCAGAAGTTGTACCCCAGTTGTTAGCTGCCGAATTGCCGTTTTCGCGAATCACGAGGTTGTGAGCTGTCAGCAAAGAATTACCGACGCCTGCTCCGGTGCTTATGTTGGTGTAACTAACAGCGAATTCAATTTCACTTCCCGGCGCCGCGATGGCCGGCCTGCCAATTCTGTTGTCGTCAACTACGCTTGCCGACCTATCGAGTCGTATGAAACCGGTGTAGAGACGATCGATGGTATCGTTCGCCGCGGCCGGCATTGCAGTCGAGGTCGCGCGGATGACAGTCTCAAAGCCGGTCAGTACCTTCAGACCCGCGGGAGCACTGATCCGCACGAGTATGATCGCGGCCGCATGGAAGGCGATAGGCAGTGTGACACTCGGGTTTGAGGTTTTCAGAGTGATGTAGTTATCGCCGTTGTCGATGCTGATTTCAATCATGAACCCCGCCGGCTTTGTGGGCGCACTCAGCACAAACAAATCGTCGTCGCCGCCGGTATTCTGGATAGTGTTTCGGAAAACAACCGTGCCCGGGATTGTAGTAACGGCGCCGGGGGAAACGTTTGCAATGCCCGTGTCGATACTTAAGTTGGTAAAATCGTCATTGAGTCCGGTGAGACCCGTGGCCCCCGGGACACCGCAAGGTCCAATCAGGACGTCCCCAGCATTGAGCGGCTCGTCGTCGATCGTGACCGCGCCTTTTGCCGGCATACTCCCAAGGATCATCGCCAGGCACAGCAGACACAGCGCTCGACTTTTTCTTTGAAGGCTTTTCATAATCCGTTTCCAACGCAGGGTTGCGTCCGGGGCACTAGCCCGACCGTCAGGGAGGGCTCATTCGGGTTCGATACTGAGCCCTCCCTGACGGTCGGGCTACTGCCCCGCGCTTCCGACGCGGGACAAGAACGCCGGGGTTCATCTTTTGATAATTGGCTTGCGCCGTGGCCGCTTCGTAATGCCGAGTTCGTCGCGCAGTTTCCTGTGCCGATTGTCCAGCATAGCGAGCAGGGCCTGATGGTTTGTGAGTCCCAACAGTCGGGCCGCGACCGTAGGCTTGTTTGCTGCTTCGGTCAGGGCCTGCCGGATGAGCGTCTCTTCGCATTGAAGGACCGCGCTGCGGAAATCTCGGGGTTGCGACGCCTGGTCGGCGTCGGCGCTAATAATAAGTTCTGTCATTGTGAAGTTTCCTTTGAAGTTGGAGGGTCGGTGTGATGAGACTGGGGACGCAGTTTTACCTGGTCCCCGCGATTCGGCGGAGTCTTTGGGCTGGCTTTGATTCTGTCTGAGGAGTTCTCTTCTCGGGTTTCGCGGTTTCTGCAGTTCGACTCGAGATTGGCATCAGGACGCGTTTGACTTTGCGATCGGCTGACTGGCGAGGGTCGCCCCAAATTGTTTTGCCCGTCTCGCTTTTCTGTGGCCCGGTCTTCGCGCTCGCATTGTCGGCTTCCTCGGATTCTTCGTCGTCAGCCGCAAGCGAAGCGGTCTCCGCAGCTGACGTTAGGGTTCCGCTCGTTGAGCCGCCACTCTGCGTTTGAGAATTGCGGTTGGCGGTGATCTGTTCCATGGTCATGGCCCCGAAGCGGGAGCCCAGATCGCGATAAATCTGGCCGGCAACGGCGGCAGGAAAGTGATTGCGGCCGTCTGCGCCACGCGCTATTACCACTACCGCAAGACGTGGATTATTAAGGGGCGCGTACGAAGTGAAGAGTCCGACCCATTCGCCATGTTCGATGCAGGTGCCGGTTTTTCCGGCCACAGTTTCATTGGCATTGAAAGCGCGCCGGCCTGAGCCGTAACTAACTGAGCCAATCATTCCCGGGACCATCTGCTTGAAAGAGTCCGCATTGATATTAATCAGGCGACGGACTTTCGGAGTGGATCGGTATTCTTCCTGCGCCGTGCGCGGCACGAAGGGCGTGATCAACTGGCCCCCGTTGGCCATGGCTGAGACGAGCGTCGCTAGTTGCACGGCGGTTACTTTAAAGTCATCACCGTGCGAGGACATGTGATTGACGGCAAAGCCTGACTTGAGTTTGGGGACGCTGCCTTGCGATTCATTGCGCAGGTTGATGCCGGTTTTCTCGCCCAGTCCCATCTGACGCGCGTACGAGATCATTTTGTCAAAGCCGACTTGTCCGCCGACTGTCTGGAAATATTCGTTCTTTGAATGAGCCAGCGTATTGGTGAGACTGACGCGGTTTGAATCTGAGATCGCTGTGGTGTCCGCGGGATCGATCACCCGTTCGTTGAGTCCGGCGAGCCCCGTGACAAGTTTGATTGTCGAGCAGGGCTTGAATCCTTCGTGCAGCGCCCATTGTTGATTGACGATAGCAAACACACGACCGGATTTTGGATCCATCACCACGACTGTGCCGGCATGATTGCCGAGCGCGTTGACTGCGATGCGGCGAACCTCGGGGTCTTCACCGGTAACGTCGTCTTTGTCGATCATTGTCTGAACGCGATTTCGGATCGCTTCTTCGGCCGCGCGCTGTCTGGCTATGGCTGCCAGCCGGGCAGCCTCAGCGCGGCGCCGGGCCTCCTCGCGGCGGCGCGCGGCGCGGCCAACTTTGGCAGACGCCTGACGCTTTTCCGGGCGACTCCGTCTTTGTGCTTTGGCGGGATGCCGGTTGGCGGCGAGGGTTGTTTGGGAAAGGAAAATTGCTGCCAGCAGAATTAGAACAGAGGTGGATTTAAGTACGCGGTGGATTGAATTCATTGTTAGGGGTCTTTCTTCTTTTTTTTCGTTCGCTGGATCGGCGAACGTCTCGTTAGTTAAGATGACGACGTGAGGTTGGGGCGTCTGCGAACGGTGGTTGCGGAAGGCCGGGGCGTCCTGCCCCATTGGATCATCGATCACTGCGTTTTCCGGAACGCCGCAGTGTCTTAGGGCACGTTGCGTGCCAGCACGAAGGTTTGCGAAGCGATCTCTGTTAAGAGTTTGCGGGAAGGATTATCGAGCGGTGCAGCGCACAGTTATTCTCACGTTGAAGTCGTGAAATTACGGCCGGCAACGATTTGGAATAGTCATCTATTGTTGGCAAGCCTGGACCGGCGCAGGTCCAAAAGAACCTCGCGCAGTCTGGTGAACTTGTACTGCAGAAGTTCGGTCAGGGCGTCGAGACGATGGTGAGAATCGCGCCAGTCCAACCTTTCGAGCTGTTCGCAAATCTCAGAGATCTGATGAAAGCCCAGGCTGGCGCTACTTCCTTTCAGAGTGTGCGCTGCTTGCCTCAAGCCGGTTGCGTCGGCCCTGGCGGCAGCTGTTTTTATCTTCTGAATTCGTTCCGGCCCGTCCTTTAAGTAGAGGTCGATCAATTCGACCACCAGGTCCGGCTCTCCCATCGATTTGAGTTCCGCCAGTGAAGTCAGACCAGAGAGATCAATTTCTTCCGTTCCGATCTGTGAACTGGAGGAGCGGTGTTCCAGCATTGCCCGGGTAATAGTCACTTGGTTAACTGTAATTTGGTTTTGCAAGTTTCGGTACACCTCGATTCGATGCGTGATTCTTCTTAGGCAGCGACCGGAGTCCGGGTGGGAGCACGGAGCAGCATGCGCAGCGCATTTTGCAGCAGCTCGCGCGTGAACGTCTTGGGCAGAAAGGCCGTGGCGCCGGCCGAAAAGCTGGCCGACATCAACTTAAGATCCTGTTCGGCAGTGATCATCATTACCGGAATTCGCTGCAGCCGCTTTTCGGTTCTCATGTAACGGATAAGATCGATTCCGCTCAGGCATGGCATGCTCATATCAAAGACGGCCGCTTTGAAGTCCGCATTCGACTGCAAAATTTGAAATGCTTCGCGGCCATCCTTGGCCTCGACCGCCACACAGCCTTCATTCGTTACCACCGAAGCTACCAGACATCTAATCACCGGATCGTCGTCGGCAATTAGGACTCGGTTTGATATTCGCCCGCGCTCTCGTGACATTTAGTTTGATCCTTTCGTTAACCTATCAGGGTCGGGGGGGTCATCAAGCAGCGATGCTTTGACGGCCGGAAAAAAGACTTGAGGAGATTTCCGCGATGTCCAGGAGTTCCGCCGGGGTGCTCAGGTAGCGCAGTGCGCCGGCGCCCAAGGCTTCCTGTTTTTCTGTCTCCGAGGCCAAAGTCGAATAGACGATGACCGGCGTGGATGGAAATGCCGCGCGCACTTCGCGGCAGAATAAGACGGCCGAATCGCCCCGGCCGCGATTTATCAGAAACAGGTCAACGTGGTTGCTCTTTGCCAGCATCATCGCGTCGGCCTGAGTGTAGATACAGGTCACCTGGTGTCCCCTTCTTCGCAGGACCAGCGAAATAATCGCGCAGGTATCGCCATGATCTTCGAGCAGCACGATGATTCCTTTAGCTTGAGATTCCGGGAGGGCGACTTGCGCCGTGGGGCTCTCTAGGGCCTTAGCGGACGCGGGTGGTTGTAAAACGTCCGCCAGAATCTTATTAACGATCTCAATTACTTGTTTGGGACTGCTATTGGACTTTGACAGCACCATGGTCGCTCCAGCGGCAAACGCTTCTTCGGTAATTCCGGACCGCGCGTTGGCTGACAAGACAATGATCGGCAAAGTCAGAAATGACGATTGGGCCCGCAGTGTTTTCAGCACTTGGATGCCGTCGATTTTTGGTAGATTCAAATCCAGCAGCACCAGGTCGGGCTTGGTGCGCTCGATCAGCTCCAACGCCTGTTCGCCATCGGCTGCGACCTCGACGTGAAATCCTTCCGCGGTAAACTTGGCGCGATAGATCGTCCCGAGTATTGGCTGATCATCAACTACAACAATTCGTTTCATAAGGAATGCTCCGTTCGGGCAGGTTGCAGAGTTTGGTCCTTGAGATATTCACGAATGCGCTCGAATCCGAGCCTGGTTTGCGCAACCAGCGGCGAGGCATTCTCCAGGCGGGCGTCGCGACCTGCGTCTTCCAATTGGCGGAGCGGCGCAACCACGGCGGTCATGCCGCAGTTGGCGCTGGTGCCCGCACAGTTATGGGCGATTAATTCCACTTCGCGATGGTCCCGGGCTGTTACCGCCGCATCCAGCTTGTCCAGACTTTCTGACATATGGGTCACGTAAACTTCGAGTATCTCTGAATATTCTTCCGGAGAGTCACCCATCGCCTCATGGAATCTGGCCGCATCAACTGCGGGAGGGTGACTGGCGGTCTCGACGCGAATGTCTCTGTCATCACTGACCTCGGCAAGAAAGGAATCGAGCACGCGGATCAACTCTTCGACCTTTACAGGTTTGGAGATGTAATCGTCCATGCCCGCTCGAATGCATTTTTCCCGATCACCCTGTAGCGCGTGCGCGGTCATGGCCGCAATAGGCGTGTGTTTCGCTCCAGCTTCGCTGCGCCGGATTTCCGCGGTTGCTTCATAGCCATCCATTTCCGGCATCTGGCAATCCATAAAGACCAGATCATAGGGAATGCGGCTTAACGCTTCGACAGCCTCGCGGCCATTCGCTACAACGTCTGCGCGATAGCCAAGCTTTAATAACTGGCGCACCGCGATCTTCTGATTCACGATGTTATCTTCTGCGAGCAGAATTAATTTGGGGGACATTTTCCGGGCCTCCTGCAAAGTGTGTCGAGTAACCAGACTCGAGGGAGTTAGCCTGCCGGCGACTGTGGCCGCCTCGGGTCTGGCATTAAGAACTGTCATCAGGCAATCGAATAAGTGGGATTGCTTGACCGGTTTAGTAAGGTAAGCGCCGATGCCGGCGACACGCGCTTTGGCTGCGTCTCCACGCTGTCCTGCCGAAGTCAGCAGCACCATCCGCACGGAACTAATCTTTGGATCCGCTTTGATCAGGCGAGCCAGTTCAAAGCCGTCAACCTCGGGCATGATTAGATCCAAAATTGCGAGATCGTAGGCGGTCCCGCGATCCGCGGCTCCTCTCAATAGCTCCAGGCCGCGCGCCGCGGAATCCGCTTCGTCATAAAACATTCCCCACGAAGTCAGTTGATGCGCCAGAATTTTGCGATTCGTCGCATTGTCGTCGACGATCAGCACACGGTGATGAGCCAGGCTCTCGATATTTAGCGGCGCCGCAGCCGCGGCAACAGGTTGTTTATCGAAGCTCGCTGTGAACCAAAAAGTCGAGCCTTTTCCGATCTCACTGCTCACCCCGATCTGCCCCGCCATCAGTTGGACTAGTTGTTTCGAGATCGAGAGACCGAGCCCCGTGCCGCCGTACTTTCGCGTCGTCGAACCGTCGGCCTGAGTAAAGGCCTGAAAAAGTGTCTTCTGCGTCGCTTCGCTGATGCCAATGCCCGTGTCGCGAACGGAAAATCGAATCATCACCGCCGTTTCGCTTTCGAATTCCCTTTCCGCCGACACCACAACTTCGCCCTGTTCGGTAAACTTCAGAGCATTGCCGGTTAGATTGGTAAGAATTTGCCGGAGGCGGCCGGGGTCCCCGCGCAGTGCGGTGGGCAAATCAGTATGAACAAACGAGGCAAATTCGATCTTCTTTTCGCGCGCCCGTTCAACCAGTGAGTCTACTGTGCCTTCAACCGCATTACGCAAATCGAAGTCAACCAGATCGAACTGGAGTTTGCCGGCTTCGATCTTGGAAAAGTCGAGTATGTCATTGATGATTGTCAGCAGGGCTTCACCACTCGAACGAATCGTCTCAGCACAGTCTCGCTGATCAGCATTGAGCTCAGTATCAAGCAAGAGCCCGGTCATGCCGATTACGCCGTTCATCGGGGTGCGAATTTCATGACTCATATTGGCGAGGAATTCGGATTTCAAGCGGGCCGACTCGATGGCCGCATTGCGAGCCTGCTCCAGCTCTTCTTCGGTTCGCTTCTGCTCAGTAATGTTCTGATCGGTGCCCATGATCTTCACCATTTGACCATGTTGGTCACATAAGACCCGTCCGTTAGCGCGAAGTACCCTAATCGTCCCGTCGGCAAGGACGATGCGATAGTCATAGCCGAATTCCTTTTGTGTTTGCTGGGATTTTTCATTGATGCTTTTCACCAGATGGCGATCGTCCGCATGTACCATCGCCAGGTATTCTTCGAAATCCAGTCCGAACTCTCTGGGTTCGAGACCAAAGACGCGCCATAGTTCGTCCGACCATTTCACCTCTCCGGTGAGAGCGTCAAATTCCCAACTTCCAAGATGAGCAATTTGCTGGGCCTCAGACATCCGCATTCCATTTGTCTTGAGTTCTTCCTCTATTCGTTTGCGTTCGGTAATGTCCCGACCAAGACCGATCAGGCCGGCGATCTGGTCATTCTCGTCACGCAAGGGAATCTTGGTGGTAAGTAACCAGGTTTTCTGACCTTGCTTATCAATCACATACTCTTCCCTATTGATCACTGATTGACCGGTTTGAAGCACCACCTGGTCGTCAGCCAGGAATTGTTCCGCTAATTCCTTTGGGTGGAATGCAAAATCATCCTTACCTAGTATTTCGGCCTCTGATTGCATGCCTGAAAAGCGGACTTCCGCCAAATTCGCGATCACCTTACGGGAAGCCAGGTCCTTTACATAGACTGAATCAGGAAGATGATCGATGAGCGTACGCAAGAACGCGCGTTCCTTCCGGAGCGTGTTCTCCAATTGTTTTCGCTCGATAGCCAGCCCCAGCTGCGCCGAAACTGACGACAGAAACTCCACATCGCGTTGGTTGTAAACATTGTCGTCTTCGTAATGCTGTAACACGATGACCCCAATCGTTTCGTCTGAGGTCATCAGCGGCACGGCGAGAAATGATGGACCTGGTCGGCCGATTAGCTCGACTTCGCCCCGGTCCAGGAGTCCGGCAAAAACTTCTTCGTTCATCAGCAGCGGCTGACCGCTATTAAAGACCCTGGCGATGCAGTTCTTAGTGAGGGCCATAGGAAACGGATTCGCTACAACCAGATCGACAAAGAGCGGCGCTTCGAACAAACCAGTCTGCTTGTCGAGAAGGGCAACATAGCAATTTTCGGCATAAAGAACTTTCTTTAGCGATTGGTGGACCTGTTTGAGTAGCTCATCGAGATTTGAAGTCAGGTTAACGCTCTGAATGACCTCTGAGATCACTTCGCGTTCCTTCTCGGCATGCTTGCGTTCAGTAATGTCCTGAACAGTTCCCCACATGCTGGTGACTTGGCCAGTCTCGTCGACACCTACGTCGCCCCGGCATTGCAGCGCCCTGACCGTCCCATCCGGGCGAATAATCCTGTAGTCATAATTGGGGAACACCTTGTCACGAAGTGCCTCTTCGATCGCGCGCTCCAACAGTTGGCGGTCGTCTGGATGAACGTAGGTTAAGAAGCTCCCAGAGGTATGGCCAGCCTCGTCAGGTTGGAGGCCGAAAATCACGTAGAGTTCATTTGACCAGCGGGTGTTATCTGTTAAGACATCCCATTCCCAACTGCCCAGATTAGCAATGTGCTGCGCTTCGGTCAGCCGCGTCTCATTCGTTTTGAGTTCAAATTCAATTTGCTTGCGCTCGACCGCCAGGCCAAGCTGATCTCCGATCGAGGCGAGCAACTCGAGGTCCTGCTTGCCGTAAGTATTTTTATTTGCGTAATCCTGCACGACGAGCACGCCAATAATCTCAGTGGAGGTTCGCAGCGGCACGCCTAACCAAGCCGCCGGAACCGTTCCTACCAATTCGATTTCGCCTTTTAATGCCAATTCCTGAATGAGCTCAGGACCCAATAACATCGGGCGCCGGCTGCGCAAGGCGAAAGCGGTAAGCCCCCTCCCAACTTTCTGGGGTGCGGGGATCGGATCAAACTCGTCCTTAAAGAATGGGATGTGAAGAAGGTCAGATGTCTTATCGTAAAGCGCAATGTAGCAATTGTCTGCGGGAAGCAGTTTGCCGATAGACCGGTGAGCGAGAGAAAACAGTTCATCCAGATTGGAGGTCGTGATAACGCCCTGGACAATTTCAGCGATAACTCGGCGCTCCGCTTCAGCCCGCCGGCGGGCGGTGACGTCGCGCGCGATGCCCTGCACGCTCACGGCGGTGCCATTCTGATAGATCAGCCGGGTACTGACCTCGACGGGCACGCTCCGGCCGTCTTTGGCCAGCACTTCGATTTCGTAGGCGGTCATCCCCTGACCTTCCAGCTTCTTGTTAAGGTTCGCGCGAATCTGCTCCGCATCTTTCGGAGAAATGAAGTCGATGATGTTCTTGCCGATTATCTCGTCCTGCGTATAGCCAACAAGCTCTTCCGCGGCTCGGTTCGCCGATACGTATGTACCCTGGAGATCGTGGACGTAGATGGCATCCTGGGCATTATCGAACAAGTCGCGATATCTCTCCTCGCTCTCGACCAATTGCTTTTCGGCCCTGATGCGCTCAGTGATGTCGCGCACCATTGCGACGACGATATGTTGTCCGTTTTCCGCCGCGACGTATTGAAGGATTATTTCGACCGGAACTTCCTGGCCGCTCTTGTTGCGATGAACCGTCGTAAACGGGAGAGCGTCAACTGTCCCGGCAATGACCGGCGCGATCAGGTCGCGATAACCCTTTCCATCGAACCTCGGCTTAATATCAACAGGCGTCATTGTGAGCAACTCATCTTTGCTATAGCCCGTCTGCCGGATCGCACCCTCGTTGACGTACGCGTAGCGCAGCGTTTCGGGATCGAACATGAAGACGCCGTCCTGCAACGCGTCGAGCGCGTTCGTTGCCATCCGCAACCTGGTTTCTATCCGCGAGCGCTCGACAATTTCCATCTTTAAGGCTGAATCGGAGTGCTGGACCTCGATCGCCATCTGATTGAAAGCCTTCCCCAGTTGGCCGAGTTCGTCGCCGGTTGGAATGTCAGCCCGTGCGGAGAAATCGCCGTGCCCGAAATGCTCGGCGGTTGCGGTCAGCAGACGCAGCCAACGGAGAAAGCCGCGCCGCACGAAGACATACTGAAGAAGCCAGAACAAAAAGAGAAAGACAGCCAAAACCTCCATCGTTTTGATGAACGCCGCGCCGACGTTTTGTTCCACGTTCGAGAGAGCGAAATCCATCGTCAACACGCCGGCGACGTTGGTTTTGCGCGTGGCATCATAGCGTCCCTCGATCGAGTAGCTCGACCGCAAAAAGTTTCCTTCGCTGGTTGTATAGGTGGAGCTTCTATCGCCGCCCTCCTGAAACAATTCGTTTAGAGTGTTGACGTCTATCAGCGCCTCCACCGTACTCGGATCGCTGTCTATATTTACGATCGCCTGACGCGACTTTTCTGTCAGGGTAACGTGCTTGATATTGGCAATCTTCCCCGTCAATCGGAGCATTGAGGATTGGAGCGTCGGAGAGTTGAAGAAGTCCGGGTTTTCAGCCAGCATCTCTTTGATCGCCTGGCTGACGGCATAACCCGAATCCTCAATATTTCTGTCCGCCGTTTCGCGCATGGTTCGATATTGATAAATTCCGGCGAGACACAAGACGATTCCAAGGCCGACTATTTGAAGGATTATCCACTTCGCTGCGAGAGAAGATCGCAGCTGAGGCAACTTAATTTTTGGGAAATTCAGCGGGAGCCAGGCAGATACGAAACACAAGAGTACTGCCAGTAAAAACATTGACGGAAGGTAACGATTAATCCAGAGCAGCCTTGAACGTTCCACCCCGGCGCTCTTTACCTGATCGATGACATCATCACCGGCAGTGACTCCGTCCCAACGGGAAAGCGCCTCATGCTGCGCGCCGGTGGCGACGTCATAGACATAATCTCCCGAGTGACAGCCTTCTTCGATTTTGATTGTCGCCCCCGTCAACGGCTCAACCCAAATCTTAAAGAAATATTGGTCGTCGGAACACTTGATTTCCTGTCCCGATTTTACTTTTGTTCCCTCATACTTGTCCGTTCCGGCGTAAGACTCCGTGTATTCGCCACGTCCGCGATAGGCGAAGAGATAAGTATTAAGACCTTCAACCTCAACCTCGTTTTGGAAGGCGACTGGTACGCCCTTGAGATACGAAAACCGTAGCTTGTAAATTTTCTTTTCAACATTGCGCGGAAACACAAAATAGTCGCCGCGATACTCTGGCTTGAGATGCTCCCCGGTTTGCGGATTAACCGGGGCAAGATATTTATACTCCCAGGAGACCTGGCCGCTCGTGATGTCATTTATTGAGTAGTTACTGTCAAGTTCCACCAGGCCAGGCTGCTCTGAGTCGGGAACAATTTTGATGGATTGACTGTAAGTGGTTGAGACATCTTTCTCCGGTATCTTTCCGGTTTGAGGATCGGCATAAGTTTGAAAGCCTATATAGTCTGTCTTCCAACTCCAGCCTGTGGGAATGCGCTGAGTCCAGCGTGGAGCTAACGCAAATTGCCAGACAGCCGTGAAGCCAAGCAACGCCAAACCTAGTGGAATTAGTATTTTCTTTCTCATCAGACTTTCTGTTTCAAGATAATTTTAGAAACGCCAACTGGTAGCGAACACCACGTCCAAAGAATCTCTTGTCCCCAACGGCGCCGCTCCCGTATTGAGAAACGCGAAAGGATTGCCCAGCCCTGAGGCCGCCAGCGCCGGTCCCGGCCGGGAATGGCCCAGGCTCACGTTGAACCAGAGGTTGTCGTGCGGATACCACTCGCCGATGAAGCTCACTTCGTTGGCGAGGCTGCCGCCGGTGCTAGTGCCGGTGTTCTCGACCTGCCGGGTGTTGTGAAAGAGCGCGCGGAGTTTGATCGTCGAAGCAGGCCAGAAACCAGCCTGCGCGCGGATGATTTTCGTGTTCGTCCCGAAGATGATCCAATCAATCTGGTTTCCCAGATACCATTTGCCCCAGTCGGAAAAGCCGGTCGCAATCGGGGTGAAGTCTTTCGAATAGAAAACGTAGCCCGCTTCCGCGAAAGGGTGGAATCGCCTCGACTTCGCTTCATAGCCAAGCTCGCCGTGCCATGATTGCTCGTTCATCTTCTGCCCGATGGTCGTGCAGTAAGCGGCGTTCCGGCATCTGCCCGCAAACTCCCAGGCGAACTCGCCGCTCAACGTCACACCCTTGGCCACTCTGAGAGGTTGTTCACCGCGCACGTCAAAGACCGCCATGTTGTTGTCGAGATTAGAGCGGGATGAGCGATAAAAAAGTCCGACAGCATAGCTCCCTTTTGTTTGCTTGAAGGTGCGCGAGACATCGAGGCCTCCCATGAGTCCGTCGCGCCTGCCGCCACCGTCCCACGTGGGATCAACCCGGTAGATGAAAGAATCGAAGTGGGTCTTCTTCACATCCCACTCGACCCGTAGTGCGTCGAAACCTTTGCGCGGGCTGTGAAAGACGCCCTGCTGCGTCTTTGTCGAAAAGCCGTCATAGACTCCGTCGCCGATGAGAAACTGCGAACCGATGGTTATGTGTTGTCTGCCCAGGGTAGCCTTCAGCGGGAGACCGCCGATGCGGTCGAGTTGAACGTAAGCCTGGTCGAGATAAAAACTGGGATATGCGCTGGGTGGCCTTGCGCCCAGTGGCGCTCCGGATGGAATCGTGCCCGTGCCGTACGAGTCGTGCCCGGTAGTTTTGACGCCGAGGCCGCTGACGCCCGCAGTGAAGTGCCGGTAACGAACTGTTCCGTCCAGCCGCAGACTTGTCTCCAGCCAGTGTCTTGAACTTTCGCCGAAGAAAGCATGAGACTCTGAAACAACATAGTTCGTGATCTCGCCACTGTAAGCAAAAGACAGTTTCTTCTTCGCCGACGTCTCGGGCGTTGGTTGTGGCTTTGGCTCCGGCGTTTCTGAGACTTTCTCTGCAGCGGGTTGTTGCCGATCTTCTTCGGCTTTCTTCTCGGTGGCATTTTGGATCTGGAGCGACACACGGCCGACGGCGGGGGCGGCGGAAAAAATAGCGAAGCTAAACAAAATTATTCCGAGAACTATTATTTTGGTTTCCATTAGGTCTCCGCAGCATTGACCGAGTACGGTAGGATGGGTCTTGAGGGGCGAAATGCCCGATGCATTGCACCGCACTCGGCCTGACTTTGAGCAGGCAACGCGGCTTTACGGGTAGGTGCACGACGCGTGCCAGGACATCCGCATCAGCGAAGCAGAGACGGAATCCAGGGCTATCGATAACATGACATCGTCAACGAACTTGCCCTTCCGCGGGGTAACGATAGGGCGGATGCGCCGACACAACTCAGGCGCTCAGAGGTTGCGCCACATCACTGTCGGCATTAGAATCCACGCCAAGACTCAAGGTCCTCGTTGTTGAGGCGTTTTCGGACACCATCGCCCTGATTTTTCAGTGTTCCCAGAGGCCACCGATCGAACCTCTCGCCTTTTGACGCAGCTCTCGCGAACTCGGTAAGGGGCGTGGAAGCTTGCCTCATGCTTTTCTGGCGGCGCCGGCCGCTGGTTAGGCGCTTTCAAATTGTTACCTTCTTGGACGTATCTAACTATGAAAGACGAAAACGGAAACGAGTTGGACGCCCTTGCTCGTGACTTTCCCGCGCCAGAGACGACGGCCGGTAATGACCCCACGGGGCGCGCGGAAGGGGAGTCGCGCCGGAGTCAAAGTCTGTTGCACACGGACGTTGAAGAAAACCCGGACGCTCTCTTTGTTAAGGAGCGTCGGGGCCGGGATCAGCTAATGAGCCAGTTGGCCGAGGCCCAACGCCTGGCAAACCTAGGCAGCTGGAACTGGGATATGGAAAGCGATGATCGCACCTGGTCCGATGAGCTGTATCGCATATTCGGTCTCGATCGTAACCGGCCGGCTCCAGATCTCGACACGACACTTTCAGAGTGTGTTCATCCCGACGACAGAGAGATCGTCAAGAATTCGATTCAGCGTTCAATCACAAATAAGGAATCCTACAACTTTTCGTTCCGCATTATTCGCCCGGATGGCACCGAACGAATAATCCACTCGCGGGGCCACGTTGTCACTGATGACAGTGGAAATCTGATCAGGATGTTCGGGACGGCACAAGACGTGACCGAGCGGGAGCAGGCTGAAACGGCGAGAAGAGAAGCCGAGCAGAAGTACCGCGACATCTTTGACAATGCCCGAGAGGGCATCTTTCAAACTACTCCCGACGGCCAGTACCTCGATTCCAATCCCGCTCTCGCGCGGATGCTTGGGTTTGATTCTCCGGAAGAATTGATTTGCAGCCGCAGGGACATCACCCGCGACACTTATGTCGATCCGGAGCGCCGCAATGAATTCCGGCGACTGCTCGAGGATCATGGAGCTGTGCGGGAATTTGAACATCAAGTATTTCGCAAGGATGGCAGTAAGATTTGGATTTCGGTTAATGCCCGCGCGGTGCGTGACGAGCGGGGACGAGTCGTCTACTACGAAGGGACAGCGCAGGACATAAATGAACGCAAGCTGGCTCAGGAAGAACTGCGCGAAAGCGAAGGACGCTATCGCGATCTGGTTGAGAACAGCCGCGAGTTTATCTGCACTCACGACCTGACCGGGAAAATACTTTCAGCGAATCGCGCGGCGATCCAGTTGCTTGGGTATGATCCGCATGAGTTCATCGGACAAGGAAACATTCGGGACATTCTGGTCCCTGAAGTCCGCCATCAGTTTGAGGAGTATATGGCGAGAGTGCGCAAGGATGGCGCCACCCGCGGGATAATGCTCGTGCAAACCCGTTCCGGCGAACGCCGCGTGTGGGAATATTACAATTCTCTGCGCACCGAAGGAGTGGCCGTACCCGTTGTGCGCGGCGTGGCGCGCGACATCACAGAACAACGACGCGCGGAGGAATCGCTGCAGTTGTTTCGTAACTTGATCGATCAATCCAACGACGCCATCGAGGTGATCGATCCGAATACCCTTCGCTTCATCGACTGCAACGAGAGCGCCTATCGATCTCTTGGCTACAGCCGTGAAGAGTTTCTTTCGCTCACCATATTTGACATCGATCCTTTGATCGATCCCGCGGCCATCGCGCGTCAGGAGGTGGAGATGAAAGAATCAGGTTTCGCGACTTTGGAAAGTCTTCATCTCCGCAAAGACGGGACGACCTTCCCGGTAGAGGTTAACGTAAAGTTAGTGAGGCTCGAGAGGGACTATCGCCTTGCAGTGGTGCGGGACATTAGCGGTCGCAAGCGCGCGGAAAAAGCTTTGCGCGAAAGCGAAGAACGTTATCGAGAATTATTCGAGAATGCCAAGGACGCCATTTATATTCACGATCTCAGCGGCCGCTATGTTTCGATGAACGACGCCGCCGAAAAGCTGTCCGGTTACCCGCGCGACGAGATCATTGGGAAACACTTTTCGAACTTTGTCTCCCCGAAAGACCTGAAACAGGTGCGCCGAAATCTCTGTAAGAAGTTGGATATCGAAGTCGAGACTGCTTACGAAATAGAACTGGTCACCAAGGACCGGCGTCGGGTGCCGGTGGAAGTTGTTAGCCGTTTGATTTATGAGAATGGCAAACCCATCGGGGTCCAGGGTACGGCGCGGGACATTTCAGATCGCAAACGTGCGCAGGAAGTTCTGCAGATGTATTCTCGGCGCTTGATGGAAGCGCAGGAAGCCGAGCGCCAAAGTCTAGCGCGCGAGTTGCACGACGAGATTGGCCAGGTCCTGACCGCGGTGAGAATCAACCTGCAGTCGATCCAGCGTTCCGGCGGAGCCGATCTTTCTCAACTTGAAGAAAGCGTCGCCATTGTCGACGAAGCACTCGGTCGCGTGCGCGAGCTATCGATCGATTTGCGTCCTTCGCTGCTCGACGATCTCGGTCTTAGCGCGGCGCTGCGGTGGTACGTGGATCGATACGCACAGCGCACGGGAATCATTGCTGAAGTGCTCGATGGTTTTCAGGACGGCGGCCGGCTGCCACGGGAACTCGAGACTGCATGTTTCAGAATAGCGCAGGCGGCCTTGACCAATGTGGCCCGGCATGCACAAGCGAGTAGTGTGTCCGTGCAGCTTGAGCGTTCGCGCGAAAAAATGTTGCTGACCGTTATAGACGACGGAGTTGGTTTTGACCTCGATAAACTGAGGAAGAATGCGCAGGCGGCGTCGGCCCTGGGATTACTCGGCATGGAAGAGCGGGCCCTCGCGGTCGGTGGGTATATCAAAATTGACTCAGGATTGGGACGCGGGACGCGAGTCCGGGCGGCTTTCCCCCTGAGGCGAAACTAGCAGTCGGGATCGTCAAATTCGAGCAGATTTTAGTCGGCGGATCAAGATTGGCGCAGACTATCTTCTTCACGGCTCTGATCGATTCCAGGTTACTGATTCCAGATCGGCTAGCCCTTAGCAGGTAAGAACCAAACCCGAGAATAGAATCCAGAGACGGTTTCCCCATCAATCTTCCTACCGACGATTAGTCTCATAAGAAACATGATCTTGTTACCGCCACAGACTTGCGGGTCCTTAGGAAGATTCCGTGGTCGAACTCAGGTAATCCCTGATTGTTGGATTCGGAGCTTCCTGCAATGATGTGCGCACCGGATGACTCTACGATTTTTTGTTGCCTATAATTTATCGAACCCCCCAGACGTCTTTGCCGGTCTCATTCTGTGAGTGAAATGATACCTCACTGGGCCTGATACTTCCCGAGTGAGACAGTTGAACTAGTCATAAAATGAAACCCATTCGGGCGTTAATTGCCGACGATCACGCGTTGGTACGGGCGGGCATTCGTGCGCTGGTCGAGAAAATCGATGACGTGAGCGTAATCGCCGAGACTGGCGAGGGTGGTGAGGCCCTGCGACTGATTAAAGAACTAAAACCCGACGTGGTGCTGCTGGACGTGACTATGCCGGGGCTAAGTGGCCTTGAGGTGTTAGCGGAAAGTAGAAAGCACTTACCCAATGTTCGCGTGATTATCCTGACGGTGCATGACGAGGCCGAATATGCCATGCAAGCCCTGCGTGCGGGCGCGGCCGGGTTTCTGCCCAAGAGCGCGGCGGCTAATGAGCTTCAGGTGGCAATTGAAACTGTCAGCCGCGGCGAAATTTACGTTTCAGACGAGGTCTCAAGGAGGACTTTGCTGGAATACAGCCGCGGGCGAATCGAACATCGTCTGGCCCGGCTTACTCCCCGCCAGCGCGAGATATTGACCCTGATTGCTGAAGGCCTGAACACCAAAGATATCGGTCGCCGCCTGAACATTAGTGCGAAGACTGTTGAATCGCACCGGGCCCAATTGATGGAGCGCCTTAATATTCACGACGTTGCCAGCCTGGTGCGTTTCGCGATCAAAGTGGGCTTGATAAGAGTTGAATAAGAGGCGCCGGTAGTGTGCGGGAATTTCGCGACGAGGATTTCCCGCGCGGAAATGGATCCGGCCGACCCAGAGACGTTCCGCTGTTAAGTATCTTTGTATTGCATTTCTTTCTGCCTTCCTTTCGCCGACCTTACGACAAAATATTTTTGCTGGTTCGACGATGGTAAGGGTCTGCATAATGTCTTGCTCATCTCTAAGTCTCTGAGCCGCACTCTCGCTGTCGCAATAGTCCGCAAACACGCTCAGGAATTGCCCTACTACAAATCAGGTTTTGCCTAATTGTACTAGCTCTTGCAAGAGCATACTGTGCACCAACGGAATTTGATCTCCTTATCCCGCGACTGCGGCCCGTCTTTAAAGAATCAACTTTCCGAAAGCCGAGACAGGAGGGCGACAGTCAAATTGGCTAGCGAGGTTGATCGTAATCCGTCATCTGATCGCCCATAGTGTTTCCATTATCTCGGCTCTGGAAAACTCAAATCGCCCTAAGAGCCACGAGTGCTGAAGCGAATAGACCACCTTCGCAAGGTTGCCTCTTCCTTAGCTCCCTGGTTGAACCAACAGAGCAATGCCGTGCTCGAAGTCTCAGGTCGAGAAGCACCCACGGGTGCATTTGCTCAGAGGATAGCCAATGATTGAGGACGTCGATCCACGACCCCTGAACGCGCCCCCGCTGGTGGCCTCAAGTGATCTGATCACTCTCCTATCGCAAAAAGTGGTGGGCCAGTCGGCGGCGACTAAGGCGATCGTACCTTACGTTTACATGTATCAATCGGGCCTCGCGCCCGAAGGACGGCCGGCCGGAGTCTTTCTCCTGTTGGGTCCCACCGGCACCGGCAAAACAAAAACAGTCGAGGCGATCGCTGAACTGTTGCATGGCAGCGAGAAGAAAATCGTAAAGATCGATTGCGGCGAATTCCAGTTGGAGCACGAGATGGCCAAGCTGATCGGCGCACCGCCCGGCTATCTCGGCCATCGCGAGACCGTGCCCATGCTGACGCAGCAAACACTGGCGGACGCGACCAGCCCGGAATCCGATCTCGCGTTGGTGCTATTTGACGAAATTGAAAAGGCCGCCCATTCGATGACCAAACTGCTGCTGGGCATTCTGGATAAAGGAATCCTGCGGCTGGGTGATAATTCGATCGTTAACTTCGAGAAGAGTTTGATCTTTTTCACCAGCAATCTGGGCGCGCGCGAGATGCTCAAGGTAATCGGTCCCGATATTGGTTTTCAGACGTCCTCCCCCAGGCCGCGCGCGGACCTCACTGCCAAACTTGAAGGCATCGCTTTGGGGGCCGTGCGCAAACGGTTCTCGCCTGAGTTCGTTAATCGCATCGACGCGGTGGTTACTTACCAACCGCTGGGTCTCGAATCGATGGAGACAATTCTCGATCACGATATCAAAGGGTTACAGCAACACGTTAACTCGCGGCTCGGGCAAAACTGCTTCACCATCGAGGTTCTGCCGGAAGCTCGCAATTTTCTTTTGGCGCGTGGAGTCAGTGAGGAGTTCGGAGCTCGAGAACTGAAGCGCACGATTCACCGGCAACTGACCCAACCTCTGGCGACCATGGTGACGCGCGCTGAAATCAATCCCAGCGCGATCGTGCAGGTCGCCCTCAGCGACAACGGCGAGCAATTGACTATTCGCGAGGTAGGCAGGAGCGCCGCGGCGCCGCAGCGGCCGACTATCCTGATCGCGGATGACAATCATGATCTTCTGCTCTTTCTGGCGACTGAATTGAAAGAAGCGGGATGGGAGATGCTGATCGCGGAAAACGCAGGGCAGGCCCGCCGGCTCTTTCACACACTGCGGCCCGGCGCCGTTCTGCTTGACTATCTGTTGGGCGATGATGACGGGCTGAAACTGGGCCTGGAGTTTCAGGCGCATGCCCCGGAAGCCAGAATCGTCATCATGACGGGCGGCGGTCTCTCAGACGATGAACTGACAATTTGCGCCGACCGAAATTTTCCGATTCTCTTCAAGCCTTTTCTGGCGCATGACGTCTTGAACTTAATTAGAGGGTCCTTTCGCCGGACGTTTGCGGCCACTGCAGGATCGATTAATTCAGCCGAGCAGGGAATTCGAGCTGACTCGGCCTAGGGAACGCGGTCATGCCGTCGGGACGGTAACCGCGGACGAAGAAGGGACGCCGTTTCGGGGGCGAGCACGGCGTCCTTTCTTACTTTTCAAGAGGACGAAACTAGTGTGGCGGCTATTTCGACGCCAACCAAGAGGCTGGCTGACCATAACGGACTACGGCAAGCTTCGAGAGCGGGAGATAAAGCGAAATCCCGACCGTGTGGCGCAGGAACTTGAGCAGGCGAGCCTATGGTCGATGCGTGTGGCCGAAAGGAAGCTGAACGAAAACCGGCATCGGTCGAAGGAAAAGAAAAGCTCAGGATGACGCGGCGACCGATCTTCGGCCGAGACGCGTACGAGGGAGGACGCCGTTTCGGGGGCGAGCGCGGCGTCCTTC